>DATJLX010000022.1:0-16959 GCA_035509135.1 Methylocella sp.
CGCCAGCGTCATATGGGTTTCAAGATTGGCGAGCAGGAACGCGATGCGTGGCTCCTTTGTATGGGCGGCGCGCTTGACGAGACCATCGCGGATGTAGGAGCGCGGCACCAAATTTATGCAACGTTGGCAAAGCTCGCCGATTGGATGCGAAACCAGGCAGGCAATCCCCATGATATGGGCACCCCACGCCCATGACAAAAGACGGAGAGGCTCAGCCAGTGTTTTTTAGAGCGGGATTCCAAAGAAATCTTCGTCGGCGCCGCCCCAGGCCTTGTGAAGCGCCAAGCCGTTCTGCCACTTTGTCAATTCAATGTCATCCGCGTTGCGATGGGTAATCTTGCCGGCGGGATTTTCAGCCAGCAGAAAGGTTTTCCCATTCCGGATGAACCGATTGAGATCCTTCGTATCATTTGGGCGAACCACACACCGGGGCGCCTCATCGATGAGAATGGTCGTGGGAAGCATTGTTGGCCTCTTCTCTGATGCGCTTCAATTTTAGAAACCGTCTTCCTTCCGGCCCCAGGGATGGGAACCAGGTACGAATGGCGCTTTGATGCCGGCCTTTTCGATGTCGCCGAGGCTCTTATAGAAGGTGCCTTCGTGCACGAGTGTGCCGCCTTTGGTGGTGATTGCGACATAACGGGCTACCGGATCGGTTTCACACAGATAACCGCCGCCGGGGTCAAGCGTGTTGCGTGCATTTCCATCCCAATCCACAAAGAAGCCTTCCGTGACCTGCATCCGATAACTCCCTTGAATGCGCGCGGGGGTTGCCCATACGGGCGATCCAACGAAGGCATAAGAGCAAATTTCTTGCCGCATGAGACTTTAGGTGTTTACAAGGTGGATTGTCGTAAAAACGACAATGATGCTTCTAAAAATTGGAGCGCTTACGACATCTTCGGGCAGAACGGAAAATTGATTCAAGTGGAATTGAATCTTGGCACGCAACTCTCATATTGTAGCGGTCTCTCTTTAACTGTTTGGGGGTTGGATCGTGGATGAGTTGACACAACGCGCGGCGTCACTGGAAGATTTGCGCGATATTTGGAGCTTGCTGAGAGAAGTCGCATCTGACATTCCAGCCGACCTCGGGAACGAGGCCGATCAAGAAAACATACTCACCGAAGCCATGGCTTGCTGCACGTCGGGGCTGTCACCGATCGCGATCGCTAAAGATAAAGCGATTATCGGAGCGCTGCTCGCGAGGCGGGATGATTTCGAATGGGGCTTTAAAAATAGCGATGCGATTCACATCTCCTACGCAGCCATTGCGCCGAGCCATCGTGATCAGGGGGTTTTTGCCGCGCTCGTCACGGAAATCCAAGGGCGCAAAGCTACGATTTTTGCAAGCGTGAAGAGTGGAAATCAATTCGGGCTCGCCGACGAACTCAAAAAACTCGGCTTTGAGCATGAATGCACAGCGGCAAGCGGCTGGGGCGATCTTTATAAGTGGACGCCACCACTCAGCAACTGAAAGCTGCTTTAGGTCAGCGTTAGCGAAGCCATATTGGCTATGATCCGATGACGGAAACGGATCATAGCCTTATTATCCAGAGATTGCACAAGAGCGGTTCGGGAGATCGGGTCAAGCTCCAGGGCACCTTGCTTTAATTATCGTCGCGCGATTCCACATGGGTTAGCGCGTCTTCGATGATTGCACGGCAGTTCAGCAGGCGATGATATTCGGCTTTGTCCACCTGAATCATTTCGGGGGAGGGGTGTGGCAAGGTCGGTCCTTCGGCGGCCTGAGCAGCTTCGAATAAGGTCTTCTCAAGCTGGTAAATGCGCTCACTCGCCCGTTCAAGATAGGGGATCGGATTTGCCTGGACATTGGCTTCGTGCAGGGCGTCTAGGCTTAAAAGGGCCGTGAAGCGCCGAACGATCTGGCGCTTCTTCTTGCCGAAATCATGTTCGATGATACTCATGGTCTTCGATGATACTCATGGTCTTCTGCCGATCACATGGCACCACCGCACAAGCCATGTGCATAATTGGGATCTCCAAACAGCGAAGGTGCGGGAGACGAGAGGCGGACGGCGGCGCTCTTACCTGACTATCGTTCCGATGGCTTGCACATCAATCCATCGGCGGCCCTTGGTCGTCGGCCGGCTTTTTCTTCTTCTTCTTATCCGTCTTTGCCTGAGCATAGGCTCCAGCGTTCTTCAGGAGGATGGGTGGCTGACCCTCCACATATTGGGAGATCCAAAACAAGGTCCGCTCAAGAGCTTTTTCAGCAGCTTCCTTGTCGTAGCTATCCCCTTCATCACAGCTGAACCCATGTCCAGCCGGATAGGTATACACACTCACATCGGGTCTGTACGCACGGAATTGGATCACCTCTTCGGAGGGTGTGACCGGATCATTGTCTCCGAAATGGACCAGCGTAGGGATCTTGCTCTTTTCCATATAGCGGTCCACGATACCATGGCCATAATAGCCAATAGCGCAGGCGAGCCCACTCACCCTGCTGCCTGAGAGATAGGCCAGATAGCCGCCACCAGAATAGCCGACGAGGGCAACCTTGCCGGCGTCCTTGACGGCATCGATGGTTGCCTGCAGATCGGCAAAGGGTCCGTCTGTACCCACCTGTTTGACGAACTCCCGCCCATCAATATCGTGGGCGTCGTCTTTGCCTGGTTCGGCGTCCTTCGTTGCCCGCTCAATCAGGGCCGGGGCGATCGCGACATAGCCCTTGGCAGCGAACTCGTCCGCGATCTTACAAATATGAGGATTGACGCCGAAGGCCTCCTGAAGAACAATGACAGCGCCCTTTGGCGCGTCAGAAGGGTCAGCTCGATAGGCAGAAAATTTATGCCCATCCGCTGCCGTAAGCTCGATCATGATGCCGCGATCCTTCCTTTAGAATAGAGGGAATGTCAGGCTGTTGGTCGCTTTGCCATTATGCGATCATCGCACGCAAATGAAGTGCCAAGCCTTATGCCGCGGACGATAAGGGCAAGATATTCGGTGTGAGTTCAACGCCCTATCGGTCGTCGGAGGATCGACTCGTTTTCAGCACGGTGCTTGAAATGCTTCCTGATTAGAAGAATCATTAGATTGGGAAGCACTGAGATTTGAAGAGTTAGGGCGTTTTCTTATCGAAAGAGGCGGTCAACTTTCTCGATAAGACCATGCCATGGCGAGGTCTTGGGCGAAGGAGCTGGATTTTGAAACGGCGTTGACAGAGTAGGGTTTCCAACAAACTTTCATCAAATGGGTCGAAGAGGCTACAAAGTCCGCCGCTTACGAATACGTCCGGCCTTGCAGTCGTCCATCCCACAGTGCTTCGCTTTCCTTTTGTAGATCCTGGCATCAGATCCTGGCACTGACACTGTGCTTGCGGCACGAATCCGCAACGGAGATGCCCATATGATCCTTCAATTTCCCAATGATCTGTTCTTCATTGAAACGGCTGCGCTTCATGCTCTGGTCCTCTTGCTGGGCCAGAGCGAGCTTCATTAAGCTTAAGGGGCAAGGTCAAACGTCCACGCCCCGCGTCTCAACCTGTCCGGCGACAGCCTCCGGTCAACACGGTCGACGGCAGCCGAAAGTGCTTGACCACTCGAACCGATCGGTGCGCCGAATTACCGGCCAGCAGGGCTTGAAGACCTAGGCGGCGTCAGGGTCAGACTCCTCGACGCTATCAAATCGGAATGCTTGGGCGACGTCATCGGCTTCGGCATTTCGCGAGCACCAACTCGATTGCGGTCGTGGCCTCTGAGACATTGAGCCAAAGTTCGGCCCGTTCCTCGCTTTTGAATTGCTTCCCAAGGTCGAAGGGCTTGTCATATCCAGGCAAGTGGAGAAAACAGGCCCACTTGCCGTCCGGCAATTTTTCAACCGTCACTTTATAATCTTCCGCCATTATTATTCCTCCTTCGCATACGGTATTTTACAGCCGAAAACGGGCAAATCGCGCCTGGATTCGCCACTTTCGAGGGATGTCTTCGGGTTAAGGTTTATCGACGCTTCGACTAGGGCACTTTAGATGCCTCCAACGTTCGGGCGGTCGACGCACGGAAGGCCGGCAGGGCTATCAAGCGTCCTAGACATGGGTTGGGATCGCGTGTGCTTATCGAGAGGCCCCTCGTACCCACTCTATATTTCTGTTCGCCAGGGGGCAGAGAGGCAGGGATTTAACTGATGTCTTCAATGTGCTGCGTGCGAACAACCCTTCAGAGTTGGTGGATAGTTTAGGATGAGCGCGGTCGAATTAAGAAGGAGCTTTGCCATGCCTACGGACGTTAGCGATACACAGCCAGGAAAATCACATGTGACGTGCAGCAAAGCCTTCGCCGCCGTGAAATCACCTGCCCATTAATGGGAGCCAATGATTTCTGGCGACCGTTGTCTGACCTCCTTTCTCAAAAAGTGCAGCTGTCAATTCTTCGTATGAATTTCTGCTAACTCAATGGCACAGCGTCCGTGCGCTCCTTACAAATCCAAGACCAAGAGATCACCTTTGGCGCGAGAAACGCATGCGAGAAAGAAGCCTTCTTCCTTTTGTTGGGGACTGAGGCGTTTATCGCGGTGATCGATTTCACCTTCAAGAACCTTTACCTTACAAGTCCCACACATGCCTTGTTCGCAAGATGTAGGAATTTTCACACCTTGCTCTTCCAGGAATGCCGTAACGGTCTTATCGCCAGGAACTTTATAAATATTCCCGGTGCTTGCGATCTTCACGTTAAAGACTTTATCGAGTATGGCCGCGGGCACCTTAGCCGTGAAACGTTCGACATGAATGCGTTCTTCGGACCAGCCTTTCTGTTTGGCTGTGTTGATAATTGGGTCTTGCCACCAATCGACACCACAGATGAAAAGCTGCATGTCTTCTGGCTGATCCTGGAGAATAGTCGCTGGGTTTAGCAGTTGATTCAGTTCGCGCGCCTCATGATAAAACTTTGTATTTTCGGCGAAGTTCGATTCCATAATCAGCCCGTGAAATGATCCGGGGGACATCAGGGCATAAACATAATGAAGGTCGAAGGGAATATTCTGGGATTTCAAATAGTCGGCAATACTCAAAATCGGCGTCACGCCGATGCCACGGGCCAGCAAAATGGCCCGCTTCGTACTGCGGGGAACACGGAAGCGGTTCCGGGGCAGGCCAACTTGCAAGGCGTCGCCCGCATTCACTTGTCCATGCAGCGCCTTGGACCCCCCTCGGCTGTTGGCATCGTTCCATACGCCAATGACATAGCGATTGCGTTCCAATGAGCTGTTGCACAAAGAGTACTGGCGCACCAACCCACCGGGAATCGTTACGTCAATATGAGAGCCTGCGGAGAATGCGGGTAGGTCCTCACCATTCGGATCGACCAATTCAAACGAGACCATGTTATGGGCCTCAGCGGTCTTCTTAGCCACAATGACCGGGCGTAAAGTGTCGTCTGTCATACCATCCTCTCTATATATTGTCGTCTATCATACCATCCTCTCTATATACGGGTGAGAGTACAACTCCCTGCAAGAGGCATACCCAGTCATCAACGCGAGGCGCTCCTCTGTAGAACAGGGGCTTTTCGTTGAGAACGGCTAACTGGATTGGACCCAAGAGAGCTCTGTCTCAGACTTTGAATCACGCTTCAGTTGATAGGTCGTGACCCTTGTGTATTCGCGGCGGTCTGTGGATCCGTGCGACCCGGCGGCGAGGGCACTTCAGCCAATCAGCGTCGCCAATTGCCGAAAGACAGCGCCGTTTCGCGCCGACGGACCGTGCCGCCGCAAGCCAAGCAACGGGACTTTTGTGAAATTGCCGAGCGTCGCCAAGGTCGCTTCGAAGGGGACTGGTGTCCCCTCCGTTTCGCTGATGACGATGGCGCAAAGATCAAGCGCACGGCGCGAGATCACCTCCTGTGCGCAAAGCACATGGCTGAGCGTCCCGAGATAGCTGCCGGCGACGAGAATCACTGGCAGATGGAGCGCTATAATCAAGTCGAGCACGGTATGGCGGCTGTCGAGCGGAACCATGATGCCGCCGATTCCTTCGATCAAAAGAGCGCCGCGGGTCTCGGTGATTGCGGTGTTGCAAAAAGCGACGATCGCTTCAAAATCAATTGCCTTGTCCTCGGCCCGCGCGGCCATGTCCGGGGAAAGGGGGGCGCGAAAGCGCCATGGTGAGATTGCCTGGAGTTCGTCCGGATTGACCTCGCGGCCGAGCATCTCAAGAAGAACGGCCGGGTCGCTGCCCAAAGGCGCTCTTGGATCGAAGCCACTCACTAGAGGTTTCATTGCATTGACCGGCTGTTTTCGTTCCTGGAGGGAACGGATCAGGCCAGCGGTGACAAAAGTCTTGCCGACTCCGGTCCCCGTGCCGGTTATGAAGACGGCGGACACTTGGGTACGTCCTGGAGTGTTTCCTTGCGCATGGGAGGGCATGCGATCAGGGCCCGCGCGGCATCGGCGAGGCGGGCGATCTCTTCATCGGGGTGCATGGCGGTGAAAGCAAAGCGCAACCGCGCCGTGCCCGGGGGCACCGTCGGCGGCCGGATTGGCGCGACGAGAAAACCTTCCGCCGCCAAAGTATGGGAGGCTTGCAAGGCCGCTTCTGGTTCGCCGATGATGAGCGGGACGATTGGGCTTTGCGCCTCGGGTAGGCCGAGCCGGGAGGTGAAGGCCCGCGCCTTGGCGAGAGGTTTCGCGATCAGCTCGGGTTCGGTTTCGATGATTGTCAGGGCGGCAATGGCGGCCGCTGCCATCGCGGGCGGCAGGGCGGTCGAATAAATCAGGGTGCGCGCCCGCGTTTTGATCAAATCGACGACGGGCTGCGAAGCACACAAATATCCGCCATAGCCGCCAATTGCCTTGGACAGGGTCCCCATTTGCAATGGGACCCGTGCTCCCGGACCAGCGGCGAAGGCTGAGCCACGGCCGCTGCCGATGACACCCAAGCCATGCGCATCATCGGTCATGAGCCATGTATCGAACGTGGTGCAGAGTTGGCTCAGATCGTGCAACGGGGCAAGATCGCCATCCATGGAAAAAACCCCGTCGGTGACGAGCAAGGCATGGCGAAAACGCCCCCGATTTTCGGCAAGCAATGCCCGTGCATGGGCAACGTCATTGTGGCGGAAAACCAGTATCCGAGCCGCCGCCGATAATTTTGTTCCGGCCCATAGGCAAGCATGCGCGAGTTCATCGATTAAGACGAGATCAAGGGCGCCGGCGAGCGACGGGATGATGCCGCTATTGGCGAGATAGCCAGAGCCAAATACACAGGCGGCTTCGGTTCCCTTGAGCCGGGCGAGCCTCGTCTCGAGCTCACGAAACAAGGGATGATTGCCAGTGACAAGGCGCGAAGCGCCCGCGCCTACGCCATATTGGTCGATCGCGGCCGTGGCGGCTGCCTTGAGCGCAGGGTGGTAGGAAAGGTTGAGATAATCATTGCATGAAAAGGAGAGCAGACGGCGGCCGTCGCGCGTGACCCATGGGCCAGCTTCGCGCTGACTTTCGGCGAGCCTGCGCCGCAGGCAGGCGCTTTCGAGCTCTTCCAATTTGCGGCAAGCAAACGCGTCTAGGGACCGCATAGGCAATTGTTTCCGTTGAGCGGATCGCCCTTGAGCCCTTCGGCTTCGATGACCCAATTCGCACAAAATCGAGATGGGCTTATAAGCGGATGAAGATGGCCGCAGGGAACGACCCAGATCATTTTCGGCGAATCTTTGCCGCAATCTTCATTTAAGCTAATCAAAATCTCTTTCAAATGCGAGCAGCCCGGCATCCGCAGTTCCGCTTCCGCTGATAATGATCTGATGTTATTGTTCTTTCACTGATGACTTAGCATGAAGCAGCAGGGCCAGCCCCTGAAATGGAGAACCTGATGCGGCATCGATTGACTTTGGTCCTGGCAACAGCTTTCGTGGTTGGTTTCCCGGTTCTGGGTCATGCGCAAGCGGCGGGACCCGCTCCCGCCGGGGCGCCTAATAACGTTCCTGCGGGGGTTCTAACGCGAGGCGGCGGCATCGCGGGCACCGGCATTGGTTTCGGCGCGGGCGCGACAGGTCAACACGCGCGTCTGCTCGTTGGAGTTGGCCGTATCGGCGCCGGAACGAACGGCACAGGTTTTAATGTCGGCAATACGACCGGCGGCATCATCCCAACGGCGCGCGCCGGGACCGGCGGAATCCTCGATACCACGTCCTGGGGATCCACGACGGGCGGCGCCAATGGTGTCGGGCGAGGGCTTGGAGCGGGCACTGGCGGCACGCGGGATCAGATTGAGCTTGGCCTCGATACCGGCGGCATCAATGGCAGCGGCATCGGCTCGGGAGTGGGTGGCATTGGTGATCTCAACAGTCTCGGGGCTGGCACGGGAGGTATGGGAGAGCAAACGGCCCCAAGATATAGAGCGCAATAGGAACCATCAGCATCGCGCCAAATCAAGATCGAAATTGCCTGATCACGCGGCACGAAGCTGCCGGGTCGTATCGATGCGATAAGTGAGCGCCTCGGCGAGATGGGGGCGCCCCACCTCGGCGGATCCGTCGAGATCGGCGATCGTGCGGGCAAGCTTTAAGATCCGGTGAAATCCCCGCGCGGAAAGATGCATCCTGTCTGAAGCTTCCCTGACCAAGGCGAGGCCGCCAGCGTCCGGTTGCGCAACCGTCTCGATAACATTGGCGGGCGCGGCGGCATTGGAGGCAATGCCCGGAAGACCGAGCCCGGCGTAGCGCGCGACCTGGATATCCCTCGCAGCGGCGACCCGCTCCGCGACTTCCCTTGACCCCTCGGTGGGAGGCGGCAGCATCAGATCGGCGGCGGCGACAGCGGGCACCTCGACATGGAGGTCGATGCGGTCGAGCAAGGGCCCCGAAAGCCGCGCCTGATATTGCGCGATGCAGCGCGCATTGGGCTGCCGGTTGCAGGTAAAGCCAGGCTCGCTCGCGTGGCCGCAACGGCAAGGGTTCATCGCGGCGACAAGTTGAAACCGCGCCGGATAAATGATGCGGTGGTTGGCCCGCGCGATGGCGACTTCGCCGGTTTCGAGCGGCTGACGAAGGCCGTCCAAAACCTGTGGCTGGAACTCCGGTAATTCGTCAAGAAACAAAACTCCGTGATGGGCCAGTGAGATTTCACCAGGCCGCGCGCGGGTGCCGCCGCCGACCAGAGCCGCCATGGAGGCCGAATGATGCGGTGCGCGGAAGGGTCTTCGATCGGTCAGCGCGCCGCCCGCGAGATCCCCTGCGATGGACTGGATCAGTGAAACTTCCAGAAGCTCGCGTGGGGTGAGCGGCGGCAAAATCGACGGCAGCCGAGCGGCGAGCATCGATTTTCCCGCTCCTGGCGGTCCGTTCAGCAAGAGATTGTGGCCGCCGGCTGCGGCGATTTCGAGAGCCCGCTTGGCGCTTTCCTGGCCCTTGATATCGCGCAGATCGGACTGCGCTCCCGCCTGTCCACGCACGGCCGGCCGCGGCCTCGCCATGACTTGCGTGCCCTTGAAATGATTGACGAGCTGGATCAGCGAAAGCGGGGCCAGCACGTCGATTTCTTGGCTTGCCCAGGCCGCCTCGGCGCCGCTCGCATACGGGCAGATCAGCCCGTGGCCGCGCGCGTTCGCGGCGATCGCGGCAGGCAGCACGCCGGCGACTGCGGTAATTGTTCCATCAAGGGCGAGCTCCCCGAGAACGGTATAATTTGCCAGAGCGTCAGATGGCATGGCGCCAATCGCCGCCATGATGCCAAGCGCGATTGGCAAATCGTAATGGCTGCCTTCCTTTGGCAGATCGGCTGGCGCAAGATTGACGGTAATGCGCTTGGCCGGCATGGCGAGACCAGACGCATTGAGCGCGGCGCGCACGCGCTCGCGCGACTCGGCGACGGCCTTGTCGCCGAGACCGACCACCGTGAACACGACATTGCCATTGGCGATTTGCACCTGCACATCAACCGGGCGTGCCTCAATGCCCTCGAATGCAACCGTCGCGACTCTGACGACCATGCGAGCCCCCCGTCATCCACCTTGCGGCAAGCTTAATCCGAGTGGTTCAATATGGCAAGAACAATAAGTGAACATTTATGCAGGGGCGCGCTGACGCCGCAGGCGCTCGGCCTCTTTTTGCTTCTGACCCAGCCATATTTTCGTGCCGAGCTCGGCGGAATTGTGAACATCGAGGGTCTGATAGAGCTTTTTGGTGAGATCCGCGACCGAGGTGAGCTGGATTCCAAATTCGTCCGCGATGGCCGGTTTTGACTTTCCGAAAGCGAGCTGAATGCCGACTTTCGTCTGCGAAGGCGTGGCGCCACTCTCGCGCAACACGCGGGCGGCATGGGCAACGGGGTTCTCATAGAGTTCAATCGTCACCGCAATGAGACAGGCATTCGGATCCTTTGTGGCATCACTCGGAAGCATGCCAGCGGGAAGGAGCCATTTCGCTTCAAGCGTAAGAACGCCATAGGCGGTTGAAACCTGCATGCGTGGCGGCGCGTTGCTGGTCCCCGCCGCGACACCAGTGATCTGTCTGAGAAGCTTGAGAATCGGCGCGGGCATGCTGTCGGGCGTGGGCACATGGTGGGTATAATTGCTAGGCTCGCCCGCGAGAATTCTGAGCAGATGATCGAGGCTAGGGGTCTGATAGACGAGCCTCGAGTCCGGGGTCGCGATCAACTGGCCGCTCAGCAACGTTGCCCCTGGGGTGCTTAATGGAACCTCATTTCCGATTGGCATATCGGCGGAAGGAGACCGCCGAAATGCATGCGCGAGCCAAGGGCGCAGGTGGTCAAGGCGCTGAATGTCGTCCACTGTAAAGGGGCGGGCGCTGCGTGGACGCGATAGGCCAACATGGGCAATGGAACCGGAACCCGTACCATCGCCGATCATGGCGCTTAATATCCAGCAGGAATCGAGCGGCGCCTCAATTTCCCGGTAATAGCCGCTTTCTAGGTAACCTGGGCCTTGCTTATGCAAACTCCAGCCAATAGCCGCGGCCTTGAACGCAGGGATCCACAGAGAAACAAGGGCCGATGGATCATCCATGAAGTGCCATAGACGTTCCCGCAACAACGGTTCCATTCCGGGATTTTCCGCGTAAGTGCTCGTTATCGCGGAATCGGGCGCCAAAAGGGCGAGACGTGACCATCCATGCGGAATGATCTCGTGCAGCAGTGGTGTGACCGCAGCCATCGCGCTCTCGGGCTTGAGCCCGAGGCAGCACAACGTTTTGAGATGTTCGACCGCCCCCATGCCCCTCCTCCGACGCGAAGGCAATTTTAAACCATAGCAGCCGTTGCTGCCCCTGAACAGGGGGGGCAGGAGGCGGCAAACACCAGCTATCGTTTCGGCATGCGCCGCGTGCCGGGTATGGGGATGGCGAAGAAGCCATTGCACCCATGCGCGAAACCTGGTCGAGGAGAGACGGCAAGCATGACAAAGGTGCTTTACGCCTCGCTCCCATCGTCGAACAGGGTAATGTGTTGGGCTTGAGGCACAGGCGCGGTATGGGGGATCTCGAATAGCACCGCCCGGCGAGACGTTATTCATTCATGTGGGAGATCCGTCATGAGTACGATAATTAATTACGATGGTGGTATCACGACCTGTCCAAATCAGCTCGCATTTCCCGCGACCGTCGCAGAAATTCAGTCGATCCTGCGGGATCGAAGCCGTTACCCGAGTCCGGTCCGCGCGAAGGGCAGCTATCATTCCCTCACGTCATGCGCCTCTACGGAAGGCACCATCATCGATATGACTCACATGACTCGGATTCTCGAAATCGATACAGAAAGGATGACGTTGACGGCGGAAGCCGGCTTGCAGTTCATTGACGCTTCAAAGGCCCTGCGCGCCAAAGGATTGCAGTTCATTACAAACATCGAAATCGGCAATATGACACTAGGGTCCGCGGCGTGTTGCCATTCCAAGGATGCCCTGGATGGTGTTGAGTTCGGACAAGTGAGCTCCTACGTCACGGAAATAAAATGGGTGACACCGAACGGCCAACTCGAAAAGACCTCCGAGACGGATAATCCTGGCATGCTGCGTTTGATGCGATCGAGCTACGGTTTGGCCGGAGTCGTTTACGAAGTGACACTTCGCATCAAACCACTTGAAGCGATTCACTTCGACTATCTCCCACGCCCAATCGACGCCCTCACCGAACAGGAGGTCGATCGCATCATCGATACGTCGGAAGGCCTGACCTGCTGGACGGTTGGTCGGACGGCGCATTTTCAGATACGAAAGCGGACCCAAAAAGTTGGCTTGACCGGACCGCTCTTCGGGGCCGTCAGGCGCAAATTGTGGAACGACATCGAGGCGCGCGCGGGACGATTCATGGATCTCCATGTGCCAACCAAGACTCTCAGAAAACTGACACTTGATGGCTGGTTCGCCGGCACCAAATTGATCTATTCGGCGCTTCACCTCACCGGAGGCTTTTCCCTATATAATCCGGACAAGACCATTGACTACAGGGCTACGCAGGCGTCCGCTAAATATGCGTTCACGTTCTGGGCATTCCCGCGCCAGCAATGGCTCCACACCTTACGCAATTATATTGAGTTCAGTGACCAGCACTACAAAAAATACGGCTTTCGCTGCAACATGCCGCTTGGCTCCTATTTTATCCGAAGGGATACGAACTCGCTCCTCTCCTATTCGTTCGATCACGACATCTTTTCCATTGATCCGATCCACGCTTGCACCAACAGAGCAGACTGGGAGCGATTTCTCCAGGAGTTCAACACATTTGCCTATGAGCGAAATGGTGTTCCCTTGCTCAATCAGAGCCCCTTCGTCAATCGGCTTCACGTGACTGCCTCTTATGGCGCGCGATGGGAGGAGTTTTCTGCATGGGTAAGGAAAATGGATCCCGATGGCCGCATGTTGAATCCATTCTTCGCTGCGCTCATTTCGTGAACAAGCCGGCGGCAAACAGAGTGGCGAGCTGCGCCCTTTATAATCATGCTCTAGCGCTTTGCGGCTTTCAAGATTGTCGCTGCAAAGTCCAACTGATGCCGCCGCCAGAATCCCAAAACGAAGCACCACAACAGCATCATCTGCACCCCCTGAACAGGGGGCGCGGGATCTCACTGTTTCAGTTAAGAATTTGGCATTTAGAGCAGCAATTCATTTTTCCCCGCTGCCAGCCATTTTCCAAGGCTGGCAGCGGGACTTTTTTCACTCAAGCGGCAGTCCGGATCCTCCCCCTGGCTGCCGTTCTTCTCATAGCTTCAACAAAAGCCTCGGATGGCTTTCCGCCAGCCAACTTCTTGCGCCGGGCTCTTCGAAACTGCGAGCGGCGGATGCCAATGGCCGGTGGCTAACGCCCAATCGTCATCCAAGCCCGAACCACACGGTCGCAATCCCTAGGAATGACCCATAGCCAACGACATCCGTGACCGTCGTCACAAAGGCGCTGGAAGAGACCGCCGGGTCGATATGGAGACGATTGAGCCATTGGGGGATCAGGATTCCACCAAGCGCACCAGCGACGAGATTGGTCAGCATCGCCAGAGCGATCACCGCCCCAAGACCGGCGAGTCCAAACCAGATGCTTGCGACAGCTCCCGTGATCACGCCGAAAGCGGCGCCGTTCAAGGCCCCAACCAGCACCTCGCGAAGAATGACGCGGATCGCGTTCACGCGGGAGAGTTCCCGGGTGGCGAGCGCGCGGACAGCAACCGTCATGGTCTGTGTTGCCGCGTTGCCGCCCTGGCTCGCGACAATTGGCGCAAGCACGGCCAGCGCCACCATCTTTTGCAGCGAGCCTTCGAAAAAGCCCAGCACGGAAGACGCGATGAAGGCGGTGATCAGATTGACGAAGAGCCAAAGGAATCGGCGCTTTGTCGTTGACCAGACAGGATCCGACAATTCTTCTTGTTCGGACACGCCTCCGAGTGCCTTGACCTCGGCGTCGGCCTCCTCCTGAATGACATCGACGATATCGTCGATCGTGATGACGCCGACCAGACGCTCCGCTTCGTCGACGACCGGAACCGACACAAGATTATAGCGCTGGAACAGCCGCGCAACCTCGTCGCGCGGCGTCGTCACCACGACCCGCCGGCGCTCCACGTTCATGATGTCTTCGAGCTTTGCGTGACTCCTTGCGCGCAACAGTGTGTCAAGGAAGATATTGCCAAGCAGCCGGTGGGCCGGATCGACAATGAAGATTTCAAAGAAGGACTCCGGCAAACGATCCTCGGCTGTGTTGCGCATGACGTCGATCGCCTGCCCCGCCGTCCAGAATGGCGGCGCGATCACGCATGACGTCTGCATCAGGCGGCCGGCGGAATGTTCCGGGCAATCAAGCGAACGCTGCAACTGGATCCGGTCGGCAGGCGGCAGCGCGTCCAGAATCTCGGCCTGATCTTCCGGCTCGAGATCTTCCAATATGCTGACGGCGTCGTCGCTTTCGAGCTCACGGACACCCTCGGCGACGGTCTCGTTGGGCAGTTCCGCGAGGATCTCTTCCCGGATATTGTCATCCATCTCGGTCAGAGCAACGAAATCGAACGCCTCGCCCATCATCGCGACGAGCTTGGGGCGCAGCTCCGGTTCGAGCGAGGCGACAAGCAAGCCGAGATCGGCCTCGTGCAGGCGCCCCGCCAGCACGCGCACCAAGGCCGGATCATTCGCCTCGATCGCGGCTGTCACGTAACGGAGGAAATCGGATTCGATGGCGCCGTTTTCATCGTAAATCGGAGCTGCGCCGCTTGCGATGCGTTCCAATTCTGTTGCGGCAGCGCCGGGGCGCTCTTCGATGTTGGTCATGCGCGCGATTTGCCTTATGTCCAGGGGGGCTAGGTGCATGGGATATTTTCGCGACGCGGCAAATCGCGACACAATGGCATAGTGTGTTTTATGGCCTCTTGCACCAGCTTGAAGCCGTTTCTTCGCAGAAATGGGGTAAGGTATTAGGTGGGAAAAGGTGAACAGCATGGCTTGGCAATCGAGCGTAGCAGCAAGCGTCTTTCTCCTTGCCCCGGCTGCGGCATTTGCGGCGGCTTGTCTGCCCGACGCGCTTGGCGTTGCGCGTACCATCGAGGTCGGGACACAGGGCGGGCTGCAGGTCGGGCTCAAATCCTATCCGCGAAGCTTGGCGCTTAACGATCATGAAATCGTCCTTACCTTCGACGATGGACCCGCCGTGCAAACCACCGGGCCGATTCTCGATGCCCTTTCAAAAGAATGCGTGAAGGCGGTTTTTTTCGTCGTCGGGCGTAATGCCGAGGCCTTGCCCTTCCTGGTCAAACGCGAGATCGCGGAGGGGCATGTTGTCGGCCATCACACCTTTTCGCATCCGGCCGAAACCTTGCGTCAGATGAGCGAGAAAGCAGCGCAGGAAGAAATCCTCAAGGGCTTTGAGGCGGATGACAAGGCTGCCTACGGCTCGGCTAGCGAAGCGCCCAAAGTACCGTTTTTCCGGTTTCCCGGCTTTGCCGATACGCCGGAACTCGTCGCCTTTCTGTCGGCCCGGAATATTGGGGTTTTTGGCGCCGATTTCTGGGCCTCGGATTGGCTCAATATGTCGGCGGATACGGAACTCGATTTGATCCTTGCGCGCCTCGACCGGGAGAAACGCGGGATTTTGCTCCTGCATGACACCAAACAGCAGACGGCCGCCATGCTGCCCGCTCTATTGCGCGAACTCAAACAACGCGGCTACAAAATCGTTGCGCTTGTCCCGGGTGCAAATCCGCCGCTGACGCGGCCGGCGCCCGAGGGCTGGACCTCGGAGACGGACCGGATCATTGCGGAGGTATTTGCCAAACAACGCGCAGCCAAAGCCCGTCGAACGGCAGGCGAGCCGCCGCCGGGGCCAGCTGGAAGTTCGCCTGGTGCCGAGCCTCAAGCGGGCGGGTCAGGCGGTCTGCCTGCGACGATTAAATAAGCTGCTTTTCTTGCTTATGGCGGGCGCGCATTGAAATCCAAGATCAAACAGGATCTAGCGCAACCCTTCTGGTGTGAACCACATTCGCCGTTGCGCTTCACATCACATCCCTATTCGGTTTTAGGGGCGGGATGTGGCTACCAGGAGTAGATGCATGGATCTGGTGGTTCGGCCGATGCGGGGCTCGACTGAGTCACGGAAAGCTCCAAGATTGCTAGGCTATGTTATCTATCATATAATGATATTCAATATTCTTGCAGATTTTGCCCGGCTGTGAGAGCCGTCGAAGCTAGAGCTGAGTAGGTACTACTATGCACAACCCTTAAGGATCATGTCGTGCTCTCAAGGAATCACCGATGGGCCTGTTCGGTAAATTATTCTCCAAAAAGACAGATCCTGAATTAGAGCGTTTTGCGAAGTCAATCGAGGATGAGTTGGCCGAGATCCGAAGGCCTAAGGGTCCTCAAGGCTTGGCGAAGTCCGCGATAAAAGGTGCCGAGTCGCGGCGCTTGTTATTCGAGCTCCTTAAAGATTTCGAGACCGAAACAGGACGATCCGGGGTCTCGATTGTGGACACTGTGGAAAGCCGTGGCCGCATGTTTGTTGATCGGCAGCTATTTGAGTGGTTCCGAAAACAACGATGGAATTCGTCAGATTCAGAGCCCTTTCTCTGCACATGGCTCGCTTTTGCCTTCCTGACGCCGGATGAAAGACGTAAAACCAATGAAATTTGGCCATCTGTCGTAACAACTTACCATGGTAAGCCGAACACAGAAGATATTTTGCAAGAGAAGGCAGATAAACTTGCTAAATATATAATTTGCAACCTTGGCGTAGCGACGAATCTCTGCAGCAGCTTTGTAGAAGTATCTCCTGATGAGTTTAAGGACTGCCATAAGATAGATGATAAGCTAGAGGAGTTAGTCAGGCTGGAAGAGTCGGCACTTTGGCTTCGTACAATCGACGAATTAGCTTATATGTCAATACATGGACAACGCGAGTTATTCATGGATTATCTGGACGATGCATTTGGATATTATCTAGCGTTACGGGGAACACCGCCCGATGCCGCCTGCAGGATTATTGGAGAACGGCTTACGCAGTATTCCTCCTATCAGAAGTT
>DATJLX010000023.1:0-4622 GCA_035509135.1 Methylocella sp.
CGAAAACGGTTCCAACCTTCACGGTAAATGGCTTGCGGCATTGATAGCATTTGTAAGCGCCTATGCGGGTGCTTTTACCCTGCATCTTGCCAATGCGCTCAACTCCGCCGCAATGCGGGCAAACGGGGCCACCCGGCCACAAACGGGCTTCAACCCATGCATAGGCTGCGGCCTCATCGTGAAGAGCTTTGGCGTCGAGAACAGATTTTGACATAGCGTCGATCCTTATTGTTAATCAACGGTATCACAAATGTTGGGTACGTCAAAGGTAATATCGCAAAATGTTTCACGCGAAACATTTTGGTAAGGTTGCGCAAAACAGGCGCCCGGTCTTCAGGCGCGAGGTGTCGAGCCGAACGATTTTGGACTCGCTACAGCTCCTTGTAGGATGAGAGGCGCCGCCTTCCCTCCCTGGAGTTGTTCATGATCACCTACCGCAGTGAAGTCACCCATATGATCCTCCACGCCAAAGTCGCGAGGAACCTCAAATGGGCGGACGTCGCAACCGCGATCGGCAAGAGCAAGGAATGGACTACCGCCGCCTGCCTTGGCCAGATGGCAATGACGAAAGAACAAGCCGAGAAAATCGGTTCCCTCTTCGGACTGCCTGACGAAGCGGTCGCCTGGCTGCAGATCGCGCCCTACAAAGGGTCATTGCCCACAGCGGTCTCAACCGACCCTCTGATTTACCGCTTGAATGAGATCGTCACCGTCTATGGGACGACGATCAAGGAATTGATCCATGAGGAATTCGGCGATGGCATTATGAGCGCGATCGATTTCTCGATGGACATCAGCCGAGAGCCGGACCCCAAGGGCGACCGCGTGAAAATCGTCATGTCAGGCAAGTTCTTGCCTTATAAAACCTATTGAATGAGGCCTATCCAGGAAAGACCATGGTCCAATGCCCGCCTGATTTGACCGCCGCCAAAGCCGCCGTCGCGATCGGAATCGGCTGCAGAAAGGGCTGCTCCTCCAAGGTGATCACCGGCCTTGTCGAACGTGCCATCGCGGCGGCGTCCTGCGCGGGGGCAAGCGCCTGTCTCGTCACCCATGAGGCCAAGAAGAGCGAAGCTGGCTTGGCGGAGGCCGCCAAAGCGCTTGGCCTGCCGCTTGTCTTTCTCGACGGCGTGGCTCTGCGGCACGCCTCTTTACGCGCCGCCACATGCTCGCCAAGGGTCTTGGCGTTGTTTGGACTGCCATCGATCGCCGAGACGGCCGCGCTTGCCGCCGCCGGGCCTGCCTCCGTCCTTATCGTCGCACGAATGAGCGAGGGGGGCGCCAGCTGCGCCATCGCGGGCAAGAGAGAGCCATGACGGTTCATTTCATCGGAGCGGGGCCGGGCGCACCGGACCTCATCACCTTGCGCGGCCGCAATCTCATCGCGCGATCGCCGGTTTGCCTCTACGCTGGCTCGCTCGTTCCCCAAGCGCTCCTCGACCATTGTCCGAAGGGCGCCCGGATCATCGATACGGCCTCGATGAGCCTCGACGAGATCAGCGCCGAATTTTCGCGCGCGCATCACGAGGCGGAGGATGTTGCGCGCCTCCATTCGGGAGATCTCTCCCTATGGAGCGCGCTCGGCGAACAAATCCGCGTGCTTGAGCGGCTCGCCATTCCCTATACGGTCACGCCCGGCGTTCCATCTTTCGCCGCCGCCGCCGCCGCCCTTGGCGCCGAACTGACCTTGCCGGAAGTGGCACAATCCCTGGTTCTGACACGCACGCAAGGGCGCGCCTCATCGATGCCCGAGCAGGAAACGCTCGCCCACTTCGCGGCGACGCGCACGACACTCGCCATTCATCTCTCGATCCATGCGATTGAGGAAGTCGTGGCCGAACTGACGCCGCATTATGGCGCCGATTGCCCGGTGGCGATCGTCTTTCGCGCCTCCTGGCCAGATCAAAGAATTCTTCGCGGCACGCTCCAATCCATCGCCGCTCAGTTGAACGCCGCGCCGATGGAGCGCACCGCGTTGATCCTTGTGGGGCAAGTTTTGGAGCCTGGCGATTTTCGCGCCAGCGCCCTCTATGACAAAGACTATCAGCGCCGGTTCCGGGGGAAACCTCAATGAACCGGCAAAAACGGTGTTCGCGCGAGACAATGGCCGTCGCGGTCGAACACTGCGATTTCAAGCACGATGGCGCTGCCGCGCAAAACCTTCGCCGCCGTGTGCCAGGCCGCCTTCGCGACCGGCGCTGCGATCTCGAAGCCGTCAACGCGCGCCCGTTGCAGGGCTTCCCCGGCGCTCCCGGCGGCTTTGATCCGGGTGACGAAAGCCTCATTGGCGCCGGCGTCCGCGCAACACGAAGCGAGCCAGGCGAGATCGACTTCACCGCGTTTCGAATGAAGGTCGAGAAGGCCTTGACCGAGTTTGGTCATCTTGGCGAAGCCACCCGCGACCGTCACCTTGGGGATTTCGTGCGTGCGCAGATATTTCAGCATGCCACCGGCGAAATCACCCATCTCGATCAGCGCGATGTCCGGCAAGCCATGCAAGGCCTTGATCGCCGCCTCGGACGTGGATCCCGTCGAACCTGCCACATGATCGAGCTTTGCTGCGCGGGCGACATCGATGCCGCGATGAATCGTATCGATCCATGCGGCGCAGGAAAACGGCACGACAATGCCTGTCGTGCCGAGGATCGAAAGACCGCCGGCGATACCGAGCCGCGCGTTGAGCGTTCGCTTGGCAATCTCCTCGCCGCCAGGAATCGCAATCTCGACGATGACATCGCCCGCCGCGCCGAACAGCCGGGCGGCCTCGCCAATTGCCGTTTTGATCATCCGGCGGGGGACGGGATTGATCGCCGGTTCGCCCGGCGGCAGGGGCAGGCCCACGCGGGTCACCGTGCCAATCCCCTCGCCAGCGCGGAAAGTCACGCCCGATCCGGGCGGCCCATGCGAAACACGCGCGATCACCAAAGCGCCATGGGTGACGTCCGGATCGTCGCCCGCATCCTTGATGATGCCGGCGTGGGCAAAATCCTCCCCAAGCTCCTCCAGCGCGGGCGCGAAGCAGGGCCGCGCGCCGCCCGGCAGAGTGATCGTGACGGAGCCGGGAAATCGGCCGCAAAGCAGCGCCTCATAGGCTGCGCGAACGGCTGCTGCTGCGCAGGTGCCAGTCGTCCAGCCCTTGCGCAAATGCGTTTTTTGGAATGGCTTTTCTTGCGGTCCGCTCATGGGACAGGGAATGCCTTCTCGTGACCATCGCCGGTTTGACCCGCCCCACTCTAGCACGCGGGCTTGTCATCGCCGCGCCGCGTTCAGGCAGCGGCAAGACCATGCTGACCCTCGGCCTCATGCGCGGCTTCCGGAACGCCGGGCTCGCCGTCGCGGGGGCCAAATGCGGGCCGGATTATATCGACCCCGCCTTCCACGCCGCCGCGACCGGCCGACACAGTTTGAATCTCGACAGCTGGGCGATGGCTCCAGCGCTTCTCGGCGAGCTCGGCGTTGCCGCCGGCGAAACCTGCGAACTCATTCTCTGCGAAGGCTTGATGGGGCTTTTCGACGGGGTGCCGGGCGAGCCAGGCCGGACCGGCTCCACTGCCGATGTCGCGGCGGCGCTCGGCTGGCCGGTGCTGCTCGTGCTCGATGTGAGCGGCCAATCGCAAACAGCGGCGGCCATTGCCCAAGGCTGCGCTTGTTTCGACCCGCGCATCACGATCGCCGGAGTGGTGTTGAACCGGGCCGCCAGCGCGCGGCATCGAAGCCTTGCGGGCGCTTCGGTCGAGGCGCTTGGCATTCCGGTTCTCGGGGCTCTGCCGCGCGATGAAACCATCCATCTGCCGGAACGCCATCTCGGGCTTGTCCAGGCCAATGAGACAAGAGGTCTTGATGCGCATCTCGACAGGATTGCCGGATTTATCGGCGCGCATGTCGATACCGCTGCTGTTTTGGCCTGTGCCCGCGCGTCCGTGACTGGGCCATCCGTGACTGAGCCATCTGCGAGATCAGGCGGATTGCCGCCGCCCGCCCAGCGAATCGCGATCGCGCGGGATGAAGCCTTTTCGTTTCTCTATCCGCATCTTCTGGCGGGCTGGCGGAAGGCAGGCGCCGAGCTTGTTTTCTTTTCGCCGCTCGCCAATGAGCCGCCGCCAGGAAATTGCGATCTTCTCTGGCTGCCTGGCGGCTACCCTGAGCTGCACGCGGAGCGTCTCGCGGCAGCGGCGCGGTTTCTGGAGGGCTTGCGGTGTTTCGCGCAGACCAAGCCCGTGCATGGCGAATGCGGCGGCTACATGGTGTTGGGGCAAAGCCTGACCGATCAGGCAGGCCATGCGCATCGCATGGCGGGCCTCCTTGGCGCATCCTTCAGCTTTGCAAAACGCAAGCTCTCTCTTGGGTACCGGCAGGTCCGCCTCGCCGAGGCGCATCCCCTAGGCAGGAAAGGCGCGCTGTTGCGTGGCCATGAGTTTCACTACGCCACGCTCGCCGGGAAGAGCGAAGGTGAGCTGCCTTTCGCCTTCGTCCAAGATGCGCATGGCGGGGTCGAGCAAGCGGAAGGAAGCCGGCGCGGAACAGTGACAGGCAGCTTTTTCCACATCATCGCGGCGGAAGGGTCCGGGTGAGGGCAAGGGCAGCTTTTCCCAACTCATTTCTAGTCTGGCCCCGGCAGGCTT
>DATJLX010000024.1:0-15283 GCA_035509135.1 Methylocella sp.
CCGTCGATGGGCGAATCGGCCTGCGTTTGGTTGATCCTGGCAATTATGTACAGACCACCGACCCCGGCCTCGTGGTCGTCGCCCAAATGCACCCTATATCTGTCATTTTCATCGTGCCAGAGGACGATATTCCAGAAATCATGGCAACGATTCACGCCGGCACGCCGCTCGAGGTCAAGGCATACGACCGCGCCAACGTCACCTATCTTGCCACTGGCAAAGTCTCGGCTCTCGACAGTCAAATCGACCCGACAACTGGCACGGTGAAGTTGCGCGCCGACTTTGATAACCTCGACGACAAGCTCTTTCCAAACCAGTTCGTCAATGCGCGGCTCTTGCTAAAGACCTTGCACGGCGTCGTGACCGTGCCTTCGAACGCGGTTCAGCGAGGTGCGCCTGGAACTTTTGTCTACCTCGTCGACGCCGACGATACGGTCTCGGCGCGGCCCGTCAATCTCGGCCCCTTGGACGGCGCCCTCTACGCGGTCAACTCCGGTCTCACACCCGGCGACCGGGTTGTTACCGACGGTGCCGACCGCTTGCGGGACGGTGCCAAGGTCTTGATCGCCTCCAGCGGAAATGGGTCCGATGGTCCGCCAGCGCAGCCCGCTGATGGCGAAGCGCCGGGTAAAAAGGGGTCCCATCATCACGGCGGCCATTCCGCCCCGTCAGTCCAGCCATGAAGCAGGGATGAAGATGCACTAAGATGAATGAGCACGAAGCGGCATTCCCCGCCAGGCCTCACTGATGAATCCGTCGCGCATTTTCATTCTGCGCCCGGTTGCAACCACGCTTTGCATGGCAGCGATCATGCTAGCGGGCGGGGTTGCCTATAACTTTCTGCCGCTGTCCGCACTCCCGGAAGTGGACTATCCGACGATCGAGGTCCAGACGTTTCTTCCAGGTGCTAGCCCGGAGGTGATGACGTCCTCGGTGACGGCACCTCTTGAACGCCAACTCGGGCAAATGCCCGGTCTCAACCAGATGACGTCGTCAAGTTCGGCCGGCGCTTCGATCATCACCTTGCAATTCAGCTTGAACCTCAGTCTCGATATCGCTGAACAGGAAGTTCAGGCGGCGATCAACGCCGCCAATAATCTGCTTCCGAGCGGGCTGCCGACGCCGCCGGTCTACGCCAAGGTCAACCCGGCCGATGCCCCGGTCTTGACCCTTTCAGTCACCTCCAAGACCTTGCCATTGACCGAACTCGAAGACATCAGCGAGACGCGGCTTGTGCAAAAGCTGTCACAACAGCCTGGCGTGGGATTGGTCAGCATCGGCGGCGGTCATCGGCCGGCCGTTCGCATCAAATTCAATCCCGCGGCACTCGCCGCCTACGGCCTCAACATCGACGATCTTCGGACAACGATCGCCAATGCCAATGTGAATTTACCGAAGGGGAGCTTCGACGGCCCGGCACAAGCCTCGACCATCAACGCCAATGACCAAATTCCGAGCGCCGCCAACTACGGCTCGATTGTCGTCGCCTACCGCAATGGCGGCCCTGTCTTCCTTTCGGACGTCGCCAGCGTTGGGGCTGGCGCTGAAAACACCAAGCTCGGTGCGTTGGACAACACGACCCCAGCGATCATCCTTAGCATCCGCCGCCAGCCGGGAGCGAATGTGATCGAAGTCGTCGACACGATCAAACGGCTGTTGCCAACGATTGTCGAGAATCTCCCGGCTGCCGTTAATGTTGAGGTGCTCAGCGACCGCACGACGACCATTCGCGCGTCCGTCGCGGATGTCGAGTTCGAACTGGCCCTCGCGGTGGTGCTTGTCGTCGTCGTGATCTTTTTGTTTCTGCGGACCTTGCCGGCGACCATCATCCCGAGTCTTTCGGTGCCTTTGTCCCTGGTCGGCACGCTGGCCGCCATGTACCTTCTAGGTTTCAGCCTCGACAATCTCTCTCTGATGGCGCTGACGATTGCGACGGGATTTGTTGTCGATGATGCGATCGTGATGATCGAAAACATTGCCCGTTACGTCGAAGCCAGCGATCCTCCTTTGGAGGCCGCGCTCAAGGGTTCGGAACAGATCGGCTTCACGATCATTTCGCTCACCGTATCATTGATAGCGGTTCTTATTCCGCTTTTGTTCATGGGCGACGTGGTCGGCCGCCTGTTCCACGAATTCGCGATCACCCTTGCCGTTACCATTGTGATTTCGGCGATCGTTTCGCTCACTCTCGTGCCGATGCTCTGCGCGCGATTGATCCGGCATCGTCCGGACGCGACGCGCAACCGCTTCGATCTCATCGCGGAGCGAGCCTTCAATGCCTTGATCGATCACTATGGCCGGGCGCTCAACGTCGTGCTGCGGCATCAGCCGCTTACTCTTTTCGTCGCGATCGCGACGCTTGGCTTGACCATTGCGCTTTATATTGTGATTCCGAAAGGCTTCTTTCCGGTACAAGACACCGGCATGATCCAGGCGATTTCGGAAGCCCCGCAGAGCGTTTCCTTCGAGGCGATGGCCGGCCTTCAACGCCAGCTCGCAGATGCGATTCTGCGCGATCCCGCGGTCGAAAACGTGAGTTCGTTCATCGGGATCGATGGCGATAACCAGACCCTGAACAGCGGCAGATTTTTGATCAATCTCAAACCCCGGGATAAGCGGCAGCTCACCGCCACCGAAATCGTCCGGCGTCTCCAAAAAAAGGTTTCCGGAATCGTGGGCGTCTCGCTCTACATGCAACCCGTTCAGGACCTCACGATCGATTCGAGTGTCAGCCGCGCGCAATATCATTTTATCTTGCAAGACCCGGATCCCGGGGCCTTTAAAATCTGGGTGCCGAAGCTCATGCAACAGCTCAGGCAGAAGCCGGAGCTCAGCGATGTCGCCAGCGATATGCAAAGCCAAGGGCTTGCTGTCGATCTTACCATCGACCGGGCAACCGCGGCCCGGTTTGGGATCACGCCAGCCAGCGTTGACAATGCCCTCTATGATGCATTCGGCCAGCGCATTATCTCGACCATCTTCACGCAGTCGAATCAGTACCGTGTCATCTTGGAAGCCGACCCCACCTTGCAGCGCGCGCTTTCCAATCTTTCCTCCTTCTATCTGCCGTCATCGTCCTCATCCAGCAACGGGCAGGTACCGCTTTCCGCGATTGTCCACGTGAGCGAGCGCCCAGGGCCGTTGTTGATCACCCACCTCTCACAGTTTCCAGCCACCACCATCTCGTTCAATGTCGCGCCAGGGTCTTCACTCGGCGCCGCCGTCGAGGCAATCGAGACAGCCGAGCAAGAGGTCGGTCTCCCGCAGAGCTTCATCTCGTCCTTTCAAGGCGCGGCCGCGGCGTTTCGCGCCTCGGCGACAAACGAACTCTTTTTGATCATTGCCGCCGTGGTCACCATGTATATTGTTCTTGGCGTGCTCTATGAGAGCTTCATTCATCCCATCACGATCCTTTCGACCTTGCCCTCGGCCGGAGTGGGCGCCTTGCTCGCATTGATGGCATCGGGCCATGAGCTCGATATCATCGCGATCATCGGCATTATCTTGCTGATCGGCATCGTGAAGAAGAATGCGATCATGATGATCGATTTTGCCTTGGACGCCGAACGCTCCGAGGGACTCGCGCCGCGCGACGCGATTTTTCAAGCGTGTCTTCTGCGTTTCCGGCCGATTCTGATGACAACATTTGCCGCCATTCTCGGCGCCCTGCCGTTGATGCTCGGGACCGGCACTGGCTCGGAGCTGCGGACTCCACTGGGTGTCGCCATCGTCGGAGGGCTCATCGTGAGCCAAGTCCTGACGCTTTTCACGACGCCGGTGATTTACCTTTATTTCGATCGCTTGGCGCTCCGACTGGCCGGAGGGCGGAGGACTCCTCCATTGGCGACGGA
Organism: Methylocella sp.; assembly: GCA_035509135.1. Classification (GTDB taxonomy): domain Bacteria; phylum Pseudomonadota; class Alphaproteobacteria; order Rhizobiales; family Beijerinckiaceae; genus Methylocapsa. The sequence continues at coordinate 3,852 of DATJLX010000024.1, forward strand.
CGAGGCGCAAGGATGAATCTTTCCTCCCCTTTCATCCTGCGTCCGGTGGCGACCACGCTCATTACCATTGGGATTGCCCTGGCCGGAAGCCTCGCCTTTCTAAAGCTGCCGGTCTCGCCGCTCCCTCAGGTCGATTTTCCAACGATCCTGGTTCAGGCACAGCTTCCAGGCGCGAACCCGGATACCGTGGCATCAAGCTTGGCAGAACCGCTCGAACGTCACCTCGGCCAGATCGCCCATGTCACGGAAATGACATCGGCAAGCACCCTCGGACAGACCCGCATCATCCTGCAATTCGACGTCGACCGCGACATCGACGGGGCAGCGCGCGACGTTCAGGCAGCAATCAACGCAGCAGCTGCCGATCTGCCAACGAATCTGCCCACCAACCCGACCTATCGCAAGATTAATCCCGCCGACGCTCCGATCCTTATCCTCACGATGACATCGAAGACCAAGACGCCTGGCCAGATGTATGATCTCGCCAGCAATATCCTCCAGCAAAGGCTCTCGCAGCTTGATGGCATCGGCCAAGTTTTCATTTTCGGCGGTGCCTTGCCTGCAGTGCGAGTCGAGCTCAACCCCCACGCCCTGTCCAAATACGGCATCGGACCTGAGGACGTGCGCGCGGCGCTTGCGTCGGCCAATGCCAACAGCCCGAAAGGAGCGATTGAGGACGATAATCAGCATCTCCAAATCTACACCAACGATCAAGCGACGCGGGCCGCTGATTACCTCCCGCTGATCGTTGCTTATCGCAACGGCGCCCCAGTGCGGCTCACCGATGTTGCCAATGTCTTGGATTCGGTCGAGGACGTGCGCAATCTTGGCCTGGCGGACGGCCAGCCCGCGGTTTTCGCGGTCATTTTCCGTCAGCCAGGGGCCAACATCATCGATACGGTTGAACGCGTGAAGGCCGAATTGCCGCATCTCCAAGCTGCGATGCCAAACGATATCGAATTCCTCCCCCCCTCTGATCGCAGCATTACGATCCGTGCCTCCTTGCATGACACCGAATGGACCTTGGTCATCGCGGTTCTCTTGGTCACGCTGATCGTGTTTCTGTTCCTGCTCGATATTCGCGCCGCGCTGATTCCAAGCGTCGCCGTGCTGGTTTCGATCGTCGGGACTTTCGGCGCAATGTATCTCATGAATTTCAGCTTGAACAATTTGTCACTCATGGCCCTGACCATCGCGACCGGCTTCGTGGTCGACGATGCGATCGTGGTTTTGGAAAACATCTCGCGCCACCTCGATGCAGGCAGGGGGCGCGTCGAGGCGGCCCTGACCGGCGCGGGAGAGGTGGGCTTCACTGTGCTATCGATTAGCATCTCGCTCATCGCGGTTTTCATACCCATTCTTTTGATGGGCGGCATCGTCGGCCGCCTGTTTCGTGAATTCGCCATGACCCTCTCGCTTGCGATACTCGTTTCGCTCGCCCTGTCCTTGACCACGACACCGATGATGTGCGCGCTCTTTCTCCGGCCACGGGGGCCAGCGCAGGCGCGTCCTCAACGCCGCTTCGATCCGTTTGCGAAAATTCTGCACGGCTACGAGCGATCGCTGGGCTGGGCGCTGCGTCACGGCATTCTGGTGATGCTAGTATTGTTTGCGACCGTTGCTCTCAACATCGTACTGTTCAAGATCGTGCCGAAAGGCTTCTTTCCGCAGCAGGACACCGGCCGGTTGATCGGCTCCATTCAGGCCGACCAGGCGATCTCGTTCCAGGCGATGCGTCTAAAACTCGCGCAGCTTCAGGCGATCGTAGCAGCCGACCCGGCGATTGCCAGCGTCAAGGGCTACACCGGCTCGGGCTCGGGGACCAATACTGGCTCGGTCTATATCGACCTGAAGCCAAAGGCCGAACGCAGCGATACGGCCGATGAGGTGATCGCCCGTCTGCGCCGCAAGCTCTCGCAGGTACCGGGCGCGCGTCTTTATCTGCAATCGGTGCAGGATATCCGCATGGGCGGGCGGGCGAGCAACGCCCAATACCAATTCACTTTGCAAGGCGAGAGCACGAGCGATCTCTATGCCTTCGTGCCGCGTCTCGTCGAGGCCTTGCAAAAAAGTTCCGTGCTCGCGGATGTCAATTCCGACCAGCAGCAGACAGGCTTGGAAACCGATGTTGTCGTCGATCGCGACACAGCGTCTCGTCTTGGCCTGGTCATGAGTCAGATCGACAATACGCTTTATGACGCGTTCGGACAGCGCCAAGTCTCCACCATTTACAGCGCAGTCAATCAATATCACGTGGTGATGGTCGTCGAGCCGCGCTATTGGCAAGACCCCTCGATCCTGAAAGATCTCTATGTCAGTACTTCCGGCGCCAGCGCGAGCGGCACGGCGTCCACCAATGCCGTCGCGGGAACGGTCAGTCAGAGTCCTGCTCGGCCCGCGCCGGGATCATCACCCGCGACTTCCAGCCAGGCCAAGAATGTGGCGGGCGAAGAGGCGCGCAACGCGCAAACCAATGCACTGGCCAATACCGGCAGGCAAGGAACTTCGACGGGCGCGGCGGTCAGCACTTCGCAAGAAACAATGGTTCCGCTCGCCGCCTTCAGCCATCTTCGGACGGGCCACACGCCTTTAGCGGTCAACCACCAGGGCCTGTTCGTGGCGAGCACGATTTCATACAATCTGGTGCCCGGCGCGTCACTCAGCGACGCGACAGCGGAAATCCAAGCGGCAATTAAGGCACTCCACGCCCCGGCTACGATCCACGGCAGCCAACAAGGAACCGCCCGTCTCTTCGTAGAGTCCTTATCGAATGAGTTGTTGCTGATCCCTGCCGCGTTTGCTGCGGTCTATATCGTTCTCGGCATTCTTTACGAAAGCTTCATCCATCCGATTACCATACTCTCGACCTTGTTTTCGGCTGGCGTCGGCGCGGTCCTCGCCCTTTTGCTGTTTCACACGGAGTTCAGCATCATCGCCATGATCGGGGTGATTTTGTTGATTGGCATTGTCAAGAAAAACGCGATTTTGATGATTGATTTCGCGCTCGAAGCGGAACGCTCGGACGGGCTTTTGCCGCGCGACGCGATTTTTCGCGCCTGCATCTTGCGATTCCGCCCGATCATGATGACAACTTTCGCCGCGATTTTTGGCGCCATCCCACTGCTGCTGACATTCGGGGAAGGAAGCGAAATCCGGCGACCGCTCGGAATTGCGATTGTCGGCGGGCTGATCGTCAGCCAGCTCTTGACCCTTTACACGACGCCCGTGCTTTATCTCTACCTTGATAGGTACAGGCTCTGGTCGAACCGGCAATGGCGCCGCCTGTTTCCAAGGGCTTCGGGCGCCGTTCCGGAACCTTCCGAGTAGCGGCGGCTCAGTCTTCGACGAACGATTTCAGCCTGGCCAATGCTTGATTCCACTGGTCCAAAACAAGATCAAGGTAACTCTTGGCTTCGTCGATCGGCTCGACATCGAACGCGAATGGGTTTTCGCGCCTGGTCCGGACGCCGCGCACGACTCCCGCCCTTTCCAGCGCCCGGAGATGCTTTGTGATTGCCTGCCGGGTGAGATTTGAGTCCTTCGATAGGGGCTGTCCGGCACAGAGTTTTGTGACCAGAGATAGCCGCGTTTCATCGCCAAGAGCCGCAAATACGGGCGCAGGCGCCCGCCGCGAATAACGCAACCATTTTGTTGCGTAACAAGCAGTAAGAGGGGTGGCGGCGCATCATTTGATCGCGATCACCATCGATTCGATGCTGGTGAGCGGTTCGACGCGCGTTTGCGAGAATCCCGACTCGCGCATCCACGTTTGGCAGTCGGCGCCGGTAAAGTCGAAGCCGCCTGCCGTCTCGATCAGCATGTTCAAGCTCATCATGAGACCGAAAGCGTTTTCCCGCCGATCGTCATCGATAATCGTCTCATAGACAATAAGCGCCCCGCCCTTTGGAAGCGCGGCAAGGGCCTTTTCGAGCAGCATCCGCTTTTGCGCCAAATCCCAGTCATGGAGAATATGGCCCATGATCAGGACATCGGCCGTGGGGAGAGGGTCGGTGAAGAAATTTCCGCCGAGAAATTTGACCCGGCCCGATACGCCACGCTTGCCGATAAAGTCCTCGAAGATGGGTTGCACCTGGGGCAGATCATATCCAGTACCGGAAAGATGCGGATGCGCCCCGGCAAACGTGGCCGCTACCATGCCTTGCGCGGCCCCGATATCGGCAAAGGTTTTATAGTCCTGCCACGGAAATTTGGCGGCGATCGCTTGCGCCGCGCCAAGGCTCGCGCCACTCATGGCGGCAAGAAATCCGCGCAACCGATCGGGGTCAGCATAGAGCGCGGCGAAGAGATCGCCCGAGTCCTTGGCCTCGTTTTGATTGCGGCCGGTCTTGAGTGCCTCAGTCAATGAGCCCCAAGACTCATAGAGACGGGCGTTTGCCATTTCGAGAAGGCCGCCGGCATAGCTTGGCTTCGCCCGGTCGAGAAAAAGATCCGAAGCCGGCGTGTTGCTGTAGCGTCCATCCCGCCGGTCGAGCAATTTCAGCGCGACAAGGGCATCGAGGAAATCGCGGGCCGCGCGGTCGTGCAAACCGAGACGCTCTGACAGAGTCGCAAGCTCGGCCGGTCCCCTGGCAAGTTCGGTGAATAATCCAAGCTCCACCGCGCTCAACAGCACTTTCGATCCCCAGAATCCAAACCCAATCTGGAATATATGCGCAGGCGTTATGGCATCGGTCACAAGACACCTCCCTTGAAGCGGAGCGCGCTTCCAATATTTTGCTTTTGCCTAAACGCCGGATAGCCACACTCACAAGCGCGATTTCTCGCGGCACCGGGCGCAATTGGCAGCACAATAATAGCGTTTGGGCAAGGCAGGATGATAGGTGCACTCCCGCCGTTCGCCGCGTTAAGCCGCTGGCAGTGCCTTGATGAGCTTTTGCAGAGTGGCGATGGTGGAAGGATCGGCGATCCCATCGACGCGGGCCGGCCTGAAATGGCGCTGGAAAGCGATAATGGTGGATTCCGTCTTGGCGTCATAGACTCCGGTCACCTCGAGTCCATAGCCATAGCTTGCAAGCAATGTTTGGAGCGCCTCGACTTCCCGGCCCTTGGCATCGCGTTCAAGACACGGACCATCCGCGATCACAGCGGGGGCCACGAAATGGCCAACACCGTACTTGGCCAATTGGCCCCAGGGAAAATGTTCGCCAGGGTCATTCTTGCGGTCGGGCGCCAGATCCGAATGCGCGAGAATGCGCGCCGGTGTGATCTTCCAACGCGTGGATATGTCTTGGCAAAGCGCGATCACCGTATCGATCTGCGCTGGCGGATAGGGTGGCAAGCCACCGGCATGGCCATGATTGGCGATTTCAATCCCGATCGAAATGGTGTTCATGTCGCGGTCGCCGGCCCAAACACCAATGCCCGCGTGCCAGGCCCGGCGCATCTCCGGGACGAGCTGAAAAAGCTCCCCCTGTTCATCGACGAGATAATGCGCGGAGACTTGCGAGGCTTCCGCACAAAGATGCTCCAGGGCTGCCGCGCCCGTTGCGATCCCTGTATAATGCAGGATGATCGCATCGGGCACCCGGCCCTTACGATCACCATGATTCGGCGAGGGACGCACAACCGCTGGAAGAGTACTGTCGGGTTTCAATAGCCGTAATACGCCGTGCATACCTGATTGCCATAAGCATCATAGCCAACCCTCGCGCAACGGGCCGGCGGCGGGGGCGGGGGTGGGGGCGGCGGGTAGTAGCCAGGCGGGGGCGGCGGGGGCGGCGCCGTGTTGGCGCCGACAATCGCGCCGGTCGCCGCCCCGAGAACACCGCCGGCCAGCGCGGCGCCGGCGCCACCCCCCGTAGCGGCACCGATAGCGGCGCCCGTAGCGCCTCCGAGAGCCGCACCACTCACGCCGCGCTGTTCAGGCGTATAGCCGCAAGCGGCAAGCCCGACCGGCAGGATGACAAGTAATGTCAAAGTAAGAATCTTCTGCATGCCTCTTCCTAGCGTGTCTCCGGAGACCATGATGGAAGTCTCATGGTCTCGTTCGCTTTGGTTTTCTCGCATGATCGTATTCGAACGTCTGTAACTTTTTTAAGATCATGCACCGGCCCGTTGAATGCGTAAACTCCCAAACCCCTTCACTCACCCCAGTCAATGCGCCGGGTCAAGATGGAAATCATGCTGCGTCTGTGGATTATCAGATCAAGCGGCGTTTGTATCACGGGTATCTTTCTAATTTGACAATTGACGATTAGGCCATGTGCACCTATGTGGCATTAGCCAGCCGGCCGGATGGCCGCCGCTGTTGGAGCGGAGGAAAGTCCGGGCTCCACGGAGACACGGTGCCGGATAACGTCCGGCGGGGGAAACCTCAGGGAAAGCGCCACAGAAAACAAACCGCCGCAAGGCAAGGGTGAAACGGTGTGGTAAGAGCACACCGCGCGCATGGCAACATGAGCGGCATGGCAAGCCCCACCGGGAGCAAAACCGAATAGGGGCGACATAAGGCGTTTCTCAATCGAGAAATCCTTGGATCCGTCTCCGGATCGTTGCCCGGGTTGGTTGCTCGAGGCGGCCGGCAACGGCTGTCCCAGAGGAATGGCCATCACGCGCGCGGATACCCCGCGCGCCATACAAAACCCGGCTTACAGGCCGGCTGGCATTCGCACTGCGACCCAAATCCGGGGGAAAAGAGAAATCTCCCGAATCCGACAGACTTAATCCGATCGAAGACGAACTGCGCGAAAACAAGGAACGAAGCAGAAATCGAGCAGCTTTTTCGGAACAGGCTCTCTAAGCGAAGACCGCATCCCGAAAGCGCTCACCATCTCTATTTCTTTGTTTTCACACGCGATCCTGCTGAAAACAGCGGCAAGCTTTTGGCTAAGCTCGCCGCCCGCGCTCCGGGTTCGAATGGCCCGGATCAGCCCAATTTGCCCGCCGCATGCGCGAGCAAGGTGTAAACCTTGCCCGTCTCCGAAAGGAGATATGTCTTGGCGACGGCATCGCTGGCCTCATCCTGGTTGAGGCCCGCCAAGAGCCGCTCGAATTCCTGCACATAGCGATCGACCGTGCCGCGGAACTCCGGATCGAGCCGGTAACGACGGCGGATTTCGTCAAATGTCTGAGGACCACGGCCGACGTAGATCCTCTTTGAGAAGGCATTGGTTTCACCGCGGCGGTAACGGTCCCAGGCGCCCGCGGCAGCGGCGTGATCGATCATCTGCGCGACATCGAGAGAAATCGACTCGAGCCGTTGCGCCGGTTGCGCGGCTTTGGCCGATGGATGTTGAGCCGGCGGAGGGGGGGCCGAGGGATTGGGCGAAGCCACGGCTTCATCGTTGTCGACACGCGCGAGGAGATCCGAGATCCAGCCGGCACCGTGATCGGATGGTTTCGCATTGGTGGGAGGCGGAGGCGCGGCGGGGCGCGCCCTTTGCGGCTCTGCTCGAAGAGGCTCCGGAGCCCGCGGTGGTTCACCGGCGCGCGCTGGCTCGACGCGCCGGGGCGATACCGTCTGAGCAGCCCGGACAGCCCCGATTGGAGCAGGTTGCGAGACATCGTAGGCACGGCCAGACCGTGTCACGATTTCGTTCAGCTCCTCGAGGGCCTTGATCTGGTCGGCCACAGCACGCCGCATGGCAGCCGCCTGCTGCGCAGTCTCCTGGGGCAGCTCGATGGCGCCGCGGTGCAAGGCATCGCGGGTCGATTCGAGTTCGCGCTGAATCTCTCGCGACATGCCGCGGAGCTCCGCCGCCGCCGATTGGAAACGCTCCGTGGTTTGCCCCAAAATGCCTTCCAGCTCCGCATTGGCCTGTGCGCCGGCGGCCCTCATGGCCGCCGCCATGCTCTCCCGTTCCTGCTCAATCGTGGTGCGAATGCCGGCGAACTGCTGATCGATCAGACCGCCGGTGGATTGCGAGGTTTCGGCAAGCAAGGCGCCGATATCGCGAGCGCCCGTCGCGGCCTTCTCGAATGACTCGTCGATCCGTTCCGCGAAGGACCGCATCAAGCCTTCCAATTCCTCGCGGCGCTCCTTGATGTTCGTGACGAGAGATTCGAGGGAATCGCGCCGCGCGCCAAGCAGTTGGTCGAGCTCGCCTTGCTGGCGGGAAAGATCGCCGGTGGAACCCGCCAGGCTTTCCCGATGCCGCGCAATTGTTTCGGCGAGGCTGCCCGCTTCCTCAACGGTCGCGCGCGTCGATTGATTGAACTGATCGATCTCACCGGCGAAGTGTGTGAGGATCGAGCGAAAATCATCCATGCGGTTGCTCAGCGCATGCTCGGCGGCCGCGAAATCCGATCCGGTCGTGCCAATAGCCCTTTGCAAGGTCTCACTGCTGTTAGCGAGGCGGTCGATGATCTCGGCCATCCCAGTCCGTAACCTTTCATTCGTCTCGACCAGGGCTTCAATCGATGCCGCGGCGCCCGTCTCGATGGAGGCACGCAAATGCGCCGCCGAATGCTCGATCGCCGAAGCGAATTCGTTTTGTTTTTCGCCGAGGTGCTGCACGGCAGCCGTTGCGCGCCCCTCGATCGTTTGGGTGGTGATTTCGCCGAGGCTCATCACTTCCTGGGCAATCTGCTTGCCGAGGGCGGACAAAGCTTCGACGAGCCGTTCCCCGCGCGTATCGAAAAGCTCGCGCAAATCACCGGAACGCGCCGCCAATGCTGTCTGCAACGCCTGACCGCGGGCCCCGAGAGCCCCTTCGAGGTCGCTGAGCCGATCTGCCAAGGCCACGCTGATTTGGTTGATCCGCTGAACGAGGCCTTCCCCAATCTCTCCGGCGCGCCCGGCGAGAGTCGTGTCGAGATCCTCGATCGCCTGGGCAATCGTGTCGCGGATTTCCTCGGCGCGCCCGGCGAGCACTTGCCCCAACTGGCCGGCTTCGCGATCGAGCGCCGCATTGATATTGCCGGTATGTTGGCCAAGCCTTTGATCGATTTCTTGTGTTCTCGCGGCGAGAGTTTCGGAAACGGTACGGCCCGTCGCGTCGAGTTCCCCGGATACCGCCGCGAGGCGGTTGACAACCCGGTCCTCGAACTGAGCGATGCGGCCATCAAGCGACTCCGCCATCGCAGCCGCGCGGCCGCCGAGGACGGTATCGATCTCATTCGCCTTGGCCGCGAAGGTTTCCGCGATCTCGGTCGAGTGAGACGTCAGAGCCATGCCGATTTCTTGGGCTTTTTCATTGAGCACGCGGATCACGTCGCCGCCGCCTTCCCCAAGCGTCCTGGCAATGTCCAGGGCTCTGCCTGTCAAAGTCTCGTTCAGCGCCGAGGCGCGAGCCTCGATGCCTTGATCAATACGGGTGATGAGATTGGCAAGGGCCTGGCCGACAGCCTCCGTTTTGGCGGCGGCGCGCGATTCGAAGGCTTCGATATGGGCTTCGAGCGCCGCGGCCGCTTCCTGCGCGCGCAAGCCAAGCTTGTCGTTGAGTTCGCCGCCCTGGAGCGTCAGCGTGGTTTCGATCGACCCCAGCCGATCGGCAAGCGTCGCGGTAAACCGTTCGACATGTTCGTCGACGCTGTGGGCAACCGCCCCGCCTTGTCCGATGACGGTCTCCTCGAACACATGCAAGCGGCCGGCCAGAGTTTCATTGACCCGGTCGGCGTGGGTTGCGATTGCATGAATCGCCTCATTCGCGGTTTCCGCGAAGCGCTCGTTGAGATCATTGGCTTGATAGCCGATCGACGCGATCGCCTGTTGGGCAGTGGCGTCGAAATTCTCGCTCAACGCTCCCGTGTGATCCGCGAAAGCCGCGACGGCTTCGCTAGCGGAGGCCGCCAGATGTTCGCGCATCTCCTCGGCATGTTTCGTAAGGGCCGCGAAGGTTTCGTCGAGCGTGGCGGCAAGCCGCTCATGCAGAGCCTCGGCGTGATTGGCATAGGCTATATCGGTGTTCTGCGCAGCCGCTTCCAGCCGTTCGCTCATTTGTTCGGAATATCCGGTCAAGGCCGCAAGCGTCTCGCCAACGGTCGCCGTTAGCCGTGATTGCAGGGCCTCGGTATGGCCAGCAAGGGCTGACGCCGCATGGGCCGCAGCTGATTCAAGCCGTGTGGTGAGCTCGCCCGCATGGCTCGTAATGGCCCCGAACGTCTCGCTCACGGCCGAATTCAGGCGGGCGTGAAGCGCTTCGGCATGATTGGTAAATTCTGTCACCGAATGCTGCGCGGTCGTTTCAAGCCGCTCGCTCATGGCGTCCGAATGGCTCGACAACGCACCAAGCGTTTGGCTGACGGTCGCGTTCAGATGAGCGTGGAGCGCCTCGGCGTGGCTGGTGAAGGCATCGGTGGAACGATGCGCCGTCAATTCTAGACGTTCACTCATCTCATCCCAATGCTTCGAGAGCGCGCCGAGAGTTTCGGCGCTGGTTGCGCTCAGTTGCTCACGCAATGCCCCTGTTTGCCCGGTGAGCGCGGCGAGGGTGGCCTTTGCCGTTGAATCGAGGCGCTCGCTCATTTGCGTGGAATGGGTGGCCAGGGCCGTCAAGGTTTCGCCGACAGTTGTGGCGAGGCGATCATTGAGCGCGCTAGTATGGCTGGTAAATGTCGCCACCGTATCTCGTGCGGTCGACGCCAGATGGTCATGCAATTGCTGGGAATGGCCCGACAGTGCGGCGAGTGTGTCCGCGACCGTCGTGGCAACACGCTGGTGCAGCGCTTCGGTATGGCTTGTCAGGGCGGCGGCCGTCGCATCGGCGGTCGCGGCGAAGCGCTGATGAAGTTCACCGCCATGCTGCTCGAATTGGGCACGAAGCCGCGCCTGACTTTCGTCAAGGAGCGCCGCCATGGTCCGGGTTGAGTTTTCGAACGAGTCTCGCGCTTCGGCGGTTCGGTCTTGGAGAAGGCCCGCGACACGCTCGCTCGTCTGGGTCAGATGATCATGCAGCGCATCGCCTTGAACCGCGACAACGTCATGCAGGCGATCACTGGTCTCGGCCAAGCGAACCACGAGATTTTCACCCCGTGAGAAAATGGTGTCGGCGATCCGCGCGCCGGTGGTATCGAGCCGCTGCGCGAGAGCATCGCCGCGAATTTCCAGATCGGCGGCGAGAGACTCCCTGGCGGTCTTGAAACGCTCGTCCATTTCCGCCAAGCGATCGGCGAGTGCCCGCGCGATTCCATCGCTTGCCCCCGCGAGACTGGCGGTTGCGTCTTGTCCCGATTGGGCCAGCCGCTTGGTGAGATCCGCCCCCTGCGAGGACAATTGTTCAATGAGATCATCCCGGCCCCGGCTGAACGCCGTTTTAATTTCCTCGCCCTTGGAATTGAGCGAGGCGGTGACCCGGCCGGCCGCTTCTCCAACGCTCTCCGCGAACCGCGAGGAAGCCCCGGCGAAATCGCGGGAAAGATTATCATGCGCCAAGGCAATCGCGCCCCGCACACGATCAGCATTGGTCAAAATGGATTCTCGTTCGGATGCCAATTCATTGATCAAGGCACGGACGCGGCGTTCATTATCCGAA
>DATJLX010000025.1:0-11372 GCA_035509135.1 Methylocella sp.
TGCCCCTTGCAAATCGGCGTTGGCCGCGGTGGCGGTGCCGGATGATCTTTCTTGTATTGAACGAGGATCGGCCCGAGGGTCTCTTTTGGCCAAAATTTCGGAGAGCGGATTTCTTTCAAGCAGGAGGCGTTCCAATACAATCCTGCACGCGACGGCGGCCGGCCGGCCTTCACCGCTTGCGCGATGGCGTCGATGTCGCCTGATTCAGGATAAATGTAAAGCGTCGTCGGATTGTCCCTCAACATCGGGATGATTTGCCCGGCGTCCGACGGCGACCAACTGGTGCAGCCGTTGCTGCGGCCACCGGTGTAATTCACCAGCTTTCCAAACGGAACGTAACCGTCGTGGTTTGCGTAGGGGCTGTCCGGATCTTTTCGCAGGCATATTCCCCTCAACAATACGGCCGGATGCCCGCTGTCTGGCGTTTGCGGCGTCGCCTTCGCCATCAAACTGCACGAACGAGCGTATCAAAGCCGCGTCTTTTCCCGCAGAGACGCGATAATAACCTTTAAAAGACGTGATCTCCTCGCCTGTCACATAGGCCCCGCCGGCCGTCAGCTTGGAATCCATCGCATTGCTGAAGTTCTTTGCGCACCGTCTTCCGTTTGCGAAATCCGCGATGCCTTTCAAATCGCGACCACCGCCGTAACCCGCTGGAATCGCGCGAAACGACCGGCCGGTTTCACAGATGACGTAAAACTGGCGTCCCCCGCTGGGGCGCGTCGCGTCCATGGCAAAGTAGCATAGATTTTTAACCGCACCTTCGCTCACTTTTTCCAGGTAAAGCGCGCGTGCCCTCTGCAGAACCACTGGTGCGATTTGACCTTCGCCTTCGCCGACATGGGCCCGCAACCAAGCCGGAACGTCCGACGGCTGCTCCGCGGCAAAAGATCGGGAACCCAACAAGGCGATGATGATCATGACGACAATGTCTAGAAGGAGCGATCTTAACTGCAAAGGGCAATTCTCCTGTCGAAACATTTTGCACGCCGGCTTGGCATAGGTCGCTCAGGCAAAAGGACCATACAGCGGATGCTAGTGGAGGGCACCTAACATTTGAATCCGTTGAGGGATTCCCAAAGTGCGGCAGACGTGCGAGTCCCGAAGCCCTTCGTCTGGACCGCCGATCCCAATAAAATCATCGCCGCCATCAAGCGTGGGCACCAAGTGTTAGATTCGATCCACTAGCGAGGATAAATATATGGTGATTATTACCACTTTGTGGGTTGCTCTAAGGTGTGGCGTCTCTCATACGGGCTTCATGCAGGATGAACATGACGAACACGTTGATGTACAGGTCACCAAAAAAGATACCGCACCGTTGGCGGAAAGAAGTTTGTAGAATCGGTCATTTGTGAGCTGCGCGCTGTAATCAAGAGATTGAACAAGAACACAAGTGAGAGGGAGAGCAAATTTTTGCCTCTCTGGCAGAGAAGATTGGGCTCTTATCCTTATCAGCCATGAGCGTCGGCTTTTTATAGTTCTCCCATTTTCGGACCGAATTTGCCGATGGCGAAAATGGGTCACGGACGGTACAACTCGCAGTGAGTATATGTTTTCCGAGCTACCCCGATAGCGGACATCCGCCGGTATAGTAAGAGCCCCGCTCAGGCGGAGCTCAGTATGATGACCAGTGTGGCTCAATATTCTTCGGCGAGCATGATGGTGAGCACGCGCGTCGTATTTTCCGGATCGGCCGGGTCCACCGAACCGAATTCCAGGCTCTTGTCGTAGCAATCAATTTTCCAGAAGAAGCGTTGACCGGCGAGTTCAAAACTGCCGAAGTCGTGCCATGAGGGTCGCTTTCGGCCGAGAACATTTCGAATTTGGCGTTATTTCAGCTGGTTTGGTTGGCGAGGCGTAAATCAGACACCCCGAGATAGTATCTATAACCGCATTGCCAACTATGGCGGTGGCTCTCCGACTGTCACCGAAAAGGGTGAAGAGTTTCTCGATGAGATAGAGGCCGTGGTCATTCAGGTTATCGAGCCGACGCTCAACAAGCAAGGTCCAAAATGGAAGGATACACTCCAGTTCAAGCAGGAGGATGATGAACGCCTTCAACTTTCTGATCTTCCCACAATCGCCGAGCGCCAAAATGAGCTGAGGGAAGAAATCCAAAGGGTTTTAGAAACCGTCACACGCCAAATCAGCCGATTAAGCAAATAGTCGACTCGATGGCGCTCCCTTGCTTCTCACAATAATCCGTGACGTGCGTTAGCCCGCTTCATACTTTTTTGTTCCAGTTCCGGATCCGTAAACGGCTTCTTCTTGTTCTGCATCCGGTGAGACCTGCGATCATGAGGAGGCTCGGTCGTAAATTGGCATATCGGGCATTCACCTTTCGGTGCATGGCGTTCGCTTTTGTCTAGCACCGCAGATTTCGCGCGTCTGGGTTTCTTCGTGGCCAAGTGTGTTTCCACAAGCTCATAGCCAAAACCAAGGGCGGTTAGTTCGTTTATTGCTTCTTCCGCTTTCGTGAGCGCATCAGCCTTTGCGGTCTCCAGTAGCTGTGCGCGTTCTTCGTCGAGCTTCTTGATCTGCTGAAGCGTCGTTAGTTCTTTTGCCACGGTAACATCCTCGAAGTCTGTTTTGATTCGCTCCTTGTAATGATAGAGGGGTTAAAAAGAAAGTCCCGCCGAAGAGGGACTTAGTCGAAAAGCGACGGCTCCTCATATCGTGAAGAAGCGGTGCGCTGTCTTCCCGGGCCCTTACGGCTTTTTGGGCGGCTTTTGCGGCCTGATAGCCGGTAAGGTACTGACGGACGCCGCCCAAGGTCTGCATATCAAAGTTTGTCCGCCGGGCTTCGGCGAAAGCGTAGTCGAGGAACGACGGGATATCCTCGTAGACCAGCTCGGTCAGAAGCAGCTTCGCCGTCTCCACGTCCTTCGAACTCACATAGGCCTGCGCGGTAATTTTCTGCCCGGTGCGCTTCTCGATGAACTGGTAGGCGACGCGCAGAGGCTCGGCAATTTGGCGCTGGTCGCTGCTGTAGTCCCATTGTAGCTCGCCCTGAAGCCGGGCGCGGTAGTAGCGGTCGTAATCGCGGAAGAATCTGTCGCCCGGCCGGAATGCGATGACAAAGCCGGTCTGGTTGTCCGCCTTCGCTTTGGTGATTCGATAGCTGGCCAGAAAGCCGTGCGCCACCAATTGATCCAAGTGCGAGCCGAGCCTGCTCAACAAGAGATTGACAGCGGCGGGCTTCCTGCGGACGCCTGAGCTTGCCGAGGGCGACGCGGGACTCGTGCGGATGGCTTTGGGCGAAACGGCGGCGATCCGGACGAAGATTGGCTGGGTCTGCAAATCGACGGCCGGCCTCATCACCGATTCCTTTCCGTTGATCGCCAGCTGGAAGCTCTGAATGCCGCCGGTCATCGCCGCGGCCGTGACGGCCGCTGGAATCACGGGCTCGATCGGAGGCGTCTCGATCGCTTCCTTGATCGGCGAAGGCGTCACCCTTGGCGGCATTTTCGCGCTCGGCCAATTGACCCAGCCGCGGACGCATCAGCCCGCGGGCCAATTCCAGCTGACAAAACAGGCCGTCCCGCCGCGCGTGCGCGTCTACGGCCGAGTCATGATGGGCGGCGCTCTCTATTTCCAGGCGGCGCCCTATATCTATCAAAGAGGGACTTATTTCTGCGATGGCCCGATTGATGCTTTCGAGGATATTTATCTGGGCGATTATTTGACTGTAGGAATTCCAACGGGAATCGCGGGGGATTATCCCTGGCTCGATTGGATCACCTTCGAGACCCAGACTGGTACCATTCCGCAATCGCGGCCGGCATCGCTCAACTATCCCTGGTGGGATGCAACGCATGAGGGGAACGGTCTCGCCAACATCGTGATGAATTGCCTGATCCCCTATGATCCGACTGGCGGCAAAAATCTTGAGCAGATGTTCAAGACGGTCTATCCGTCCGGCGTTCCGGCGCTGCGGGCGGTTTTGCGCGGATCGAAAATTTATGATCCGCGCGATGTTACGCAAAGCTGGACGGACCCGACGACATGGAAATGGAGCCAAAATTCGGCGCTTTGCATCCTTGATTTTCTGACGAGCAATCGCGGCTACAATATTCCCAATGCGCGGATCGATCTCGCGTCCTTCACGGCCTTCGCCTATCTTTGCGACAGCACGGTCCTACGCTATGACGGCACGACGGAACTCGCCTATGTCTGTTGGGGGAGTTACCGGCTCGATGAAGAGCCGCGATCGGTTCTCGAAAGACTGCTTTTGACCTGCGACGGCGAATTGCTGCAGCAAAGCGATGGAACGATCGGCATTCGCGGCGGCCAATTCGTCACGCCCAGCGTGACAATCACGTCGGATATGATCCTTGGCTATGAGGTGCAGAACGGCCCCGACAAAATGTCGGCATTTAATGAATACCGTATTCACTTCACGTCGCCGTTGCAAGGTTATCAGCTCATCGAAGGGAACCCTTATGATGATGTGGTGGCCCAGGCGGCGAATGGCGGTCAGATCATCGCTCAGGACCTTGAGCTCGCTTTTGTGCCCTCCGATTGGCAGGCCTACCGGCTCGCCAAAATCTACATGGCGCAAAACAATCCGGAATGGCTTTTGACTTTGACGACGACCATCGCGGCGCTCGACGCTTTGGGTGAGCGCTTCGTGAATGTGGAGATCGATGAACTCGGGATCAGCGATTCTTTTCTGATCAAGAAATTCGATATTTCCGGCGATCTTCGCACCTGCACGCTGACGCTCGCTTCGCTGCATGCCGATACCTATAATGTCATGCCCTCCGTGGATTTTGGCGTTTGGGAATATGTCGCGCCGTCCACGCCGGTCACCATTCCGAATGTCACCGGTCTCAGTGACGATCATCAACACGTTAGTATCGGGCTCGATCGTCAGCCAACTGCAGGTAACCGTCACCGCGCCCGCCGATCAAAGCTTCGAGCTCGATGCGCAAATCAGCGCGGACGGCGGCGTGACCTGGACGGATATGACGGCGAACGGCTTCTATTCGGCCATCTCTACGATCCTGGCCGTCGACCAGACGTATGAAGTCAAGGCGGCTTTCCAGACCTTCAATGGCACGGATGGCACCTTTACGTCACCCGTCTCGATCTATCTTGACGCTCAAACGCTCGGGCCCGTCGCGCAGCAAATGGCGCTTGGCGTGACGCCGGAGGATTTTGGTGTGGCGAGCATGGCTGTGAATTTGAGTGACGATTTCGGGCTGGCGTCGAGCGCCTCTATTGCAACCATCGATCTAGGATTGGCATCCGCATGAGCGTACAGGTCAAACGGCGCCGCGAGGCGGCAAGCTTTCTCGCCACATTCACGGGCGCACAAGGCGAGCTCCTCGTCGACACGACGAACAACCGCGTGCAGGTGCATGATGGAGCGACTCCCGGCGGTTTCCCGGCCGCGAAGCTCTCCGAGGTTCCTTGCGCGCCAAGCCCGAATGGCGCCATCGCGCAATTGGCAATTGTCGAGACGACGGTCACGCTCTCGGGAACATCGACGACGGCGAACATTTCTTTTCCATCGAACTGCGTCGTACTTGGTTCGTCCTACCGGGTCAACACTGCGATCACCGGTGTCACCTCCTTCAATATCGGGACGGCACCTGCCGGAACGCAAATCGCCAATGAACTTGGATTGGCCGTTGGAACCACGGCGCAATCCAATGAGCCATATACCTTTGGTTCGGCGGCGTCTTCGCTTCCGATTTATTTCACACCCATTGGCGGGGCTGCGAATTTCTCAGCGGGTGTCGTTCGGATCGATGTGTTGATTCTTTATATTCAGCCACCCACTTCCTGAGCCATGGCCTTTCTCCCCGGCGTCAACCTTCTCCCGAGCACGGGGGAATTCGCCTATGACACGATCGCCCATGAAGGCCAGCGGCCGATCGAAACAAGCCCATCCGTCATCAATTGCTATTTCGCTCCGGGCGCCGTCAAGACCGATTATTCCTATGCGATCGACCAGCTCCAGGCGGCGCATCCTGAATGCACGACGGTCTCGCTTGTCGTCGCATGGTTCGCCAATTCTCTCGATGCGTCTGTCTGCAAAATCTATCCGTCGACAACCTATCCCTATTATGCGGGCCAGGAGCTGCTCGCCAATAAGCAGCTCGTCTGGTGGTGGAACAATCCTCACCAGGCCATTTACGACACGGGAGGCGGCTGGGTTCCGCAGAGGCCAAACACGCAATGGGTTCCTCAATCGAAGTCGATCAGCTTCACCGAATATGGTTTTGCGAGCGTCGACCGGGCTACCAATCAGCCGAATGTCTTTTTCTCCGGACATCAAGCCAAAGCCTGACGCCCTATTGGTCGAAATGGCTGCCGATCGGCGGCCCTTCCTATGCGCCGGTCGAGCATGACGCGATTCAAGATCTCGGTCTGGAAACGCTCTACGAATATTGGTTCACCGATGGCAACAATCAGACGTCGGGCTCTGGTGTGCCGATGCTTCAGCAAGCCTTTTGCTCAGCATGGAATTGGGATGCGCGGCCTATCCCGGCCTTCCCGGGTGTCAATCTAGCTTGGGGCGATGCGATCAATTGGCGCGTCGGATTTTGGATCAATGGCAAGCAGACGTTCACGGCCTATTCGGCACCGCCCATGACGATCACTTATCCCTTGACCTGGCCGCTTGGCGTGCGGCCGACGCGCATCGAATTATCGGTCGCGGCGATGACAAAATCCGGCGGTCAATCGATCACGGGTGCCGAGCAGATCATCGCTTCGCCGGCGGCGCGCTGGGAAGGCAAGCTGACGCTTCCCGCGATGAACGCGGCCATGCTGCTCCAATGGCGCGGCTTCGTCGCGGCTCTGCAAGGGCGCCTCGGCACGTTCAATATGCCGATCTTCGACGCGGGGCGCCAGCCCTTCGCCGTGGGTCTGGTCATTTCCGTGACGGCCACCGCCGCCGCGCTCAACGCGACATCGCTCACCCTCACCGTGACGCAAGGCGGTCCGATCCTCGCGGGGCATCGTTTCTCGATTGGCGGCCGTCTTTATGAGGTCATGCAATCAGTGCCAAGCGGCGGCGGCGTTTATGCCGTCGATATTCATCCTTGGCTGCGCGCGGCGATCACGAATGGCACCGTCTGCGAGTTCGCCAATCCGACAAGCTTGATGCGCCTCGCCACGGATCGCGGTGGAAGTCTCGATCTTGAGTCCGGGATCATCGCGCATCCCGCCATCCAAGTCGTCGAAGCTTTCTAGGCTGGAATAAATTCAGGAATATTTTTCCCGCTTTTCGCCGCCCTTCGGGGCGCGGCGGTCGCCGTTGCGGTTCCGAAGATTCCGTAACTTTAGCTAGGAGGGTAACATCATGTCTTCTCTTCGTGTCTCCTCTGTTCCGACTAAATGGAGCGACCCGTTTCTTGCTATTCCGCTCCCTCCTCATAATCCAGACATTCTAAAGCTTGAAATAAAAATCGATGAATTAACCAGTCTGATCAAATCATTGACTGAAAACAAAAACTCGTATGGGGACAATCAAAAGGTCTTCGCGTGAGTCGCTGGGACGCCATTGGATCAGCGGCTTGCTCGCTGATCCTCATCGCCTGTCCGCCCCTGGCGGCGGCCAGGTCTGTGGCGCGGCCGTGGGCGCTTGCAGCACCGCGCTAGGCAATATTTTCCGCAGCCGTGCCTCCATGGCGGCGCTCGTCGACGCGCGGATTCGCATACTGATCGAAGGATACGAGAAACGCATCGCCGATCTGCAGAATGAAATCAGAAAGCTCGAAACGAAAGTCGACGCGCTCACGGTCGCGCTCGATGAAGAGCGGCGCCGAACCGGCTTTGGAGCCTAGCCAATCCTGGCCGTGAATTTTTCAAGAACATTGCGCACGGATTCTGCACGTCTCGCACAGGTATGTTCTTGCGCCGTTCTGCGCGCAACTGCCGAATAGGCAACTTGCGCAATTTCATAAACTCAAATTAAATCAACATGTTGCTGGTGCTGCGAGAGAGGATTGAATTCCTACTGTTCGCTGCATAGATATTGATTTCAAAGGCTTTTCTGCGATGAGCCTTGGCGATTATGTAGCAGTTTCATGGATCGGCAATCAAGTGCTGACTTATGCTTATCTTATCTTATGGGCTTACAGCTTATTCGTACCTGCTAATGGTCAAGTCTAGTGGCAACTCAAGCTGCTCCGCCTCGCGTGAAGCTTGTAGCTCAATGCGGTCGCTTTTCAGAGTCACGTTGAGTCGAATACCAAGGTCCTCGAAAACCAACGATCGGGCTGATCCATCTCCATAAAGCCAAAGAATGTAAAAGGCAGTTCATATACGCTGCCAGATAACTTACGCGCCAGCACTTGAGTCAGCTGCCTATCACTATCCGGAAACGTCTGACGTTTTCGATCAAGTATCCCCGTGTGAAGTAGCACGAGCCCTTCATCGAAGCCGCCTATCTTCGTTTTTTTTTCATCAGCAGCGGCGAAAATTTCTTCGATAGAAACGCCCTCCGCCAGTGCCAAAGCCCGCACGACCTCATACAGATCGGCAAGCTCGATTCGCTTCTCGTCTGGAGTTTGGGCGTTGCGAACCTCCAGTGCCTCCTCAAGCAACTTGCTCGTTAAGAAGCTCTTCTTAAGCTCCTTCGGGATCTTTCGAGTTACCCCTGCTTCCCTTCGCTGAGCAATGCGGCTTGGGACCTTATCTCGTACGATCTTCCGTCCTCCTGGTCTGCTTGTACGATGTAAATGTGGCGGTGGTCAGCGATCCACTCACAGTTGAGAACTCGTTGGTAAAGAAAACGCGCTTGAGTTGGCGGTCTGTTCCTGGCCTTCCGCCCGACAGCACTTTATCAGCAGGTCTGGGCAGTCGGCTACCGTAATCGCCACTGCTGCTTGCCCTCCGGGGAAGCATGATCCAAACCGAGGGACGTTTGCTGCGCATATAGAGTCAAAACCTAGGTGGGCCGTTCAGAGCGAAGCAAGAAACTCCAAAATGCTCAACAAATTGGATGGCCTTTCTCGGGTCTCGAAGGCTTGTCGAGTGGGGTTGGTCGCCTCGAATATGGGACAATGAGCCGGGCGGAACAAGCAGGCTTCATGTCATGCCCCCCAGCGGCCCTTTCGGCGCAATCGAGGTCTATGGATTGTTTCCACAGCTCAGGGCAACTGGGTCCTAAAAAACAAAAAACATAGATTTCGCCGCATAGGCCTAAACATTTGCGTCCATCCGTCCCCGGCTCACAGCCCCCACTCGACAAGGGCTTTTTCCGCGCCCGCTGCATCATCCCTTAGACGGTAAACAGTTTGCCGTGTGAGGCCCGTCGCGGATGCTATCGGCCCTATCCCCACCCCCTGAGTGAGCAAGTCCCGGACCGTCTCGAACTGATCACGCGAATAGCTTGGTTTCCGGCCCCGGTATCTGCTGCCATCCGTCTTGGCGTGCTCAATGCCTGCCCTCTGAGCTTCTTTCGTGGCCTCGGCTTGGGCCTGTGCCATTGCAGCCATGAAGGCAATGAGGGCGTCCCTCACGGCTTGCTGCATTGGGTCCGATGTTGCCCCGTCAAATGTGAGATTGTTGATGACGGTCCGAACGATGACACCGCGCCGCATAAACTCGCGAATGGCGTCCGTCACGTCCGCGTAATTGCGTCCAAGCCGGTCAACCCAGCGGACAACCAATACATCCCCAGAGCGCAGTATATCGAACAGGCGGCGGCCCTCGGCACGCTCAGCCAGCGGGACGCGAAGGCCAGACACGCCATGACGCGGGTTGCTCTTCAGTGGACATGTGAGGGTGAGCCTTGGGTTGCTGGACAAAAGGGTGATGGCCCGAGCGCCAGTTCTCGGCTGAGCGCCTAGCGGCTGGACAGCGCCGGGAACGGAAGAGTTGGGGCCGGGTGGGTTCCCCCGTCCCAATAGGTTCAATCGGGGCCGGGCACTCGGGAAACTGCCGCGCGGCGGCTGTCTCATAAGGGCTCTCAAATATGGACCGCAAATATTCTGGGTCCCCTCTGAGCACCTCGACTGCCCTGTGACATCTACAGCTACCCGCTGCGAGTTTCCCCGCAAGGGCAAGTTAAAGATACCTGGAGATGTCAGCTTACGCCTCAATCAGACACATTGCCAGGACCTTCGGGATGTATCGGGCTAGCGCCCAAACCTTGTCGGCCGCGCGTTCCCGAGCGGAAGAATACATTGCGGTCCACCCGTGACCGGGCGAGGCCTGGGTTTGGTTTTACAAAGGGACCGTTATGTTCATAAGGGCCATAGTATTGATTGGGTGGGAGACGCTCGTCCGCCACGACGGTGACAGTCGAGGCGACTAAGATTGCTACGGCAAGTCGTACCTTATGACCGGCTCCTGCCTTGTTTACCCTGATACACATGGCATGGCTCAATTCTCGTCGAGCTTACGCATAAATCCATCTCCAGAACATAGTGCCGGGCATCATTTAGTACATGGCTATGGAATGTTCCTCTTTCGCCGCTTGTGGATCGCTTTATCGCATTGCGCCGTCCACCATGAGCCGCTGCCAACGAGAGTTGATTAAGGTCCCTGCGACGGGTCCCATTCACGGCCACTGGTGTTCAGCCATGTGCTGCGCTCTCGTAAATCGATTTGCCGCTCCCTACCCGCTAGGACGGCCGTTTGAGGTCCGCCGTCCTATGCAGGACCTCCACATGCTGGCGGGCTATTCAAGCGCCGCTAAGGTGCGGCAGCCGCTAGCACTCTGCCGCTATGTCCTCAGCGGCGACCGGGTGCCCTTGGACAACAGCTTCCTTTGGGAGTGCCCTAAAGGCGCAGATCGTAATGCCACCTTTGGGGTTCTCGTATATGCTGCGTGTCGATGACGGCTCTATCAGTCTTCATGTGTGGATTTCCTTGTGGTGCGGTAAGCGTTCAGACAGCCGTCATGAGTGCCGCGCTATGGGTGGTAGCGGCGGGCTCACGAAGGCTCTCTGTGACGATGGGGTGTGTGCCTGGGACGCTGACTACTCAGCGAGGCGGTGGGTATGGGGTAAGCCCGTAGGCTAGGCGGTCTTAGCCAGGGCCTCGGAAGCGTGGGCGTCAAATATTCGGGGTGTTCAAAGCTCGCCCAGCCGCGCCTTGCGGCGCCCAAAGGGCTGCGCAAAGGCCCTTGAACGGCCGCGAACGCAGGCTGTTATAGCTTTAGCTTTTATTTCGGGGGTTCGTGGCTAGAACGTTATATACCGAAAGGGTTTAACACCCATTCTGTTCCCCTAAGTGTGTTGATTGCACAGCATAGCTTCAGCGAAAATGCCTTTTTGATGTGCCTATTCAATGCCTTGCACGGCACTTTATCGAAACACAAACCATCAAAAATGCCCTCAAAAGTCACTTTCAACGGCCACGTAAGGGGTCCATTCGCTGTGCCCTTTCATGGCCTCGACAACGCC
>DATJLX010000026.1:0-10146 GCA_035509135.1 Methylocella sp.
CTCGCTCTTGGTTCCTTGACGGTGTTCCTCAAATCTCGCACGGTTCAAGATCGAATTGGAGGCGACCCTTTGCAACGAATGACATGTCCAGTCCGTCTCTTAAGTTTTGTCTGCCTATGGCCGGGCGTGGTGGGAAAGAGGAGGAACATCAACGCGCCGCGTTCGCGGGAAAGGTTGCCTTCCGGGAAGGAGGCAGGTCGGTATTATAGTCCATATACTAACTAGAGCAATAGGGCGAAAGCCGCAATTTCCAATGGAAAAACCCGAAACCTAGATGTGCTCAGGGGGGTTTTTCAACCGCATATCGAAAATCGCAACACTCGGCGCCCTCCATGATGGTTTGCGTGCGCGTCAAGCGGATCGCCGGGTTGAACCCCGTGCAAAAAGCACCATCCCGGTTGCAGGAGAGAATGCGGCCGAGATCAGCCATGCCAAGCTCGCGGTACATTTCGGCATAACGGCAGCGCTTCACATCGAATTCCAGGCGATCGCTCTCCTTCACCTTGAGATCGACCGTGAGGGCGCCGTCTTGCTGCCAGAGGGCAAGGATGTCCGCATAGGCCAAAAGACCGGCGGGATCTTCTTGAACTTTGTCTTGTTGCCCGCGCGTTTGTCCAGCAAAGGCCTCGCCCGCCGCGATGGCAAGCCGGATCACGGCTTTCGAGAGGATTTCAACCGCCCGGTCGCGGCCGGACTCCTCGGCGAGAACGTCGAAAATGGCCTTGGCGAATTGCGCTTCGATCCGCCGGCGTTCCAAAAGACTTTGTGCCATGGCTGGGACTCTCTCGCAGGACCGCGGTGTCGGACCTTATAGCAAGAACGCCCGCTGCTGTTTAGCGCCCAGGGACGCCACGCCTTGGCTGGCTGGCCGTGGAAAACTCCTCGGAGGGCGTGAGGACCTCTCCCAGTCTGTCTAATCTGACGATTTCGATCTTGGTGGCGTCGGGTGCCGGAGTGTCGAAGAATTTCTCTTCCTTGAAGCGCTTGAAGATCTCGAAGTTGAGGTCGCTTTTCACGCGTACGCTGGTCTCCACGTCGCCGATGAAGACACGCAGCTCGAAGTTCAGCGCGCTGGCGGACATGCCCGTAAAAAGGATTTGCGGCGCTGGGATAGCCAAAACGAGCGGATTGGCCTTGGCGATCGCAATCAGGACTTCGCGAATCCTTTCCGGATTGGCGGAAGCGGCAACCGTGAGAGGGATCATCACCCGGCCGGTCCGGTCGTTGCGCACGAGATTTGTGACGACTCCGGTGACGAGGCTCGAATTCGGTATGATCACCTGAGCGCGATCAAATGTCTCGATTTCGGTCGAGCGGACATTGATGCGGCGCACGAAACCCTGATCGGGGCCAACGACGATCCAATCGCCGACCCTGACGGCGCGCTCCCAAAGAAGGATCAGACCCGAGACGAAATTGTTGACGATCGACTGGAGACCGAAACCGATACCAACCGACAGGGCGCCCGCCACAATGGCAAGCTTCTCGAAATTCAGTCCAAGATAGCCGAATGCCAAGCCCGCCGCGACAAGAAAACCAAGATAGCCAAGACTGGTCCTGATCGAATTTCGCAGACCGAGGTCGAGATTCAAATGCGGAAACAGCTTGGCATCGGCCCATCGCAGCACCGCATGAAAAATCCCGAAGACCAGTGCGAAGAGGCCAAGGGCGACGAAGATGTTGAAAGGCGAAATGGTGACATCGCCAATCTTGAAGCCAAAAAAGGCGGCGCCGAAATCAATCGGGACATCACTCCGCTGAAGCCCCCAGGGGGCCAGCACGAGACCAGCCGCGACGGTGAAAAGCACAAGCCTGATCAGGCCCGACATGAGGATGCCGGTCAGCTCCAGCGATTTGCCATTGAAGCCGATGCTGGTGATCAGCCGATGCCCGATCGCTGTCGTTGGCACCAGGCTAGTGCTGATCGCTTCTTCGGCAAGTGTGATCGACAGGAACAACAGGCAAGAAAGGGCGCCCACCCGGAAAAATTGTTCGAGAAGGAAACTGCCAAAGGCCGCATAGCCGGTCAGAACCGAGACAGCGATGGTGAAAGCAGCTGCCCAAGAGACGACGCGCAAGAGATCGAACCAACCCCTTTCCTTGACGGCCGCCGGGCTCAGAGCCTCACCGGTGTCGAGGCTGCTGCCGAAGCGCCATAGCTCGATGCCGAGGATGATCGCGCCTATGAGCGCGGCAAGCCCGCGCATCGTGACGGCAACCGGCAGGGAAGCGCCGACAATGTCGTTCAGCGCTTCGAAAAGACGCGTCGCGGAGACAACGCACGCAAGGCCGATCGCGGTGCGGACGATGCCTTCCGCGGCTCTGTCGTTGATCCTTGGCAAGCGCCAGTTTGGGCGTGTCGGCGCAAACAGGCCGCGCGTCAGACCGGCAGCCAGGGCGATGCGGATCACCGCCCCGCCGCAGGCCTGCATGAAAGGCTGCAAATGCGCATTGGCAAGATCAAAGGTCTGAAACACAAAACCAATGAGGGAGATCATCGCGACGCCGGGAACGACGAAGATGAGGGCGATCCATGCGGCCGCGCGGATTTTGCGAAACCGGCTCGGATCCTTCACTCCTGGATCGCGCGCGCCGACGCGACGGGCCAGCCGTGAAAGCGGCCAATAAAGCAAAACAATCAGAGCGAGACCGCCCCAAAACAAAGGCTGGCGGGCGCCATCGAGCCGGTCGTTGATGCCGTTGATCCACTCGGCGAAAAGCGCTTTGAACACGGCGATGTCGCTTGGCGCCTCGCGCCAGACATTGATCCAAAGCGCCGGGTTTGCGATGCTCGACACCTGAGCGAACAAGGATCGCGTGAATAAAGCCCGCCGCCGCGCCGTAATATCGGCGCCAGTCTGATCGGCTTGCACCGCAAGGAGGCGTGCGCGTTTCAAAAGCTCGTCGGTGTCGTTATAGAGCTTCTGCTGGTCGGCGCGCTCCGCGGTAACCGCCGGGCTTTCGGGCGGCGCCGAATCATCCGGTTTGGGGCCGAGCTGGTCGAGGCGCGTCTTGACCCCGGCAAGGCGGGGCGTCAAACGGTCGAGCGCATGATTGACGGCGGCCGAAATCGGATCGATCTGCTGGCGTAAGTCCTGAAGATCGGCATCGGTCAAATCGTGATGATCGAGGCTTGCGTCGATCTGCTTAAGGGACGCCCCGAGTTTGTCGAGCACGGGGCCGATTGGCACTTGCTCCGGCGGCGGCGGCGCGGGGGGCGGGGGCGCCGGCGGCCCCATGGGTTGCGCCGCTTGGGCGGCAACCGGCGGCTGGCCTTGCCCCGGGGCGATCGGCTGTTTCTGGACGAGAACCTGCTGCTTCGCCGGCGCGGCGCCCTGTCCCTGGTCCTGCTTTTGGATGGAAGGCGAGGGTTTGACGCGCGGTTGTCCCTGCACGGGAGCCATCCCGGCTAAGGCAATAAGCCCTATCAAGCAGGCAAGACGTTTCAGCAAGGTTTCTCCCGAATGGCACCTGGCGCGGCCAGACACAGAGCATGACCAGACACAGAGCATGAAAAGTGACTTGGACGCGGGTGTTGGACAGGCCTAAAGGCGGCTGGTGCTAATCCTGCTTCCAGGGCAACGCTTGGTCTCACCCCCGCATTTCACCAGGATCGCATGCTTCCGGCGGGTAGATGTGCGAGCGGCCTTGATAATCGGTAATCGAATAAGAATCCCTTCGGGACCTTTCTGTAAGGTAATTTGGGCCAATTGGTGACTTGCCATGGCCGCCTGGAATATCCAGCATGTAATAGGGCTGGCAAAGACCGGACAGCCGGCCGCGCAATTGCCGCATCAAATCGCGGCCTTTTGCGATCGGCACCCGGAAATGCGCGGTTCCCGGCGCCGGATCGAGCTGATGCAGATAATAGGGCTTGATGCGGGCTTCGACGAAGGCCCGCATGAGCGCCGACAGGGTCTCGATATCATCGTTCACGCCAGCGAGCAGCACGCTCTGGCTCAGCATGGGGATGCCCGCCTCGATGAGCGTCGCGCAAGCCGCGCGCGCCGGTCCGGACAATTCGCGCGGATGATTGGCATGCAAGGCCACATAGATCGTCTTGCCGGCGCCGAGCAAAACACCGGCAAGCTCCCCCGTGATCTTCGCGGGGTCGGCGATGGGCATGCGGGTATGCAGCCGCAGGACCTTCACGTGATCGATGGCTTTGAGCCTCGCCATGATCTCGGTGAGCCTTCGCGCCGACAAAGTGAGCGGATCGCCCCCCGTTAGAATGACTTCCCAGATCGCCGGATGGTCCGCGATATAGCCGATGGCGGTGGCCAGCGCCTCCGGCGAAAGATGGGTGGGACTGTTTGGCCCAACGACCGCGCGGCGAAAGCAGAAGCGGCAATAGACGGGACAAATATGCAGCAATTTCAACAGGGCGCGATCGGGGTAGCGGTGGACGATGCCTTCGACCGGGCTGAACAGACGATCGCCGGTGGGATCGGCCATTTCGTTTGGCTGCGTGGCGAGCTCGGCCACATCCGGCACGAATTGGCGGCCAATCGGATCGAGCTGATCGGCGGGGTCGATCAGCTCGGCAACGGCGCTGGTGATGCCAATCGCATAAGCGGCGGCGATCCGCTCGATCGCTTCCCGCTTGGTTTCGGAAATGAGGCCGGCTTCGATCAGGTCTGTAGCGCTGTGCAAGGTTGCCGGAGATTTCATTGTCTCTCGCCCGTGCCCTGTTGAACGGGCGTCCATATCACCTGTTCGATATGGGAGGCGCCGGTCGCCAGCATCACCAGCCTGTCGAAGCCAAGCGCGATCCCGCTCGCCTCGGGCATCTTGGCGAGAGCTTGCAAGAAATCCTCGTCGATGGGATAGGCCTCGCCATAGATCCGGAGCCGTTCCGCCATGGCCTCCTCGAAGCGGCGCCGCTGGAGGTTTGTGTCGGTCAATTCGCCAAATCCGTTGGCCAGCTCGACGCCGCAGGCATAAAGCTCGAACCGCTCCGCGAAACGCGGGTCGCTCTGCAATTTGGCGAGGGCTGCCTCGCTCGCCGGATAGTCCATCAGGATCGTGGGGCGGCCATGGCCAAGCTGTGGCTCGATCTTCGCGGACAAGATCTTGCTGAAAATATCCCGCCAGCTGTCGTCCCGGACAATTCGGATTCCATGGGCGCGGGCGCCGGCCGCCAGCGCCTCCCGGCTGGGTTCGGGATCCTTGAGCGTGGCGAGCAGATCGATGCCGGCATAGCGGTCGAAGGCCTCGGCAACGGTCAAGATTTCCGGGTCCGCGAAGGGATCGGCGATATGACCGCCAAAGCGCAGATCCCGGCTGCCCGCCGCGGTCACGGTGCACGCGAGAAGGCCCATGCAATCCTCGATCAATCTTTGGTAGGGTTCGCCCGCGCGGTACCATTCGAGCATGGTGAATTCGGGGTGATGCAAGCGTCCCCGTTCGCGGTTGCGGAACACATGCGCGAAGGTAAAGATGCGCTCCTCACCGGCGGCGAGCAGTTTCTTGGCTGAAAATTCCGGCGAGCTATGCAGGTAAAGTGTTGATTTTGTTTCGCTGGCGTCCAGCATCTCCGTACGGAAGGCGCTGATATGAGCTTCGTTTCCGGGGGAAACTTGCAGAATCGCCGTATCGGCCTCGATAAAGGATTGATGAGCAAAAAAAGCGCGCGCCGCGGTAACCATGCGGGCGCGACCCATAAGGAAGGGACGCCGGTCGCGGTGGATGTTCGGGCACCACCAGGGCGACGGTTCGGTGGAAGGTTTGTGCATGACACTCGATCAATGGAAAGCGGCCGAAGGGATTGCGGCCTTTTCTTTATCGCATTTTCCGGGCATTCATTCGCGGGGGACATCCGGCGGAATGGTGGAACATGGGTCATGTGCCGCCCAGATATTCGTGCGCCAGCGCCGGTGCCACGGTCCGAATGTTCCGGAAATCTTTCTATTTACTAAGGGAAAGCCAGTGAAGGTCATCGCCAGCTCAATTCGTAAGGGCAATATCATCGAGAGGGAAGACGGTCAGCTTTATGTTGTGTTGACCGCGGAAAGCTTTCATCCCGGCAAAGGCACGCCGACGACTCAAATCGATATGCGGCGTCTCTCGGATGGTGTCAAAACCACCGACCGTTATAAGACGACCGAGCAGGTCGAACGCGCTTATGTCGAGGATTCGAATTTCAGCTACCTCTACCAGGACACCGACGGCTATCATTTCATGAATACCGATAGCTTTGATCAGATCGTGGTCCCTGCCGAGGTCATTGGAGAACAGGCACTCTACTTGCAGGAAGGGATGAGTTGCGTGCTGTCGATCTTTAACGGCACCGCCGTCGGTGTTCAGCTTCCCGCGCGGGTCACTCTCGAAGTGGTGGAGACCGAGCCCGCCATGAAGGGTCAAACGGCCTCGTCGTCCTATAAGCCGGCGAAACTCTCGAATGGCGCCCGGGTGATGGTGCCGCCGCATATTTCGCCGGGTGTGCGTGTCATCGTCCAGACGGAGGATGGGACCTATGTCGAACGCGCCAAGGACTGAGACACCTGAACCGTGAAGGGGTCAATTCCTAAGAGCGGATCGCAGCTTTTTTCCTTACCTTACGGAATTCGTGGTAATTATGTGGGTAAGGGTCGAAAACGAACTCAGCCAGTTGGAGGGGGCCACGTTGCATTGCACCTAAAAATTTGTTAGATCTAATCCAAAGTGTTGGAAGTGTTAATGCTGCGTTTAGCTTAAAGCCAGGACCCGAGCCTAGGCACCAGAGTGAAAAATTTATGAGGTGCTATTATGTTTGATGCCGAGTTGTCCATGCTTTTGGAGCAGTCAAAAGTTGCTGCCTATACAACAGGTGGAAGAACAAAAAGAATTTTTGACATATTGGTTTCAATGATTACAGTTTTAATGTTTTTACCATTGTTTGCGTTCGTCGCGATATTGGTTAAACTATCTGATCCGGGACCCATCATTTTTCGCCATATGCGAGTAGGTCAGGGTGGCCGCCACTTTGCTTGCTTCAAATTCCGGTCAATGGTCCCTGATTCGGATAAAGTACTTAAAGTTTTACTGGAAACGGATTCTGCCTCCCGGTTGGAATGGCAACGCTCCCAAAAACTGACCAATGATCCGCGCATCACTGCCGTCGGGAAATTTCTGCGCCAATCGAGCCTCGATGAACTGCCGCAGCTCATCAATGTCATCCGGGGCGACATGAGTTTGGTCGGGCCGCGGCCTATCGTGCCCTCCGAGGTAGCACGCTACGGGGACAAGCTCAGTTTGTATCTTCAGGCCCGGCCAGGGATAACTGGAATCTGGCAGGTCAGCGGGCGCAATGATTGTGGTTATGCCGAGCGCATCGAAATGGATGCGAATTATGTGCGCAATTGGCGTTTTTCAGCTGACCTTGTTATATTGGTGCGGACACTGGGTGCCGTACTCGCGCGAAAAGGAAGTTATTGACGGTCTCGCGATGGCGGTCCGTGCGCGGTGCCGTGATGCCTGTAACATGATGCCGCAGTGGCTGGAAGAGGAACGGGGCCGGGGAATATCTTTCAAGCGGGGACCATGTGTCTTTCAAGCGGGGACCATGTGAAAGAGGTCCTGTGGCCCGCCAAAAGCACCCTTAGGTGTCTCTCCCACTGCGGACCCGATCGCTTGGAGGACCCAGGTGGCGGACACCTTCTCATCCATATTCCTGCGATCATTCTCCCGCCTAATTCGCAAATCATATTGCTTTCGTCTAAGACAAATGTCTCCGAACCAAGCATCGCTTTTCCCGCCGCCCGGTGACCAAGAACGGCCCGGACCTTCATCAGAACGCATCCGATCACGAACGAGAACACGAGGCAGATTTTTCAAAGGCATTTGCTTCTTGAAATATCGTAAGGAATTCCGGCAGACGGGAGTGTAATTGGTATGCGCGTGGCGATCGTCCATTATTGGCTGGTCTCGATGCGTGGAGGTGAAAAGGTTGTAGAGGCGCTTTGTCGGATTTTTCCCGAAGCAGACATTTTCACCCACGTCTACG
The DNA here is from genome assembly GCA_035509135.1 of Methylocella sp. Classification (GTDB taxonomy): domain Bacteria; phylum Pseudomonadota; class Alphaproteobacteria; order Rhizobiales; family Beijerinckiaceae; genus Methylocapsa. Next base: position 7,985 of record DATJLX010000026.1, read on the forward strand.
ATCCCGAAATGATCTCCGAGACGATTCGGAAGCATACGATCATCCCGACCTTCATTAATAAGCTGCCGCGCGCGCGCCGCTATTATAAACACTATTTGCCATTGATGCCGCTTGCCCTCGAGCAGATCGACCTGCGCGGCTATGATCTTATCATCAGCAGCGAGTCCGGACCGGCCAAGGGAATTATACCGCCCGCGGATGCGGTGCATATCTGTTATTGTCATTCGCCCATGCGCTACGTCTGGAACATGTTTCACGACTACCGCGAGCGCTCGGGCTGGTTGCGCCGCCTCGTGATGCCGCCGCTTTGCCATTATTTGCGCATTTGGGACGCTGCCGTGGCGCTGCGGGTCGATCGCTTCATTGCGAATTCGGCAACAGTTGCCGCCCGCATCGAAAAATACTATCGCCGGGACGCGAGGGTCATCCACCCTCCCGTCCAAGTGGACTTGTTCGAGAGCGTTCCAGCCGGCGAAGTGGAAGATTATTACCTCATGGCCGGGGAACTCGTCCCCTATAAAAGGCCAGAACTTGCCGTCGAGGCTTTTAATGCGCTAGGCCTCCGGCTGATCGTGATCGGAGGCGGCGACATGCTGGCGGAGATCCGCAAACTCGCGGGCCCCACGGTGACCGTCATGGGGCAGCAGCCGTTTGCTGTCTTGCGTCACCATTATGCGCGCTGCCGCGCGCTCATATTTCCTGGCGAGGAGGATTTCGGAATCGTTCCCGTTGAAGTGATGGCGAGCGGGCGGCCAGTCATTGCTTATGGGCGCGGTGGCGCAACGGAAACGGTCATGCCCGGCGTGTCGGGGTTGTTTTTCAAGGAGCAGACCGCCGCCGCCATCGAGAAAGCGGTGCATGAATTCGAGCGGATGCGGTTTGACCCCGCCGCGATCAGGGCCCATGCAAACAAATTCAGTGCCGGCAGATTTGTCACCGAATTGACCGCCGCGGTCGAGAATGCGCTCGGGCGCAAGCTCGATCCACCTCTTTTCATGGAATCAAAGGCGCCCATCCCTCAGCGGTTTGGGCAAGCCCTCAATCACCGCTCAATATAGTCTGGGATCTTGCTTTTCAGCGGACTTTCCTTGTCGAGACCGGTCGTTGAAAAAGGGCAATATGGCCTTCTCACAGAACCAGAAGAAATGGCGCGGATGAATCCGGGGCGGTGCCCTTCCGCTGCCATCGTGATGCTTGATGGCCACAAGTGGCAGAATTTCTAAATTAGATTCTTTCTAAGCTCATTGTGTAGAATAGAATGATTATAATTATAAAAACTAAGTATTCTATTGACGCTCATCTTACCCCCTTCTAATTTAGACATTGAAGATCGTTCGGCTCTTGTTCAGCGATCATTTAGCCGCACCCGCGACGCCACTATGGAGTGCCGTTTTGTTTGTTCGGCTTATCGGGGGAGGGGTCATGCGCTGGCGTGATATTTTGGTCTTGAGCGCCGGAGTGCTGTGTTTCGGGCAGGCGGCAAGCGCCCAGGACTCTTCTCCAGGCGATTCTTCGGCAGGGGCGTCGGGCGCGATCGAGCTTCCCGAGGTTGAGGTTGAGGCCGAATCGGGCAATGCCAACGCCAATACAAGTGCCATGCAGGCGTTCCAGGACAAGATGAATGCCATGGACCAGTCGCGTGACAACTTTCTGCTGCCGAAGTTTGGCGCCACGTCCACCACCATGGACTACGAGGCCCTTCAGACGCTTCCGCAGGGCCAGTATACGCCCATTGACAAAGCGCTTCTTCAGCTGCCCGGCGTTTCTTACGATTCAGCCGTAAGCAATCCCGATTACCATGTCCGCAACGAATATGCGAATGTTCAATATCGCATCAATGGCATTCTGCTTCCCGAGGGCGTCTCTGGCCTGGGTCCCGTCTTGGAGACCAACTTTATTGGGAATTTGACACTGCTCGATGGAGCGCTGCCAGCCCAATATGGGCTGCGTACCGCGGGGGTTGTCGATCTCACAACAAGGAGTGAATTCACACCGGGTGGAAGCTTGAGTCTGTACGGAGGCAGCTTTGGGACGATCTCGCCGCGCTTTGATTATGGCGGGGCCAGCGGAAATACGCAGTATTTCGTTACTGGGAGCTATATGCAGAACAATGAAGGTCTCGAGAATGCAGCGCCAACCATCGATCCTATCCATGATCACAC
>DATJLX010000027.1:0-2201 GCA_035509135.1 Methylocella sp.
ATAGGTGAGGAGCACCCAAATAGCCGCCAGCAAAATCCCAACCGCCAGAATTGCCGCCATCACCGCTAATATCCGCTCCGTTCCCAATTTATCATTACTGCTCGCCATTGCATCACCCCAATCCAGAACCCTCCTCGGTCCTAAACCTGAACCTTCTCGCCGCGCGAGTCGTTCATCGGGTCTGACTATCCGATGATCACGCTAGCCGGGGAAACTTGCCCTTTCCCAGTCAAAAGCGCTTTCACGTGGCCAAGGCCGAAAGCAGAAAATCAAATTGGGACACCCGCATCCTAGATTAAAACTCTTCTAAATTAGCCATTTTAAACTGATTGTAAAAAACAGAGAGGCCCAGCCTGCAGATGCGAGCATATATTTCCAATATAAAATTTGAAATAGAGCTGTTATAGTTGTTTGTTACTGGCTCCGGTCCCGATTGGTCAAAGCTTGGTAGGAGATGAAATGTCACGGCTTGGATTTACTTTGGTTTGCGCGGCGGGCGTGGTCTTCATGGGATGTGCCGCCGAGGCCAAGGAATATCCGATCGGCACGGCGCAAGAGAAAAACGGAATGGAGATTGGCGCCGTTTACCTGCAGCCGATCGAAATGGAGCCGCCCGGCGTGATGCGTCCGGCCGCCGAGTCCGATGTGCATCTCGAATCCGACATCAAGGCGGCCAAGGACAACAAGAACGGCTTTGCGCAGGGCGATTGGATCCCCTATCTCGCCGTTGCCTATGAATTGACGAAGCTTGACGACAAGCAAACGCAAAAGGGCGCGTTCATGCCCATGGTCGCTAATGACGGCCCGCATTATGGCGACAACGTCAAGATGATGGGGCCGGGCAAGTACAGGCTCATTCTCACCATCTCGCCGCCGGATGCCAATCCGCACGCCCATTTCGGCCGCCATGTCGACAAGGAGACCGGCGTTGCGCCTTGGTTCAAGACCTTCACCGTCGAATATGAGTTCACCTATGCGGGAATAGGAAAAAAAGGTGCCTATTGAATCCGGTGCTGGAGGCATGAGGCGCACCGCGGCAATGGGCCTCGCCGCTCTCTTTCTCGCCTTTGGCCCGGCTGTTCTCAGGGCCGAGGAGGAGCCCGTCTTCACGATCGAGTTCAAGGATGGAACCGTCGCGCCGGAGCGCCTCGAAGTCCCGGCCAACCGGCGGTTCCAGCTGCAATTGATCAATCGTGGCGATACGCCGGCCGAGTTCGAAAGCAGTGAGCTTCGCAAGGAAAAGGTTCTTGCGCCCAAATCCACCTCGATTCTCGTCATCCGGACGCTTGATCCCGGCGAATACCCCTTTTTTGATGATTTTCACCCCGATGCGCCAAAGGCGGTGCTGATCGCGAAATGAGCCATATCGGTCGAAAGGATTTGCAAACTGTCGAAAGACCTGTTGCCATGAGGGTGTTTTTGGATTCGTCCGATCCCATCGAGTCTTTCGCGAAGCCGGCGCCTCGTTTCGAGCCGCCGCGCCGGGGAGCCCTATCGCGCGCGCTGAACGGCCTCGGCGAGGGCTTGCGGCGCCATCAGCATCTCATCCAGCGCGGCCAATGGGCGATCGTCGCCGTTTATCTGTTGTTGGTTGCCGTCCCGGCGTTCCTGCCTTTGCCCGGACGGCTTGCCCATATCTTTGACAATCTCACGCTCCTTGCGCAATTCGCCTTCTGGGGCATCTGGTGGCCCTTCGTCCTCCTCAGCATGGTTCTCTTTGGCCGCGCCTGGTGCGGGCTCTTCTGCCCTGAGGGGACGTTGACCGAGGCGGCGAGCCGGTTCGGCCGGGGCCATGCAGTCCCCCGCTGGATCACCTGGAAAGGCTGGCCTTTCGTGGCTTTCGCCTTGACGACGATCTACGGGCAGATGGTCAGCGTCTATCAATATCCGAAACCAGCGCTGCTCATTCTCGGCGGCTCGACCTGTGGCGCGATCGTGATCGGCTATCTTTATGGCCGCAACCACCGGGTCTGGTGCCGCTATCTCTGTCCGGTGAATGGCGTCTTCGGGGTGCTCGCCAAACTGGCTCCGGTGCATTTCCGGGTCGATGAAAAGGCCTGGACCTTGTCGCGCCGGTCCCACAATGCCGGGGTGCGGATGGTCAATTGCGCGCCGCTCGTCGCGATCAAGACCATGCGCGGCGCCTCGGACTGCCATATGTGCGGCCGCTGCAGCGGCTTTCGCGGCGCCATCAGCCTTTC
>DATJLX010000028.1:0-4857 GCA_035509135.1 Methylocella sp.
CTCGAGCTTGATGCCGAGTTCTTCGGAAATCAATTGGCCGGCCGTGAGAATCGCAATGTCTTCCAGCATGGCCTTGCGGCGATCGCCGAAGCCCGGCGCCTTGACGGCCGCGACCTTGAGGCCGCCGCGCAGCTTATTGACGACGAGTGTCGCGAGCGCCTCGCCCTCGACGTCCTCGGCGACGATGACAAGCGGCTTGCCAGCCTGCACCACCGCCTCGAGAATCGGCAGAAGCGCCTGCAGCGAAGAGAGCTTCTTCTCATGGATGAGAATGTAAGGATCCTCGAGTTCGGCGATCATCTTCTCGGCGTTGGTGATGAAATAAGGGGAAAGATAGCCGCGATCGAATTGCATGCCTTCGACGATCTCGGTCTCGGTCACCAGGCTTTTGGCTTCCTCGACCGTGATCACGCCCTCATTGCCGACCTTTTGCATCGCCTTGGCGATTTCGTCACCGATGAAGTGATCGCCATTAGCCGAAATTTTGCCGATCTGAGCGATCTCCTCATTCGAAGAGACTTTCTTCGAGTTCTTCTTGAGATCGGCGACGATTACGTCCACGGCGAGGTCGATGCCGCGCTTCAAATCCATCGGATTGAGCCCGGCCGCCACCGCCTTCGCGCCTTCGTGGGCGATGGAGGAAGCCAGCACGGTCGCGGTGGTCGTGCCGTCGCCGGCGGCGTCATGCTGCTTCGAGGCGACCTCGCGCACGAGTTGCGCGCCAAGGTTCTCGAACTTGTCGGAGAGCTCGATTTCCTTGGCGACGGTGACGCCGTCCTTGCTGATCCGCGGCGCTCCATAGGAGCGTTCGATGACGACGTTGCGGCCCTTCGGTCCAAGCGTAATTTTGACCGCATTGTTGAGAATCTCGATGCCGCGCAGAATGCGATCGCGCGCGTCAGTGGAAAAACGGACGTCTTTGGCAGTCATTGTCATTCACCTTCAAAAGAGAGAAACCGCATGCGATGAGACACCCGCTCAATCGACGATGCCAAAAATATCGCTTTCCTTCATGATGAGTAGGTCCTCGCCGTCAAGCTTGACCCCGGGGCCGAACCATTTTTTTAAAGAGGATGCGGTCCAAGAAAAAAAACTCTTTGACACAGGCACCCTCGGACACAGGCTCCCTCGCGTGCCGGCCCTGACGGGCAGGTAGAGCGCCCGTGCCGCTTGTCAAGCGCCGACGGCTCGAGTGCCTTCCGATAAGGAAAAGCTCTACTCGAAGGCGACGGCGAGCCCGAGCCTTTCGAACTCGTCTTCAATCGCCTTGGCGATTGTCTGCAGTTCCTCGATCTCGATCTCGATTTCGTCGAGCGGCGCGTCCCACGTCAGAATCGCGTCCAAATCAACGGTGAAATCAGCCGGGACTTCCGTGCGGAGCGGCGCCGGCGCGGGCAGGATCGTCAAAATCCTCTCACCCCATTGCACGCGGATGGACCCTTCAGTCAGGGTGATATGGGGTTTCGTGCTGGGCTTTGCCATCTCTCAAACGATCCTGACGATTTCGCCGCTGCGGCGCACGGCTTCGATCACTTTGCGCATGACGCCAGGAAAGGCCTCCTTGTCGAGGTCGCAAGCCAGGCTCCAGCGGCAGCCCTGGGGCGCCTTTTTGTCTTTTCCCACTTCCGCGACAAAAATCGAAAGACGCAAGGCAAAATGGGTGAAGGCATGCTCGATGGCGCCTTCGAGCTTGTGAAAGGACGCATCGACCGGCGCCTGGCTTGGCGCCAGCGCTTCATCGAAATCCTTTTCCCAGCTGGTTCCGGGCAATTCCGTCATGCCGCCAAGAAGCCCCTTTTCCGGCCGCGTGCGGACAAGAACCGCCCCGTCCTGGCGGCGCACGAAAAACGCGGCGCCACGGCGCAAGGGCCGCGGCCGCCGGACCGCCTTGCGCGGCAAATGGTCGGCTTGACCCGCCGCACGACCAAGACAGACGGCCGAGAGGGGACACACGCCGCAAGCCGGGCGTCTCGGCGAGCAAATCATGGCGCCCAAATCCATCATGGCTTGCGCGAAATCGCCAGGCCGCCCGGCCGGCACCATGGCGTCCACCCTGGCCGTGATTTCGGACTTGGCGAAAGGGAGCGGTGCCTCGATCGCGAAGAGCCGCGCGGCGACGCGTGTCACATTGCCATCGATCGCGGCGGCGCGTTGCCCGAAGGCGATCGCCGCGATCGCCGCCGCCGTATAGGATCCGATTCCGGGAAGCTCCCGCAACGCCGCCTCGGCCGCCGGAAACTGGCCGCTGAAGGCGCTTGCAATCCTTTTCGCGCAGGCATGGAGATTGCGGGCGCGCGAATAATAGCCAAGCCCAGCCCAGGCCCGCATCACCTCCTCGCCGCTGGCTTCCGCCAAAAGACCCACATTCGGCCAGCGCGACAGGAAAGCCGCGAAATAAGGTTTGACCGCCGCGACCGTCGTCTGTTGCAGCATGATCTCGGAAAGCCAGACCCTGTAGGGGTCGGCGGCCTCACCAGGCCTCGCCCGCCACGGCAAATCGCGCCGATGGCGGTCATACCACGCCAGAACGGCGGCGGCGGCGCGCTCCTCCAGACTCCCCGAAACAGTCATATATGCGCCTCGTTTTGCCGTTCTCATTAACAAATCGTTAAAACGAGGGGACGAAAGATGAGCGGAACTGTCAAGCCGATACCTGAGGGGCATGAAGGAGCCATCCCCTATCTGAGCGTCAGCAATGCCAGCGAAGCCATAGCTTTCTACAAACGTGCATTTGGCGCCGAGGAAAAGTTGTGCATCGCTCATGAGGGCAAGGTTGGCCATGCGGAACTCGCCATCGGCGAGGCCCGGATCATGCTGTGCGACGAATTTCCGGATCATGACTCCTTGAGCCCCCACACGATCGGCGGGACACCCGTTATGATCCATCTTTATGTCGAGGATGTCGATACGTTCAGCAGCCGCGCGGTCGCCGCGGGCCTTAAGGTTCTGCGTCCGGTCGCGGATCTGTTCTATGGCGATCGCGGCGGCAAATTCGAGGATCCGTTCGGGCATCGCTGGTGGATCGCGACCCGCAAGGAGGATGTTCCGCCAGACGAACTGCGGCGGCGGGCAGCCGCTTTGTTTGGCGCGAACCCGTCTTAAAGTCCCGTGTCCGGTTGCCGCAGCGGGCCAAACCACGGTAGGGTGGACGCATGCGGAACCCTCGCCCTGGCAAAATCCCGTGGTCCCGGCCCCTCGCGGATTTCGTGCAAACCGTGATCGACCCGGTTGTGGCTCGGCAAGGTTTTAGCCAATCCGGCCTTCTCTTGTTTTGGGATGAGATTGCCGGCGAGCGCCTCGCCGCGATCTCGCAGCCGGTCAAGTTGCAATGGCCGCCCCGGGGACGCGACCGCGCGGCGGACAATGGCGTGGCTCCGGCCACGCTGGTCATCCGGGTCGAAGGCGGCTTCGCGCTGGAATTGCAGCATCTGGCCCCCCTCCTCATCGAGCGCGTCAACGCCCATTTCGGCTGGCGCTGCGTTGACCGCATCCTTTTGAAGCAAGGCCCCCTCGCGGCGAGGCCCCCGGCCCGGCGTGCGGCCCCCGCGCCGGACAAAGCGGCGGAGAGTGCGGCGGAAGACCTTGTCGGACCTGTCGCGGATGAGCCGCTGCGACAGGCCCTGACGCGGCTCGGCGCACGGGTGCTCGCTCCTCCAGAATCATGGGATTGATGCTTCAGCCATCAGTTTTGTCCGGTTTTGCCCCTCAATCGTACCAAAATGTTTCGAGACCTGTGTGCGGGGAGGGATCACTGGCGAAGAAAGCGGCACAGGCGCCGCGAGGCAGCGCAAGCCAGGGTGAGGCGTTGGGATTGGCCGAAGGGCGGGTTTGCGGCCCGTCCCCGCGCCGCACTTGGGCGCGGGGGTGGCTTTCTGGCCCGCTCAGGCACACTTCAAGCGCCAAAAGCGCTTCACATTGTAAGCGATCGCCGCAAGATGGATTTGCAGCCGTGCCTTAGCGAGGCCGATCCAGCGCATGCGGCGGAAATTGTAGCTGCGCTTCCACGTGCCGAAGATTTTTTCGATGCGCGAACGAACCCGCCGCAGCGGGCGGTTATGCGCTTCGAGCGCGCTCGCTTTGAGCCAGCGATGGCCCTTGCGCAACAGCCTCGGAGTCCCGCCCTTCCGCTTGATCGCCACCTCGACCGAGAGCGCGTCATAGGCGCGATCGCCATAGACCTCGCTCGGGTCATTGGGGAGGATCGCAGGCGCGATATTGACATCGGCCTCGTTCGCCGGGGTCGTCTCGACCGCGCGGATAATTCCCGTGTCCTTATCGGCGGCGATATGGGCCTTATAGCCATGCGCCGGCGCCCGGCTCTTGTGCTTGGCCCAGGCGGCCTCCTGATCGCCCTTCGAGGCCGAGCCGATCACGGTGGCATCAATGAGCGTGCCCTGGCGCAGGCAAGCGCCTTTCGTCTCCAGATCGCGGGTGATGGCTTCAAACAGAACGCGGTCAAGGCCTTTGGCGCGGAGCAGCTCGCGGAAGCGCACAAAAGCCGTGCGCTCCGGCGTTGCCTCGTCGCGGGCAAAGCCGCAGAAGCGGCGGAAGCTCGCCCGGTCTTCGAGCGCCTCGGCGAGCTTCACATCGGAAAGATCGTACCAGGTGCCAAGCAGAAGCGCCTTGAACATCGCCAAAGGCGGCCAGGCCTTCTCGCCCATTGCCGAGGGGTAGTGCCCGGCCAGAGCGCACTCCGAAGGCGCCCAATCAATCAGCCCATGGATCTCATCAAGGCTCGTTGGCTGCAAAGCGCTGGTGTTGAAGTGAAGGGCTTCCTGCCCGATCTGCCGGATCGCCATGTTCCTTCCCAAGTGAATTATGGAGCAACGGAATCATGCGCCGCCTTTTGCGGCAAGC
>DATJLX010000029.1:0-26706 GCA_035509135.1 Methylocella sp.
ATGGTCCGGCGCCACACCTCAGGTGATCCGGGGTTTTCTTCCCCGCCCTCGGCAAAGGCCCTATAGGCTTCCCCCGCCAGTGCCACGGCGTCCTTTTGCGACAAGGGCCGCGTCCCCGCGCGAAGCGATGCAAACCGCGCCTCTACCTCTGCCCTTATCCTAACATGTTCCCCGGCCATCGTACGCCTGTCAGCTGTGCCAAGCGTCAAAGTGATTTCCGCCTTGCCCCAGCCCTTTGGGCGATAGGCTTCCGGCAAGCCGTCAAGGATGCGCCGAATGGCTGCTGGAATGGCCATCCTAAATTGCCCGTTGCGGGTCCCGTTGCGGAGCGTTGGCCTCGCCATTCGAACAACCGTCATGTAGCAGCCCAATGTAGCAGTCGGGCCGCAGAACCCCTAATAAAACCAAAATGTTATTTGAAATCAATAGGCGCCATGGTGCTGCGAGAGAGGATTGAACTCTCGGCCTCTCCCTTACCAAGGGAGTGCTCTACCACTGAGCTACCGCAGCGTTCCCGAAGGCAAATTGCGATGGTTCGGAGCGCCGGCGCGTATGTCGCATAGGCCCGCTGCTTAGGCAAGGGGGCGCTCTACGCTTCGAAATCCAGCCCAATATCGAGCACGGGCGCGCTATGCGTGAGCCAGCCAATCGAGATGAGATCGACGCCCGTCGCGGCGATGGCGGGCGCCGATTTTGGCGTCACCCGGCCAGAGGCTTCCGTGATCGCACGGCGATCGACAATCGCGACCGCTTCGGCAAGCATCTCCAAGCCCATATTGTCGAGAAGCAAGGCATCGGCACCCTCACCTAGCGCCTCTTTGAGCTGCTCCAAATTGTCGACTTCGATCTCGACCTTGACGAGATGACCGGCTCCGGCGCGGGCACGCCGCATCGCCTCAGCGACGCCACCGGCGATCGCCACATGATTATCCTTGATGAGGATCGCATCATCGAGCCCGAAGCGGTGATTGGCGCCGCCCCCCGCGCGCACCGCATATTTCTCAACGGCGCGAAGGCCTGGCGTCGTCTTGCGCGTGCAAACGATCTTGGCCTTGGTGCCATTCACCGCGGCGACGATGGACGCCGTCGCGCTCGCAATGCCGCTCAAATGGCCCATAAAATTGAGAGCAACGCGTTCCGCCGTCAAAATCCCGCGAGCCGGTCCGCTGACCCTGGCGATCACTTGGCCAGGCGCGATCACCGTGCCATCCTCGCATTCGACCTGAATGGCAATATGGGGATCCATGAGTTCGAAGGCGCGTTTTGCCAATTCAAGCCCGGCTACGACGCCGCTTTCGCGGGCAACCACCACCGCCTTCGCCTGACAGGAAAGCGGAACGACGAGGTCCGTCGTGAGATCGCCCGCGCGGCCCAGATCTTCAAGGAGGGCGGCGCGGACCAAGGGCTCGATCACGATCCGCGGGAGAGGCGCCAAAGTCATCGCAGCGCTTTCCTTTCAAGCGGCGCGTTCAGGGGCAAGCTCTCTGGCGGCAGCGATGGCATCGTTCAGCCGCAGCGTGTTCCTTTGCGCCTGAGACGCGCGGGCTGGAAAATCGGTTCGTGCATGAGCACCCCGGCTTTCCCGCCGGCGGAGCGCCGCGATGACGATCATCAGAGCTACGCATGCCGGATCGCTCGCGTCTCCTTCGGCCCGCACAAGCGCCAGCAGTTCCGATGCCGCCGCCGCCAAATCATCGCCATGACGGAGAACTCCAGCGGCATCGGAAACACTCTTTCGCACGGCCGAGAGATCATCAGAAAACCGCGGCCATGCCGCGGCTCGCGCCTTGCGGAAACGGCCCGGCGAAGTCCCCTTGATACTTTCAGCAACGAAACGGCCGCAAACCGCCGCTTCCAACAGGGAATTGCTGGCAAGGCGATTGGCACCATGAAGGCCCGTGCAGGCTGCCTCGCCGCAGGCCCAAAGACCTTCGATCGAACTGCGCCCGGCAAGATCGACCGCGACGCCGCCCATGTGATAATGCGCCGCGGGCCGGATGGGAATGGGCGCCGTGACAGGATCGATGCCGGCCGCGTGGCAAAAGCCGGTGATTGCTGGAAAGCGGCGCGGAAAATCAAGATCCGGCACGTGCCGCGCGTCAAGATAAACCCGATGTCCCGCTGCCATATGCCGCCAAACGGCGCGGGCAACCACATCACGCGGCGCCAGTTCGGCACCCGGAATAGCGGCCATGAAGCGGTGGCCAGTCTCATCGACAAGAATGGCGCCTTCCCCCCGGACGGTCTCACTGATGAGCTTCAGCGGAAACGACCGGCTTTCGAGCGCGGTCGGATGAAACTGGACAAATTCGAGATCCGCCATGGTGGCGCCAGCCCTGGCCGCGAGTGCGAGACCTTGCCCCCAGGATCCAGCCGGATTGGTGCCATATTGAAACAGGCCGCCGATGCCGCCGGTCGCGATGACCACCCGATCCGCCGCGAAAACCACCGGCCCCCGATGGGTCTCGGCGAGAACCCCAGTCACGGAGTTATCCTCGACGAGCAGACGCCGGGCGGTGGCGCCTTCGATCAAGGTGATGGAGGGTGTTTCGCGCACGAGACGCGTCAGGGCGCGCATGATTTCGCGCCCGCTTGAATCCCCACCGGCGTGAACGATCCTCCGGCGCGAATGCGCGGCTTCCAGGCCAAGAAGCAATCTGCCCTGGCCGTCGCGATCGAACGGGACGCCACGTTCAATCAATTCGGAGATGGCTTTGGGAGCCGCTGAAAGGATCGCGCGGGCGACGGACTCGTCGCACAATCCATCGCCGGCATCGAGCGTGTCGGAAAGATGCAGCGAAAAATCATCGTCCAGGCCAAGGCTCGCGGCAACCCCGCCCTGGGCGAGAACGCTCGATGCTTCAAAGCCGAGCGGCGCCTTGCTCAAGAGGATCACCGGCTCCGGCGCCAGGGAGAGAGCGACGGTCAGGCCCGCCAGTCCACCCCCCACGATCACGCAATTCCCGGCCGCGTCGCACCCGTCCATCACGTCACCGCCAACATGCGTTCGACGGCGCGGCGCGCCGGGACCGCGATTGCGGGATCAATCTGGACTTTGTGCCGCATCGTCTCCAGCGCCCGCCGGATGTTGCGAAGCGTGATCTTTTTCATATGCGGGCAGAGATTGCAGGGCCGGATGAATTCAAGTTCGGGATGTTGGATCGCGACATTGTCGCTCATCGAGCATTCAGTCAAAAGCACGACACGGGCGGGACGGTTCTTGCTCACATAGGAAGACATGGCGGCGGTCGAACCCGAAAAATCCGCTTCGGCCACGACTTCCGGCGGGCATTCCGGATGTGCCAAAACGATCACGCCAGGATAGTCTTCGCGCAATTGCCGCACTTCACTGGCGCTGAACCGTTCATGCACCTCGCAATGGCCCGACCAGGCGATGATTTTGACCTTTGTCTCGGCCGCGACATTGCGAGCCAGGAATTCATCGGGCAGCATGATGACCCGCTCGACACCGAGAGATTTAATCACGGCCCGCGCGTTGCCGGAGGTGCAGCATATGTCCGACAAAGCTTTCACGGCGGCCGACGTGTTCACATAGGTGACGACCGGGACCCCGGGATAGGTTTGCCGCAAGAGATGCACGTCCTCCGGCCGGATCGATTCCGCGAGCGAACAGCCCGCGCCGGGGTCCGGGGTAAGGACAGTCTTCTCCGGATTCAGCAATTTTGCGGTCTCGGCCATGAAATGAACGCCGGCCAAGACGATCACATCGGCGTCCGCGGTCATGGCTTCCCGCGCCAGGGCGAGACTGTCGCCGACAAAATCGGCGACGCAATGAAAAATCTCTGGTGTTTGATAATTATGCGCCAACACCATCGCGTTGCGGGTCCGCTTCAGGGTCATGATGGCGTCGATCTCTTGCGCATGGACCGGCCATTCGATCGCTGGGATCGCATGGCGCACCTTCGCATAGAGGGTTTCCGCAAAGGGAATTTCCGAACGGGCGGTTTCCGGTCCCAGCAATGCCATTTTCTTATACTCCAATAGAGCATTACAGGAGCATATGCTGGTATTGAGTATAAGATTTGTCAAGCCCTTGAGATCGGTAATTTGGTCCCGGCAATGGCGCGTTGGGTTAAAATCTCGCGGCGAAACCGGAACAGCTTGGCTGGACGCCCCCCGGTGTCCGGAGTGGTTTCCCCCGTTTCCTCAACAAGTTCCTGTTGCTCGATCAAGCGACGAAAATTCTGCTTGTGCACGAGCCGCCCCGCTAAAGCTTCGACGCAACGCTGCAATTGCAGTAAAGTAAAAGTTTCCGGCATCAATTCGAATACCACCGGATGATATTTGATTTTGGCCCTGAGCCTGGCTATGCCGGTTGCCAGAATCCGCCGGTGATCAAGGATCATTGGCTGGCCGGTGCTCGGGAGCGGGCCAGCCGCGCTGCCCAGGCGTAACGGTCCGGGCGGGCTTACGCGAGTTGCCTCCGGGATGAGGCCTGCCTCATAGAGCAATTCGTAACGCTGGAGAACAAGTTCCTCGTTCCAGGCGCGGCCTTCGCCGCCAAATGTAACCGCGACGCGCTGGACGCGGTCCTGCCGAAGGCCTGGATTTTGTGGTGAGTTGGCCCAGGCTTCGAGGCGGGGCAAGAGCGCGGCTTCAATCATGGGGGGGGCGCCCGCGCGATGGTCTTCCCAAGGAAAATAGGAATACCAGCTGCGCCATCTTGCCTCATGCGCGCCCGAAGCCGATTGCTCGCGGGTCAGGCCGAGATAGCTGATCGAGATAACATGTTGCCCGCCGCCCCCGCGATCCCGGTCGGCGAAAGTATAGAGCTGTTCGACATAGCCAAGCGGCAGCCTTGTTTGCCGCTCGACCCAAGCGCGCAATCCGGCCTGCAAGGAGCGATGCGCGAGTTCGAAAGGTCCGGAGGGAAGTGCGGCTTGATCCTGGATGGTCAGCACGCGCGGATCGCCCGCGGTCACAGCGACCACCACCGCAATAAGATCGGCGGCGATCGCATTGCTTGCCGCAGCTGGCGTCTTCAACGGGCTTGCCTCGGCCACGCCGGTGTCGCGAAACGTGCCCATTAGCCGGCGCCGTCACCCCGTATCATCGAACCCATCCGCTTGAAGGAGAATTTTAATAATATATAGCGATGCGCCATTGAATGGAATCCTTATTGGCGCGCAACTTCATGATTTGCTGGCCCTAGCCAAGATCCAGTTCGATCACCGCGATCTCATGGCGTGGCCAGCACCAGGGCGCGACAAAGACGGCATCGCCGCGCCGCGTCAGTGGCGCTGCCCAAGGGTTCGAAGAAAGCCAGCTTCTCGCCGCGCGGGAGATTCGACGGCGCTTGATGAAGCCAATCGCTGTCCGGGCCTCGTCAAGGGTTGGCCGCACCTTCACTTCAACAAATGCCACGGTTTCACCGCGCTTTGCGACAATATCAATTTCACCTTCTTTGATGGAATAGCGGCGAGCCAGGATCCTGTAACCCTTGAGGCGTAGCAGCCCGACGGCGAGGTGTTCAGCAAAGAGTCCCAGTCCATGCGCCCTTTTGCGGTCGCGCGGGGTTCTCGCCGTCATCGCTCGCGCGTCGAAAGTTCGATGGCCCGCGCATAGACCTTGCGTCGCGGCTGTCCGGTCGCGGCTGAAACCACGGCGGCGGCATCCTTGACGGAAAGACCTTCCAAGGCCTTGCCGAGCCGCTCATCGACGTCTTCTTGGACCAGCGGCTGGGAGGCGCCCGGCGGCCCGATGAGGATGACAATCTCGCCCTTTGGCGGCGCCTCGCCCTCGACGACGGATGCCAGTTCCGGCAAAACTCCGCGGCGCACCGTCTCAAAATGCTTGGTGAGCTCGCGGGCGATCGCGGCCTTGCGGTCGCCCAGCACGGCCGCCAGATCGCTCATTGTGTCCGCAACCCGGCGGGGCGATTCGAAAAAGACCAGAGTTCCAGGAATGGTGGAAAGCTCGGCTATGCGGGTCCGCCGCGCGGCGCTTCTTGGCGGCAAAAATCCTTCAAAAAAGAATCGGTCGGTGGGCAGGCCCGCCACCACCAAGGCAGCGAGCACAGCCGAAGCGCCCGGCACCGAAACGACCTCGACGTTTTGCGCCAGCGCATCGCTGACAAGTTTGAAGCCTGGATCAGAAATCAGAGGGGTGCCAGCATCCGAAACCAAGGCCAGCGCCGCGCCCCCGGCCAACCGGGCCAAAAGATGCGGCCGCATGACCGCGGCATTATGCTCGTGATAGGCGACAAGCGGCGTCGCTATTCCATAATGGGCAAGCAATGTTTTGGTGACGCGCGTATCCTCGGCAATAATCGCATCGGCCGCCGCGAGCGTCGCGAGGGCGCGAAATGAGATATCGCCGAGATTGCCAATCGGCGTGGCGACCACATGAAGGCCTGGCCGGATCGGCTCCGCCTCGGCCTTGAGACCGAAGGCGGTAAAAGCTCCAGGCCCCCCTCGGCCCTCACGATTCCATCCATCACGATTACCGGAATTCATGGTGTCCAATCCGCCCGGTTGAGGTGGCCGTTGCGGCCAAAATTACGTTCTATAAATAGGTCAATTGTTCTATTTATAGAACGAGTGTGTTTTTTCCGCAAGCCAAAGCCCGAGTCCAATAGGCTTTCTATTGCCGTGGCTTCATTTTTATGACTGAAAAGGTTTGGGATTTCCATGACGTCCCGATTGGCCGCCTTTGATGCCCCAGTCAGGGATTTTGGAAAGACGTGAATTGGAGCTTTGCCCAAATGATCCGTCCCCCATGCAAGAAAGACTGGTGGCGAGTGGCGTGGTGTCTTTGGGATTGTCACGCCGGTGCCGCCCGGACATTCTGGATATTCGGGCTTTGCTTGTCGGTCGCGGCTTGCGGGTCGATGAATGGGATGTTTGGGCACGGCGGCCCGGGCGGGGTTGTCGCACCAGCCCCGCAGGCACAAGACGCTCCACCTGACCGCGGCGAGCAAATCGGCTCGGGTCCCGCGCGTGTCGCGCTCATCGTCCCGTTGACGCAAGCCTCTGGGCCAAGTGTCGTCGGGATCTCGTTGCGCAACGCCGCCGAACTGGCCTATCTGGAGGCTGGCGGCAATGATGTGACCCTGCTTGTCAAGGATGACCATTCGAACCCCGATGGCGCCCGTGCGGCCGCCCAGGCGGCCATTTCGGAGGGCGCCGAACTCGTCATCGGTCCGCTGTTTGCCTCAAGCGTGCGGGAAGTTGGCAAGGTGGCGCGCGCCGCGGGCAAACCGGTCATCGCCTTTTCGACCGACACGTCAACCGCCGGCCAGGGGCTGTTTCTGCTTTCCTTTTTGATTGAGAACTACGTCGACAGAATCGTCGATTTCGCTGCCTCCAAGGGCAAGAAATCGATCGCCGCCCTCATTCCGGAAAATGACTATGGACGGGTGGCGGAAACCGAATTCCAGCAGGCGGCCGCCCGCAACAACTTAAGGATCATGAGCATCGAACATTACGGGCCGCGGACGATGACCGAGGCAGTGCAAAAGATCGCTGCCCTTCACGATCAAATCGATTCGCTGTTCATCCCTGAACAGGCCGATGCGATGCAGGCCATGTCGGAGGCCCTCATCGCGGCCGGGATCAACGGCAAGCAAGTGCAGATTCTCGGGACGGGTCTTTGGAACGACGCGCGCGTCCTCAAGCTTCCGGCATTGCAGGGAGCGTGGTTCGCCGCCCCCGAAAATGGCGGCTACAACGCCTTCGTAGAGCGTTACCGCGCCAAATATCACGGCGATCCAACCCGAATCGCGACTCTCGCCTATGATGCCGTATCGCTTGCCGCGGCGCTTGCCCATACGCAAGGCTCGCAGCGGTATTCACAAAACGTCCTGACCAACCGGTCCGGTTTCAATGGCGCCGACGGCGTCTTCCGTTTCCGGCCCGATGGCACCAACGAACGTGGTCTCTCGGTTCTGCAAATCAACAGTGGGGCCGCGGCACCGATCAGCGAGGCGCCGCATTCGTTCTCCGCCAGCGCTTCCGCGACTTGAGTTTCAAAGTGGGACGCCTCCGTGACAATGAAACGCGGTTATGGTGTCCCTGCCGCACCGGGGACGATAGATTTGCCTGCATCGCGCTGTTGTGAAAACAGCGGCGCTGCCGCGCCGGACCGGCGAATGAGGCCGCGCACGTCCGGTGTAAATGCCAGATCGTCCCATGCGCCACCAATATCGAATTGAAAAACGGGTGCTTCCTTGCCAGGCGCGGCCACGTCGTCAGCGGGCTTGGCAATGGCGTGCAGATCGAGCCCGCGTTCGCCGAAATCAACGGTGCCGCCGAAACCAAGTCTGAGGCTCGGGCTTTCGAGTTTGCCCTCTTCGATGCCTGCGACCCCCTTGACAAAGCGCAAATTAAAGCTCGCATGCTCGAAAGAGGTCCTTCCCCGATGAATGTCGGTCAGTAGTGCCAGAGGGCTTTTGTTGATCCGGTGCAAGGCGGATTCGAGATCGATCCCTCCGAGTTGTCCTTGCGCGACGTCAATTTGCGACGTCCCATCGAGGTTGCGCATGAGTTCGCTCATGCTGGCGCCAGTGCTTTCAAGATTGGCCGTGCCGCTCAAGGACCCGTAAAATTCACGCCATCCGAATGCATCAAACGATAAAGCCGCGAAGTCGGCACCGGACACCGCTCCGGCCGCCTGCATATTGACGCCATCGCCCCCCCGATCAAAAGTCAAGCGGCCCTTGATCGCACCTTGATAGGCCTTGGCTCCGGCAAGGGTTAATTCCAGACGGCCGCTATGGCGCATCACCGAAAAGGCAGCGTCCTCGATCTCATAACGAGAAAAAAGCAGATGCGCCGCCGAAACCCGCAAATCAAGATCGGCTAAGCCCAAGTCCGCTAGATCAAAGGGATCGCGACTCCATTGGCCGTCGCGTCCGGCCACGGGCGGAAGACCGGAAAGCAAGGGCCGGAGCGAAAGCCGGTTCGTTGCCAATGTACCGGAGAGAACGGGTATCTGGTCGCGCTCCTGAAACGCCAAGGTTCCTTCGAACTCATTCCCATCGAACTTCAAATGCAGGTCGGAAAGCACCGCGCTCTTCGCCGAAACAGTCATTTCGCAATTGGCTTCAAAATCTCCAAAAGGCCCAGGCAAAGGGAGCGGATATCCCGCTTCTTCCAAAATCGCCCGCAGGGACGGTGTTGCGGCGTGAATCTCGCCGCTGAATTGCCATTTCGGCGTGCTTGCAAGACCGCCATCAGCCGACAATGAGAGAGAAGGGGCATCGATCTTTAGGCTCAGCGGGGATTGCTGGCCTCGCAGCAGCCCGGCCGGGCTTGCAATCCAAGCGGCGATCGCCGCGGTTTCGCCGTGCAACTGGGCTTGCCCGGTCAGGATCGCCGCGGCGCCGGCCTTACGCCAGTCCAACGTCACATTGATGGCATCAATCATCACATCCGGCGAAAGTTGCTTGCTCATCAAGCGGGCGCGGCCATTGACGAGAGTAACGGCACCAAGTCTCGCTTCATCCGCGGATGCAGCCTCTGCGGTTGCCGGCGAGGCGACAGCGACACGCCCGATCACACTGTCTGGCGGCATCGGCCGTCCATCGAGATTGATTCGCATGTCCGGCTGCCCGAGGGTGGCCGAAGTAATCTCGATCCGTCCAGCAAGAAGAGCCGCCAGCCGGACGTACCCTTTGAGATAGTGCGCATCGATGCGAAGAGCGCCGGAAGGGTCGGTGAATCTGACGTCATCAATGCTGACATGGGGTTGCGGGAGGACAACAAAGACCGCTTGCCCCTGAGAAAGGGTGACAAGACCCGTTATACGGCGGATTTGCGAAGCGATCTCGGTGCGCAAGGCCGTATTCGAAAATGCCCAAGGCGCCATGGCTGCCGCGATCGCAACGAGCAGGGCGACACCGATAATGAAAAAAAAGAAGATTCGCCACAGGCGTCTGCGGGGCGGCGGGGAAGGGCCAGAAATGATCGTTGCTGATTCGACCATGACGCTCTGATAGCTCTTGAAGGGATCACATGTAATAAAAGTATTTTCACGGCAAGAGGATCCCTCGTCCCCTTCAAGGAATGAAATCAAGCACTCGGTTGTTCCCGTGTTTTATAAGGATAGAATAGACATTTCCAAAAAGCGATTTGATCTTCGACTGTGTCACGACCAAGGCGGAAATCAAAGGTTTAAGGGGGGAAGGACACCGTATACTCGATGTCAGAAACGCCGCACCTCAGATACTCGCCTGGATGAGACGGAAATGTCGCGGGGCGCGCGAGAATTCACATACCAGAGACAGAGTTTCCGCTTTCAAAGACCTGGTGTCACACCCGCGGCGCGGCGCGGCGCCGATCGGTGATCGCCCGGGCAGCGATCGCCCGGCGAAGGTGCGGAATTCGTTCTAAAAGGCGATTGCGCATCAACCGGCGAACCGAATTCCGACAGCAACAGCGTTGCAAGTTGCTCAAATCCGAACGGCTTTTGCAGAACGGCGCGCCCAGCATGGCGTGCCGGCAGGCCCGAAATATTGTAGCCAGTCGTAAAAATGAAGGGACAACCACGCGCGGCGAGAATATCGGCAACCGGATCAATCCTTTGCAAGCCAAGATTCACGTCGAGGATTGCACCATCGATCCTTTCGCGGTCGACCAACTCCAGGGCCGTGGAAACATGCGCGGCGGAAGCAGCCACATCGTAGCCGAGTTCCGGCAACATCGCCTCCAAGGCGAGTGTGATGAACGGCTCATCCTCAACGATCAGGATGCGGAGTCTCTTGAACGAAGCCTCTGGAACGGCGACCATGATATTTGCTGCTAGACTACTTGAAATTTGAAGTATCTTGCCTCGCGCGGCGCGTAAAGTCCAGAAAATTAATTATTCGTCAATGTTTTGATCCATTTTCCCGTCGCCAGTTCTCGGTAAATTGATCAGGGACACCGCACAAATCCGGTCAAGGGTCAAAAGCGGTCCGCCGAGTGCGGCGGCCCAAAAAAAGTCGCCGCCAAACAATAGGCTATCAAACAGCCCCCCGCCGCGCCGAGGAATCAAGCCCCGTAGCGGGGCGCCACAACAGAAGCCCGCATATGACGAACGACAGCATGAAATTGGCCGGCGTTTGCAATCTTTGGCCGGGAAGGCCCTGCACGGCGATGGCCGCAAAAAGAATCCCGTTCACCCCGTTTGTCCTACCAATGCCGCCGCCGCGAATGCCAATTTATGAAAAATGGCAGCCCTTTGATTACTGGCTGGAATCGAATTCTTATTTCTTCGTGGGGAGGCGCGGTCCATTCATGCCACAGCGACGGAGGCACTTGCAAATTTCAAAAGGCACGCTACCCATTTTAGTTCATCTTTATTCCATATTTATTATTGAGCGTTAACATGGCTCGGTCAAACTGGCAAGGAAGCGGGCCGATGCATCCGCGGTTGATCGTGTTAACGGCCACGCTCGCTTTAGCGGGCCTAGCGGGGGGAACGCTTGCACAGGAAAAGGGCTCCCTCGAACCTGTCGCACTGCCGCCGCTTGCGCATCCAGAGGATCCCTCCACGCCCGCGAAGCAGTTATTCGGGCGGCAAGTGGTGCCAGCTGCTTTGGCCGCACGCACAATCGGATTTTATTCGCGAGGCTGCCTCGCGGGCGGCGAGGCGCTACCGGTCAATGGCCCCGCTTGGCAGGTCATGCGGCTGTCGCGCAACCGCAATTGGGGGCATCCGGCGCTGCTCGCCTTTCTTGAACGTTTCGCGCGGAAGGTGCCAACCGTCAGCCATTGGCCAGGAATTCTCGTGGGCGATATGTCGCAGCCACGCGGCGGTCCGATGCTCACAGGACACGCATCGCATCAAATTGGTCTCGACGTCGACATTTGGCTGACCCCCATGCCAAATCGCGAACTATCGCGCTTGGAGCGGGAGGAAATGTCGGCGGCCAACATGGTGCGGGACGACCGGCTTGACGTCGATCCGGCGAAATGGACACCCGATCATCTCGCGGTCATCAGGGCAGCCGCGCAAGACCCTGCCGTGCAACGCATTTTCGTCAACGCGGCAATCAAGAAAGCGCTGTGCCGGGAGGCGACAGGCGACCGGTCATGGCTCACCAAGGTCCGCCCCTATTATGGGCATGATTATCATTTTCATGTCCGCCTTGCTTGTCCGGCCGGGGAAGATGCTTGCCGGGAGCAGGATCCCGTCCCGCCTGGAGATGGTTGCGATGCCGCCTCGCTCGCTTGGTGGTTTTCGGACGCGATCATTCACCCCAGGCCCGGCCCGCAAAAGCCAAGACCACCCTTGACGATGGCGCAACTGCCTCCCGAATGCAAACAAGTCCTGACCTCGCGATGAGACCTTTTTGTCAGTTCATCTTGAGGCGCGCTCATTGGAGCACGGAGGGGATTTAGTTGGAACTGTCGGCGGCAACGGGGATGTCACTCGTATCCAGCGGCTTAATTTTCACGTGATGCAGCTTCGTCTTGTGATAGACGCCGACGCTACGCCCCATCACGATGGGCGCTTGTGGCTTGACGTGCCGAACACTGACCGCCTCAAGCCCACACTTGGCGGTTGCCTTGTTTCCCTTGATTTCTTTATCGGCTTTAGCTGCTTTATTTCCTTTAATAGATGCTGAAATTCCCTTGGCGCACGCCGTGCCGTTGGACATATCCCCGGCGACGGCGGCTCCCGTCGCGGCAAGGCTCAAAACAACCAGAACTCCAAAAATTTTACCCAATGCCATCTCATAACTCCAACCCTGGCCTTCACTACCACAAACGCCCGCCGTCCTGGTAACGCAATGAATGCCAAAAATGTTTCGCCGCGGCCCGGCCCCTACCGGTTTATTTCCAAGCGACGTCATGCCTGTTTAAAGTAAATATTTTATTGCAGCCGTGCCGTTCCGCACAGCTGACTCTGCCCCGATCAAGCAGGGCTCGCTGGAATCGGTGACATGCTGTCTTTATCATTCTCCGCGAACCCTATCGGGCAGGCCACGCCGGTGCCGCCGTGGCCGCAGTAACCCTGCGGGTTTTTCTCAAGATATTGCTGGTGATAGGCTTCGGCGTAATAGAAATCCCGACGCTCGTCAATTTCCGTGGTGATGGCGGAAAAACCGCGCGCAGCCAGCATTTTCGCGAAGATGGTTTTGCTGGCCTCGGCCGCGGCCCGCTGGGCCGCATCCGCGACATAGATGGCGGAGCGGTACTGGGTGCCGACATCATTGCCTTGCCGCATCCCCTGTGTTGGATCATGGTTCTCCCAGAAGGTCTTTAAAAGCACCTCATAAGATATCTTTTGGGGATAGAAAGCCACCAGCACAACTTCATTATGGCCGGTGGCGCCGGAGCAGACTTCCTCGTAGGTGGGATTTGGAGTCAAACCGCCCGCATATCCGACCGCAGTCACGTAAATGCCCTCGCCAAGCTGCCAGAAAGTGCGCTCGGCACCCCAGAAACACCCCATCCCAAACAGCGCTGTCTCGGTCGCTGGCGGAAACGGCGGTTGAAGCTTATGCCCCGTGACAAAATGGGTTTCGGCGGTCAAAATCGGCTCTCGCCGGCCAGGCAGAGCCTCGGCGGGGGTTGGCAAGGACAGGCGCTTGCGGAACAAAAACATCGACCGCCTCCTCCGTGAGCAGCATCAATCACTTAAAAAACATGGGCTTTATACCGCAAGCCCGCAAGCCTCAATAGGTCCGGCAAGTCAATCGAGGCATCGCCGTTCAACGGCTTGAAAAACCGAATTTGGGCGCCGGTTTGCCACCAAGCCAGAGCGTCAGCGTCCCGACGACACCAAGGGCGAGCCATACCGGCAATCGCAGAATATCAGCCAGGACGGGATCCCAGATAACCGGATAAACGTGGCGCTCAACGAAGTCTCGAGCGACGACGAATTTGCTGGGCAGCACCACCATGAAGCCCTCATCAATTGATGTCACATAGAGTGTTCCACTTGTAACGGAACGCGTGACGTCAACGGTGAGCGTGACGAAGGCGGCTGCCAGTAAGCAAAGCCCCACAAAACCAAAAAAAAACCGCAGCATGATTTCTGTCAATAGTCCCTGGACAATCGCCCGAATGAGCAAATCTGGAACTGAAGCCGAACCTTGCTGAAACTTGCGCTGGCTTCTGCTCGGCAGAGGTTGCTCTGTACTTGCGGGAAAAACGGGCTCGTCTCGATCATGATCCCCCAAAAGTGCGGACTTCTCAAACAAGACCTTCCCTTTGAGATCTGGCCATCCCATCTATGTCCCGATGTCATGAAATCGGGAAGAACTCTTTCCTAGACGGGAATCACTGTACAGAAAAGACGTCATCAGCCAAGCCATTTGGCATTCTGCCCAACGCAATTCCTCGTGAGGTTGTGATTGCGTTCGGGCAGCCCAATGGGCTATATACGTGACTCTTCCCATCTTACATATTTTCTTGAGCTTCGCTGAAGGCATCGGCGATCGAAGCGAAGTTTATTCGGATTCGAGCGCAAATCCGTTCGGACCAAAAAGGAGACTCCCTATGAGCAACGCGCCGCTGATGCCCAAGGCCACCGCAGTTTGGCTTGTCGAGAATACCTCGCTCTCATTCGAGCAGATCGCCAATTTTTGCAAGCTTCATCCGCTGGAGGTGAAGGGGATCGCGGATGGTGAAGTCGCCGCTGGGATCAAGGGTCATGATCCGATCACATCCGGCCAGTTGACCCGCGAGGAAATCGCCGCGGCGGAAGCGGATGAAAAGCACCAGTTGCAACTCGCGGTCTCGAAGGTGCGGCTACCCGAACCGAGCCGGAAGCGTGGGGCGCGCTACACGCCACTGTCACGGCGGCAGGATCGTCCCAATGCGATTCTCTGGCTAGTTCGCAATCATCCCGAACTCAAGGACGCGCAGATCATGCGCCTCGCCGGCACCACGAAGACGACCCTGCAAGCCGTTCGCGACCGGACGCATTGGAATTCAGCGGCATTGTCGCCAGTCGACCCGGTGACACTCGGGCTATGCTCGCAAATGGATCTCGATTTGGAAGTCAATCGCGCCGCCAAGGATCGTCCGCACGTCGAGGAAGACCGCAGTCAAACCCTCGTCCCGAGTGAAGTCACGACGCGCGAAGTGCATGACGAAGAAACCACGGAAGCCGGTGTTTTTGGCGTGCCCAGGGTCGAAAAACCCGGACCGGAAACCGACATTGATCTCGATTCCGTTTTCGCCAAGCTTAACAACCTCAAGATCAAGGAATAGTTCACGGACCCTTGCACATACCCTTGGAAATGGCTGCCCCCCTGATCAGATGGGAAACCGGGGACCAATCGCGGCGCGGCGCGCCGCTGGCGAAACCAACGCCTCTGCCGGTTGATGAATTGTTAGCTCGAATCAGGCATCAAACGGACCATGGGACAGGGGGACCAGTCGCGTTGAACGGGTCTTGCCGGGGACAATGACAATGCCAGAGACAATCGTGAAGAAACGCAACGGTCTTCTACCCTGCGCATGGGTTCGGCGCATGAGTTTCCTGGCATGGGTGGGGATTGGCACGGCGCAGGCCGCCGATCTCGCTCCAGGGCCAGGAGCGCCCTTGCCGCCTCCCGTGGAATTTGCAGGTCCTGTTTATGGCTACTTTAACCCACTTCTTGATCCAAGATGCCGGATCATTCCCGTGCCGCAAGCAAATCTTTATGGTGACACCGCGCGATTTCGCCCCACGGCGGTTTGCCAGTCGCGCGGCCTTTATGCCGATTCCGTCCTGTTTCCTTGATGCGGTTTCGACCCAAGCCCCCTTCATCTGATTTCCCGGGATGAAAACCTTCCCGGACATGCTTTCATAGTTCGTTCGGGTCAAGAAACCATCCGCCGCATGGGCTAGTGTCAATCTACGGAGTTTGATGCCTCCGTGCCTCACCGGCAGCGGTACCGCGCCGATCCCGCCTTTGACACTTGGCTCGGACCCCTTATCCGGACCGGCCGCCCTTCCCCCAGGGCGGCCGGATTTTCGCAAGCTGGCGCTGAACCCCGACAGGAACTTCGTCTTCCCCAGCCATGCATCGTCTTTCGGCTGTGTCAGGCCTGGAATTCACAAATCAAGAAAACCGAGGCCCCCGGCGGGCCTCGGCCAACGCCCAGGAGAGATCCTTGGCCAAGCCGGCTTTGGCCGCTGGCCCGAGAAAAGACGCGATCTCCACGGCCTTTCCCCGCGACACGAGGGCCAGCCTCTGCGTTCCGAATTCTTCGTGGTGCTCCCGTTCCAGCCGCACAAAGGCTGGATTAAAGCGCCACTCCACCCGCTTGCCCCTGGCGCTGACCTTGGTGAGCATGAGCTCAAAAAAAGTCACTTTCACATCTTCATAGACGCGAGCCGACCGGAAACTGGCCCGAAAGGCAAAATAGAAAATAGCGACGTCGATCCCCATGAAACCGGCAACCGGCCATGCCCCCAAAAGAACAAAAGGCAAGGTCGAAAAAAAGCTGACGCAAGAAAAAATCACCATGAGCAGGTGAAAATTGCGCCGCGTCAAAGAACGGTGCGGCGTTAGCCGGGCGGAGAAGAGAAGCAAATTCTCAGGTGCCGCGTCCAAAATCTCACTGGACATTGGATTTCCTCAACGAAAAGCCTCTCCCCTTGCTCTCTTGTGTAAGAGGAATTTATATGGCGAGGATGGGCAAAGAAAACAGGCCAAATAAAAAACCACTGGCGAAAGTTCCCTCGCGCACCGCCATGTCATCCAAGGCGGTGCCGGGGCCGAAGCGGACCCGCGCAACGCGGCAAGCCCCGCCAGACGCGGCAAGGATCGCGGAGATTTTCCGCCGCTTCGAAACCGCGAGCCCGCATCCGGAGGGTGAACTCCACCATATCAATTCCTATACCCTCCTCGTCGCGGTCGTGCTTTCAGCGCAAGCCACCGATGCCGGCGTCAACAAGGTGACACCTGCGCTTTTCGCGATCGCCGACAGCCCCGAAAAAATGCTGGCGCTTGGCGAGGAAGAGCTCTGCGGCATGATCAAGACAATCGGCCTATACCGGACCAAAGCCAAAAACGTCATCGCTCTGTCGGGGCGGCTCATCAAGGATTTTGGCGGCATGGTTCCACAAAACCGCGAGGCGCTCGAAACGCTTCCCGGTGTTGGCCGGAAGACCGCCAATGTGGTCTTGAACATTGCTTTCGGCGTGCCTGTCATTGCCGTCGATACGCATATTTTTCGCGTCTCGAACCGGATTCCCTTGGCGCCAGGCAAGACTCCGCTTGACGTGGAGCGTGGGCTCGAAACGATCATTCCTGATGCGTTCAAGCGCCACGCGCATCATTGGCTTATCCTGCATGGCCGCTATATCTGCAAGGCCCGCCGCCCGGATTGCGCGCGTTGCCTCATCGCCGATTTATGCCGCTGGCCGGACAAACCCGCGTGATCATCAAGGCCGCCCGGTCCCGCCAGGGCGCGCGCATGCCTCGAACCAGGCAAAACAGCGGTCCACCGTCATGGCGAGCAACGCGACCACGGCCGCGCCCTCCAACACATAAGCTGGGTTCGATGCGGCAAGTCCCTCGATGATGGGCGAACCGAGCGAGAGGGCGCCAGCGGCGGATCCAATGGCCGCTGTTCCAATATTGATGATGACCGCATTGCGAAGACCGGCGAGAATGAAAGGGAACGCGAGCGGCAGCTCGACTTTCCATAAGACGTCCCTTGGCGCGAAGCCCATTCCCTGTGCCGCCTCGCGAACCGAAGCGGGAACGGCGAAAATTCCCGCCACCGTCGCCTCGATAACCGGGAAAATGGCGTAAAGACTCAGCGCCGCTATGGCAGGGGCGGCGCCATAGCCCAAGACGGGAATTGTGAGTGCGAGCACCGCGACCGGTGGAAAGGTCTGACCAATCGCGGCCATCGCGCTGACCATCGCGGCGAATTCGCGTCCGTTCTCACGAGTGACGAAAATCCCAAGACCAATTCCAACCGCCGCGGCGGCAAGGCTTGAGAGCGCGACAAGCTCGCCATGCGCGAGCGTGAGGGCGGCAAAGCTTGCGCGCGTGTAAACCGGGCGCGGATCACCAGGGAAAAGCCAGCGCATGAGCGGCTCCGCCTTGGGCATCAGAAACATGGCGGCGATCAACAAAAGCGTAAGCCAGAGTACCGGCCCGCGTCCAACGCCCGTCAGGATGACAAGCGGCGATGCGCGATCAGGTCGCATCGTGCCTCGCGACAATATCGCTGAGACTGATTTCGCCGAGCCTCGCCCCATTCTCATCCTTGACACAAAGAGACGAGCGCCGGCGCGCCAGCATCAGGTTCAAAGCATTCTTGAGACTGGCCTCCGCCGCAATCGTTTCGGTTGTCCCCGTTTTGCCGGCCTTCGTGAGGCTGCGAACCGGCACAAGATCCAGCAGACGCAACTGCAAAGCGTCGCCGCCGAGAAAATCCCGCACGAAATCATCCGCCGGGGCCTGGAGAACCGACGCCGGAGCGCCAGTTTGGATGAGACGGCCGCTGTTCATCACCGCTATGCGCGTGGCAAGCCGCAAGGCTTCGTCCATATCATGCGTGACGAAGACGATTGTCTTGCCGCTGTGGGCATGAATGGCGCGAAGCTCGTCCTGCAACGCAGCGCGGCTGACCGGATCGAGCGCCGCGAAGGGTTCGTCCATCAAAATAATGCTGGGATCGGCAGCCAAAGCGCGGGCAACACCGATGCGTTGCTGCTGCCCGCCCGACAATTGCCTTGGATAGCGGTCAAGAAGTGCGGGATCGATCCGCAACAAAGCGACGAGCGCGTCAAGCCGCGCGGCGCATTTCACCTTGCTCCATTTGAGAAGGCGGGGCACCACCAAAACATTATCAGCCGCCGTCCAATGGGGAAAAAGTCCTGCCGACTGAATCACATAGCCGATGCCGCGCCGGAGCCTTTCGGGCTCCATGGCGTGAATATCTTGGCCATGAATTTCGATTTCGCCCTTGTCTGGACGAATCATCGCGTTGATCATGCGCAGCACCGTCGATTTGCCGCAGCCAGAAGGGCCGATCAGCACGAAGAAGGCGCCGCTCTCGATCTTGAGTGAAAAATCATAGACCGCGGGCACACCGCCAAAATTTTTCGAGACATTGCGCAGCTCGATCACAGGTTTCTCCTCGCAAGGCCGAGCAGCGTTTCAAAGACAAGATTAGCCAGAAGAGCCAGCAGGATCACAGGAAGTGCGCCCACCAGAACAAGATCGAGAGCATATTGTCCAATGCCTTGAAAAATGAAGGTGCCAAGCCCTCCCGCGCCAATCAAGGCAGCGACGCTTGCCAAGCCGATCGCCTGGATCGCGACGACCCGCAAACTGGCGAGCAGTGCCGGCGCGGCGAGTGGCAATTCGACTTCGATGAACATTTGCCGCGCGTCAAAACCGATGGCGGTGGCCGCCTCCTTGACCTCCATGGCGACTTCGCTGAACCCCGTATAAAAGCCGCGTACAAGGGGGAGCAGCGAATAGAGCGTCAAGGCAAGGATGGCGGGCGCCGGGCCGGTTCCATTGATTCCGAGCGCGTGCAGAAAAGGGAACTTTTCGCTCAATTTTGACATTGGTGCGATCAACACACCGAAAAGCGCAATCGAAGGAATCGTTTGCAATAGGCCAAGGCTTACAAAAACAAAACCCGCCATGGTCTTCTTGCGAGAAACGAGCATTGTGAGCGGCACGCCAATCAACAGAGCGAAGACGATCGCCGCGCCGACAAGTCCGATATGGCGCAAAAGCTCGATCAAGAAAACGCTCCGGTTGTCTAAAAATTCCCTGGCAAGCGACAGCCTATCGAAATCACCCGCCAAGGCCATGAGGAAGAAACCAATACAAAAAACGGCGCCAATGCCGAAGCGGGCGAAAAAACCGAACTTTCCTCTTTGCACGGCATCGACGATCGCAAGGATCGAGACGCTCATCAAGATCCAGAACGCGGGACCAAGCGAGACACGCGCGGCAGGCGAGGCGCTCGGCATGAGAAGCGCCGCGACGCGTCCGGCGCCAGCCAGGCTTCCCCAAAGAATCAGGGCCGCCGCCAAAATCGTCGCGTAAGACCGGAGTTTCTGGTCCGGGACAAAACTCAAGAGCGTCACGCCGCAAAGCCCTGTTATCGCCGCCGCGGCCTCAAAGTCCGGCGCTCGAAACAACGAAGATGCAACGCCACTTGCTAGCCGATTCGGCGCGAAGTTGAGAAAGCCTCCGAGAAAAACCCCGGCAAAGCCAAGACCGGAGAGCAAGAGCAGGACGCGGTCCTCTACTTTCGGCATCTCCACCCCGCCTTCGAATCGGAAGCCCAATTTCTATCGAAAGAGCCCCTGCGCGCGGAAAAACTCTGCTGCCACCACGCCTGGATGCTCGCCTTCGACCGCGACTTTTTCATTCAAATCGCGCAACATCGCAAGATCGAGCTTCGCGAAGACAGGCTGAAGAACATCGCCGATTTCCGGATGGCTCGCGAGGATTGTTTCCCGGATCACGGGGGCCGGCGCATAGACCGGCTCGGCATGCCGCGTGTCCTCGAGTGCATAAAGGCCGAGGGCTTTGAGGGCGCCGTCGGTCGCGTAAGCCATCGCCGCATTCACGCCGGAAATTCCGTCCGCTGCCGCTTTCATGGTGGCCGAGGTTTCCCCGCCGGAAAGAACGAGGAGCTGGCGGGCGTCTAGCCGGAAGCCATAGCTCTCCTCAAAAGCGGGAAGGCCCGCAGCGCTCTCGACAAATTCCGCCGAGGCGGCCAGCCTCACTTTTTTACCATCCCGCACGAAGCGGGCGAAATCTTCCATGGTGCGAAGATTTTCCGCATCCGCCAGCGATTTTGGAACCGCGATCACCCAGCTGTTGTCGGCCGGCGCGGGGGCCAGCCAAACGAGACGGTTGGTCTCATAATCGAGCTGGGCGGCGCGGGCAAAGCCGGCCGCTGCATCCTTCCAGACAGGGTCACCCTCTTCATGAAAGAAAAAAGCGGCATTGCCGGTATATTCCGGGCAAAGGTCAATGGCGCCGGACACAAGCGCCGCCCGCAAAATCGAGGTCGGCCCGAGTCTCAGCCGGTTTTCCGTCGCGATTTTGGCATGGCCAAGCGCGAGCACCATCATTTCGCCGAGCAGCCCGCCTTCAAGATCGAGTTTCGAGCCGACCACGACAGGTGCCGCCGCCGAGCTTGGCCGCGCCAGCGCGCAGGTAACGGCTCCAGCCATGAATCGGCGCCGGTTTGGTGCGGCCGCGCATCTCATACCACGATCGTCAGCCGCTCGGCGGCGCGGGTAATGCCGGTATAGAGCCAGCGGTTGCGGTGCTCGCGAAACGCGAAGCTTTCATCGAACAAAATGACATTGTTCCATTGCGACCCTTGCGCCTTATGCACGGTGAGCGCGTAGCCATAATCGAATTCATCCGATTCCCGCCGGTCTTTTGGGCTGAGACTGTCTTCAAGCCCTTGAAAGAACTCAGGCAAAACCCCGATGCGCAGCGGCTTGCGGGTCGGATCATCCTCCGGCACGACGTTCAAGGCGAGCTTTTTCTTGCGGGTTGGCGCAGTGGTTTTGACGAGCCAAATGCCGCCGTTCAAAAGTCCCTTCGTCTTGTCGTTCCTAAGACAGACGAGCTTGTCCCCCGCTTGCGGCAGACCATCGGCGTGGCCGAAAAGCTCGCGCATTCTTTTGTTGTAGGACCGGCGTGTGCGATTAAGGCCCACGAGCAATTGATCGGCTGCGGTCACCGTACCGGAATCAATGTCGCGCCGTTCGATGACGAGGCTCTCGCCATAGGCGCCGGGGACGAGCCTGCCGCCTTCGCGCACCAGCATCGACATTTTGATGATCGGGTTGTCCACAGCTTGACGGTGCACCTCGGTCAACATCACCTCGGGCGCACCCTCGGTGAAAAAACCGCCGCCCTTGACGGGAGGCAGTTGCGCTGGGTCTCCGAGGACCAGTACGGGCTTCCCGAAAGACAACAGATCGCGCCCGAGGTCCGTATCGACCATCGAACATTCATCGACAATGACAAGGCTCGCTTTCGTCACGGCGCTGTCTTCATTGAGAACGAATGATGGCTCATCCGTTTCCGTTTCGCGGGCGCGATAGATCAGGCTGTGGATCGTGCGCGCGGCCTCACAGCCCTTGGAACGCATGACGAGCGCGGCCTTGCCGGTAAACGCCGCGAAGGCGACCCCGCCCTCGGTATCCTCGGCGATTGTCTTGGCAAGCGTGGTCTTGCCGGTGCCCGCATAACCAAAGAGCCGGAAGACTTGCGGCTCACTCCGCTTCAGCCATGCGGCGACGGATTTCAGCGCCGCCTCCTGTTGCGGCGTCCAAATCATGCCAAATCCACTATGAAATTCGCAGGCATAGGGCGCTCCTTGTGCAAACATTAAGAAAAGCGCTGGCAAGTCCTAATCCCGGGGGCACCCCTTGTCTGCAGCGGCAGGCACGATTAAAGCCCTGGATTGCAAGCGGACGTGGCGAAACAGGTAGACGCAAGGGACTTAAAAGCAGCTACGACTACTCATTATCTACCAACAATATGTAGCAAAAACAAGTAGTTAACATAATAATTGACCTCCTCAAGCAGCTCAGATACTATTACACATGACTTACACAAAAACGCCCATTTTGGGCGCATGCCCACAGGATGAAAGTTTGAGCGGTGCGGCAACGATGTGAGTGACTGCGAACGAGTTCATCATGGCGCACCACGTGCTTATGGGAGGAAAACTCCACCTCTACAAGCGTGAAAACAGTCGCCATTGGCAATGCTCGACGTACCTCGCTGGGAAGAACCGGCGGGTAACGACCAAAGAGAAGAAAGCCTCGCACAGGCGAGGGACTTCGCCGAGGACTGGTTCCTTGAGCTGAAGGGCAAACACAGGCGCGGCGAAGTCAAAGGCGGAAAGACCTTCCGCTAAGCTGCTGACCAGTTTGTCCGCGAATACGAGATCATCACCGAGGGCCAGCGCAACCCGCAGTATGTGGAAGGCCACGGGCGCAGGCTAAAGCTTCACCTTCTTCCGTTCTTCGGCCATATGGCTTTGGCCGAGATTACGCCGGGCCAGCTCCAGGAATACCGGATTCACCGCCGCGCCAAGGCGATGGAGGAACACGGGAAGCCTCCGGCGCGGAACACGATGCACCAAGAAATCGTGACCTTGCGTCAAACTCTAAAAACCGCCATCCGCCACGGATGGCTCCAATATCTGCCCGACCTGTCGGAACCGTACAAGACGGGCGGCAAGATCGCGCATCGCGCGTGGTTTTCCCCGGAAGAATACAAGAAGCTTTATGAGGCGACGCGGCGACGGGTGCAGAACCCGAAGCGCAAGCGTTACACCTGGCAATACGCGCAGCTTCATGACTACGTTCTCTTCATGGCCAATACTGGCTTGCGTCCCGACGAGGCTGGCCGCCTCGAATATCGGGACGTGAACGTTGTCGATGACGCTTCGACTGCCGAGACTATCCTCGAAATCGAAGTGAGTGGAAATCGCGGCGTCGGTTATTGCAAAAGCACGAATGGTGCCGTCATATCCTTCGAGCGTCTGAAAAAACGCAATAACCCGAAGCCGACGGATCGTATTTTCCCCAAGAGCCACCACGAACTTTTCAATATCATCCTTGACGAAGAAGGGATGAAATTTGATCGCGAAGGCCAGCGGCGTACCGCCTACAGCCTTCGGCACACCTACATATGCCTCCGGCTAATGGAAGGCGCGGACATCTATCAGATCGCCAAGAATTGCCGCACCAGCGTCGAGATGATCGAAAAATACTACGCTTCCCACATCAAAACGAGTCTCGATGCCGCAGCGATCAATGTCCGCAAACCCAAACTAATCGCTAAAAAGAAGGAAGTCACGAAAAGAAAAGGCCGCGATGACTAACAATGGCCGAGGTGAGATTTTTCTTGGCCGAATCCATAGCTAAGCCTATAAGAATCAACGTTATGCGGGCGTGGCGAAACTGGTAGACGCAACGGACTTGAACGCAATTTGAGTGCTCTCCGGGAAACCGGAGAAGTAGAACTGCTCAAAGTCGGGGAAACCTCATAAGTGGTAATCCCGAGCCAAGCCAGCCGGACGAAGGTCCGGCGGGAAGGTGTAGAGACTAGACGGGCAGCACCTACAGCGGACGCCTTCACCGGGCGAACGCCAAGGTGAAGGGATAGTCCAGACCACAAACCCGCCTTTGCGCGAACGCGCGAGGCGAGGCGGCGAAAGCCGTAGCTGGTAAGAAAATCCGTAGGGCCAAAAGGCCTGTGCCGGTTCGAGTCCGGCCGCCCGCACCACTTTCCTATATTCAAGACACTAAACAACACGAATCCGTCGTCGAGGGACCCCTTTCCTCACGCAAACTAACCAAGTCTAATGACATGGATTTTGTCGAACTAGATCGATCATTTGTTCCGCTGAGTAAGGACCAAGAGCCAAGCTTGGATGTTGGTCGCCTGTGGGGCCGGAAAATCGGTGGGTGGCTCAGTTGGAAAGACTTGCTGAGCCACCGCCGAGTTGTGCTACTGGCCGAGGCATCGAGTGGCAAGTCCGAAGAATTCAGGCATCAAACGGATCAACTCAATGCCGAGAACCGTCCAGCTTTCTACGTCCGAATTGAAGAACTGGCCGATCAAGGTTTTGAGTCAGCTCTTGATCTGGATTCGGCTAAGAAGTTCGAACAATGGCGCGTCGCTAACAACAGTGGCTGGTTCTTCCTCGACTCCATAGATGAAGCCCGGCTCAATCGGAAAAGTTTTGAGACCGCGCTAAAACATTTTAAACGCGACCTTGGTGAATCGTTCGCCCATGCACACATCTTAATTTCATGTCGCGTCACCGATTGGAAAGGTCGTGAGGATCATGCAACAATTAGCCGGTGGCTACCGGCGTGGGATAGTGCTGTTCCATTAACCTCCAACGAGGAGGGGCATAACGCGCTACTCGACCCCATATTCTTAAAAAAATCGCGTACTTCAAAACGTCAGCAGTCCCCGGAACTAAAACCAAACGAGCTTATTGTCGTCCAGCTCGTGAAGTTATCCTCTGACCAGTATCGGGCACTCGCTGTCGCCGCTGGCGTGAAAGACGTTGATGCTTTTGTTTCTGGCATTGAACAAAATGCGTTGGAGGAGTTCACGGAACGCCCAGGCGATCTTCTCGACCTCGCCTACTATTGGATTAGCCATGAGCGTTTCGGAACACTCGCGCAAATGACGGCGCACGCCGTTGAACGGAAACTAAAGGAGCTAGATGCTCATCGACCGGATAATGAAGCATTATCGCTAACAAAAGCCGTCGAGGGAGCCGAACGTCTGGCGGCGGCGCTCACTCTGGGTAAGTCATTTACCTTGCGCGTACCCAGCCATGATCCAGACCCATTTTTAACAGCAGGGGCTCTCGATCCATCCTCTATTCTTGACGATTGGACCGATGCTGAACGCAATGCGCTCCTGCGTCGTGCCATTTTTGCACCAGCAACCTATGGTCGGGTACGGTTTCATCATCGCTCGACCCAGGAATATCTTACAGCAAGGTGGCTACACCGGTTGCTGATGGCCAACTGTCCTCGGTCCGAGATTTGGAGCTTAATTTTTGCTGAACGGTATGGTGTTGAAACAATCGCTCCCTCGCTTCGACCAGCCGCTGCATGGCTTTCGTTAGACCATCCGGACATTCGAGATGAAATCATTCGTCGTGAGCCGTTGACGCTTTTGCGATTTGGCGATCCCGGATCGCTACCGATCGACGCTCGTAAAGGGCTCCTGATTGTCTACGCAGCAAAGCACGCAGCCGCAGAAATTTCTGATGACAGCATGGACCATCGCGCACTATGGATGTTCGCAGATCAAAGACTTGAGACAGCTATTCGCCAAGCATGGAACGCAAATTGTCGCGTAGAATTCCGGCTCGCTCTCTTACGGTTAATTTGCGAAGGTGCCATTAAGGAATGCGCGGACCTCGCACGCAAAATCGTGATCGACCAATCGGCAGATGATTATCTCCGTATTGTTGCTGTTCAGGCCCTCAAAGCATGCGACGATGATAAGGCTCTTCGCATAGCCGCAAAATTTTTGATGGCCCCCAAGAGCAACGTGAGCGCACGTCTTACCCCTGCTTTTGCGAATATACTTTATCCCAAACATCTCTCA
Source organism: Methylocella sp. (assembly GCA_035509135.1). GTDB lineage: Bacteria > Pseudomonadota > Alphaproteobacteria > Rhizobiales > Beijerinckiaceae > Methylocapsa. Next base: position 26,051 of record DATJLX010000029.1, read on the forward strand.
ACCGACGCGTTGTTGAAGCTCATAGCCCGTACGGACCCACAACGAAGGAGTACCATTGAAGGCTTTGCATGCCATATCAGTGCACTCTATGACGCCGCTCCGGACGCAGCAGCGCGGGCGAAGCTCTTGCGCGGCCTCGCCGATCTATGCCTAGCACCTCCGTTTATAGAGAATTACCAACGTATTTCGAAACGCCATCATGAGCTAGCCAGAAACCTTTACGAAATCGGGCTGCGCGAAGTGAGGGCACTCGGCAACAATGAGCCGTCCCTTGATCTTGTGCGTTTGGTGATGGCCATCGAACGATCAGACCAGCACAATTCCAAACTCGATGATGGTAACGAGAAGCTACACGAACTTATTCGCGCTAACAGCCGCCTTATACCCCGTCCTTGAAATTCTGACTCGTTGAGGGTTTTCAAACCGGCGGCGGCATGATTCACCATGGCGAACGATGGAGATTCGCTATGTCTGTCCCGGTTGCCCTTCGGACTGATTTTACAGGACGTCAGCTGCGTGCCCTGGCCAAGCAGACCAAGGATGCCGGCTTTGCGCGTCGTCTGCTGGCACTTGCCGAGATTTTTGACGGCGGCTCGCGCAGCGATGCGGCGCGCATCGGCGGCGTCGGGCTGCAAACCATCCGTGATTGGGTGCTG
>DATJLX010000030.1:0-4190 GCA_035509135.1 Methylocella sp.
CGGCCAACATGATATTGCGACCTTATTTTTAGAGGGGATAGCCAGTTCACATATACGATGGATGAGGAGATACGCAAAAAAGGTCTTAAAGGAGAAATCAGATCAATTGATAAAGGATTATGTTAAAAATGAGAGCGAACAAGTGGTTGAGTTTGAACTACAGAAAAAATCTAATGATATTATAATTTCAGAGTTTACGAAGGAATTTGAAGCATATAAAGACAAGAGCTTGGTGCAGCCAATAATGAATGTTGTTTCCTCTCTGCCAAAAGAGGAAATGGCCATTATGGCAGAATCGTTAGTAGAATTAACCGCCCTTAGGCGGAGGGTAGATTCTCCACTTGAGTCTGTGGGGGGCCCGATAGACGTAATGATTATATCAAAGGGCGATGGTATAGTATGGATGAAAAGAAAGCATTATTTTGATATATCATTAAATAGAGATTTTGTTATACGCAAGGATGTCCAAATGAAGGGAGCTACAGATGAAAGAGGGACTGACGCACAAATCGATGGCTCAGACGCAAGACGCTTATCAAATACTGAAAAGCCTAAGGACCAATAATCTCGGAACTCCAGAGCAAGAAGCCGAGATGGCTGCAAAACGAACGATACAAGCAATGGATCGGGTGCGGAAAAATGCGATATCGAAAAGGGCTAATAATGCTTGACGCTCAAGCATTAAAGGTGGCGGCCCCTCGAGAAGTTGTTAAGTCCGTGAGGAGCTTTTAATACCACGGTATATATTTTCTGTATATAGAGACTTGGCCGCGCGCCGCTGGAGTCTGAGAGGCAGCAAGAGAGCGGGGCGATATTTTTCCCGTCATTGGGACATCGTGCTTCCGTGAGTTTGACGCAACACATTGTGTTATCAAACGGGCTGCTGTTTCTTTTGAGGACCTGCCCCATGGTAGCCACGCCATCCTTCCCGCCTGCCAGTTCCGGAGCACCCGATTGACCCTGACAGCAAAGCGCGGACCAGCGGGCTTGCCGATCGCATGACCTATGATTTTGCCGTCATTGGCGCCGGGATCGTCGGCCTTGCGACAGCCCGCGAAATTTTGCGCGCGCGGCCGCGCTCCTCCATCCTTGTGCTTGAAAAGGAAAGCGCTGTCGGCCGGCATCAAACGGGCCATAACAGCGGCGTCATCCATGCCGGCGTCTATTATGCGCCGGGAAGCTTAAAGGCCCGGTTCTGCCGTGAAGGGGCCGCCGCGACAAAGGCCTTCTGCGTGGAGCACGGCATTCCATTCGAAAATTGCGGCAAGCTTCTCGTCGCCACCAATGAGCATGAGCTGACCCGCATGGAAGCTTTGTTCGAGCGAGCCAAGCAAAACGGCATCGAGACGCAACGGATTGATCGCGCGGCGCTCAGCCGCCTTGAACCCAACATCACCGGCCTCGCCGCCCTTCTGGTTCCTTCAACGGGGATCGTCGACTACAAGAGGATCGCCGCGGCCTTCGCCCAAATCATCAAGACGGCGGGCACGGAGGTGCGGCTTGGAGCCGAAATCGTTGCCATCCGCGAAGACCCCGGCGCCGTCGAAATCTCAACCGCCCGGCAAAGCTGGCGCGCCCGCTTGCTGATCGTTTGCGCCGGCCTTCAATCCGACCGTCTCGCCAAAATGGCGGGCCTCACAATCGATTACCGGATCGTGCCATTTCGGGGGGAGTTTTATACCTTGCCGCAAGCCCGGGCGGGACTGATCAACCGCCTGATCTATCCCATTCCGGATCCGAGGCTTCCCTTCGTCGGGATTCATCTCACCAAGACCATCGACGGGCGCATCATCGTCGGCCCCAATGCGGTGCTTGGTTTTGCCCGCGAAGACTATCGGAAATTCTCCTTCAGCTCCAAAGATGTCATCGATTTCATGACGTTTCCAGGCTTTTGGAAAATCATCGCGAACCATCTTCGAGCAGGAATGGGCGAGATGCGAAGCTCCCTATGGAAGCAAGGCTATCTCGCGGAATGCCGCAAATATTGCCCAGGCCTGACGCTCGCGGATCTCGAACCCGGCGTTGCCGGCATACGCGCCCAGGCGGTGTTGCGCGACGGGACCCTCGTGCATGATTTTCTCTTCGCCGAAACCGCCAGAATGCTGCATGTCTGCAACGCCCCCTCGCCCGCCGCGACATCGGCCATCCCCATCGCCCGCATGATCGCGGAAAAGGTCCTCGCACGGTTCGCGCAATTGTAAATTGCGCGATTGGCAAAGCGCCTCCCTTTCAGTACAACGCAGCCACGCGAACTCAGAAACGAAAAGCAGCAAATGGAGAGACCAGAATTGGGAGGAAAGAGATTGATGCTTGAGATGGGCCGGCTCGCAGCAGCCTTTATCTTGGGAATTGTCATCCTTGGGGCGCGGGCGGAGGCCCAGGATACCAGCTTCATGGATATGAACATGAATATGGGCTGCATGCTGATGGCCGGCATGCATGAGATGCAATTGTCGGTCTATCAAGCCGGCGCCCTGGATGATTCATGCCCCAACATCCCCTATCCCGGGGCAGCCGTGATTACGCTGACCGCGATCTCAAAAGAGCTGCGTAACATGACGGCGGAGGTCCGGATCGTGAGAGGCGGCGACGCCGACGCCGCGGGGGCCAATCTGGAGTCTATGACGCTTGCTTATCTGCCGCCGAAGATTTATCCGACGGGAATCATCACACTTCCAGCCAATTTCGATCAGGCGGGCAAATACGCGGTCCTTGTGACGGTCAGCGACGGCAAGGACATGACGATGTCTGGCCGGCTCATTGTCACCGTCGCCCAGGGGGCGCGTCAATGGATCCTGGTTTTCGCCCTTGCCGGGCTGATTCTGGCGGCTGCGTTTGGCTATTATTTCTGGGATCTGAACCGGAAAAAGAAGCTGCCCGTCAAGGCCGCTTAAGAAGACCGAAAAGCGGGCGGCCAAGCTGCGCAAATCATGTTGCTCGCCGCGTTCAAGCGCCGCGCGCGCCAGGCGCTTTGTTGTCGGCGAGCGATCTGTTGTTGGCGAGCCAAGCCTGCCAATCCTTGATCGTGCCGTTGAAGGCATTGCGATCGACATAACCACGGATGCCAGCAACGTGGCCTTCGGCGGTATGCTGCCAGAAATTCCAGCGGCGATTGCCATATTTGAGCGATGGATAGCATTTGACGCTGCGGACCCAGACCGGGTAATCGGTAAATTCCCCCTCCATCACGTCGCGGTGGAAATCGATGGATGTATAGATCACCGGCTTTTTCCCATAGGCGCGTTCCATCGCGGCGAGCATGACTTTCATTTGCGCGATGGCGACATCGCGTGGAATGCGCTTCGGGCAAGTTCTCGATTGCCCGTTCCATTCGACATCGAGCACCGGCGGCAAGGCATCCGGATCATTGGGCACATTGGCGGTAAACCAGGCCGCTTGTTCCGCCATCGGCCGGCACCAATAGGCGAAGTGATAAGCGCCGCGCGGCACGCCAGCGGCTTTTGCCGCGGCCCAATTCTGGGTGAATTTCTCATCAACGCGGTCACCGCCTTCGGTCGCCTTGATCCAGGCGAAGCGAACTCCCGAGGCACGGACGCTATTCCAATCGATATCACCCTGGTATTTGGAGACATCGATGCCGCCGACCTCATAGTCCGCCGGTGTCGGAAAAAGATCGTCGCCCGTGACGCCGCCCGCGCAGCCGCCCGCCATCAACGCGAGACCAAGCCAGGACAAGGCACCCATCATTAAAAACCAACGAGGCCGATATCGCATGGACGGAAAAACCATAATAGGGACATGCTCAAATTAAGTCCTAATCTGTAATATGTCGTTAAAAAGTCAAAAAAACGGCCGGCATTCAGATCATTTCATCCCGCTCCCCCTTTTGCGAAGGCTCTGTCGGGTTCTCGCGGAGGTCGGATCAATCAATTGGGAATTGTGATGCGGCCGAGGCTTTCCCCGGCCGATCAATGTTCCGGGCCTGCGGGAAAACGCGCAATTCCTCCCCTTGCTTACTCTTTTAAGCGTTCGTGACCCGCTCAAAACCTGAAGTCCAAATCAGAATGTCTGAGACCCGCCGCCCGTGTCACCGCCGGAAAGAGCGGGTGGACATCCCATCTACGCTCCTTTCCCGGACAAGGCCGTCTCCGATAACTATAGAATATCTCCTGTCACTACTCATTTGGTTCTAGCCAATATGGGGATAGAACCAAATAAGAGAAATTGAC
>DATJLX010000031.1:0-3607 GCA_035509135.1 Methylocella sp.
TTATCCCGCCGCTGCGGCATAGTCAGTTTCAAAAATAGCGAGATTGTGTCGCAATATCATGAACCTCAGGACCGTAGATTATTCACGCGGGATCTCGATGCGCTATACGCTAGTGAGATGCTTTCCCCGACCAAGCTGCAACGATGAGAGAGACCCCGAAACTCAGCCTGAAGTCAATTGGATCGATGCGTTGCGCCCAGATGCGCGGGAGACCGTCTCTTTGGAGCGCACCCTCGGATTCAGAGTGTGAGCGCAAGCCGACAGCAAAGACGCAATGGCTTGCGGCGAAAAGAAGCATTCGAGGTTTCCTTGCGATGCGCCAATGATTTTGCAAAGTGCGCGGGATTGCATCAGCATGAAGCTGACGCTCACGGCTTTCTTGCGAAGGTTTGATGTGAGTCAAGTTGGTTATGTCGGCCGCACAACCCTGGGGAAGCGGAACAATGGTCGCAAATCCATCGAATACGATCAGTGATCAGAACGAAGGCGGCGAGGATTTGGATCACGTCATCTCCAGCCTGACACAAGGTATTCACTATGCGGGCTCGGTTAGCGGCGCTGTCCTCCATGAACTGCGAAAACTGGCTCGCGGCATTGGCGGAATCCAGCACTCGCTTGAGACCGGCTGTGGACGCACGACAGTGATATTCTCTCGCATTGCGAGCAACCATCTTTGTTTCTGCTACGATGACAGAAACATCGATCTACCGGCTGGCCGGCTGGAAGAGACCCGAAGTGTTGATTTCGTTCTCGACAATCCATCTTTTAATAAAAATCATGTAAATTTCATTTTTGGTCCAACACAGATAACCCTTCAAAAATACGACTTTAACGAGACTTCGTTAGATTTCGTGTTTTTGGACGGGCCTCATCACTTCCCATTTGTTGAGTTGGAATATTATTATTTGTATCCACACATCCGCAAAGGCGGAATACTTGGAATAGACGATATTCATTTCCCGACAATCGCGAACTTTTTCAGGTTTCTGCGCGATGATGACATGTGGAGGCTTATTTCCATCATTGAGAATACCGCCTTTTTCGAACGCACCGATGCCCCGACATTTGATCCCTTAGGGGGCGAGGGAGGGCACCCGCTGCAGCGGTATAATGCGTTGCGCATGCCGGCGCACCCGCAATTTAGAAGGAATTTATACTTAAAATATGTCAAGCCAAGAGTTAAGTACATTCCGCCAGGATTGAAGAAAATAGTGAAAAATATTCTGTCATTACAATAACCCGCTCATGAATGCTTGCGTGGATGGCTGCTTTCGTGTTCGCGGCGCTTTCCGAAATCCAATCCTCAAGCAGGCTGCGTACGGAGAAGGGGCTGACGAATATCGAGCAAACAATATTTTTCGTATTCTGACCGTCGTCTCCCTGGCCGGCATTCCGCCAACCTTCTTCGCGAGCATGTGGGGCATGAACTTCAAGGGCATGCCAGAACTTGAGTGGACCTGCGGTTATGAATTTGCGCTCTTTGTCATTGCCGTCAGCGCGATCATCCCAATCCCTTTGCTTCAGGCATCAGCCGGCATGATGGAAGAGGAATGGCTCACGCGCCTTCTCTATCGCGACGGGATGATGCTGGTCATCGACAAGCCAGCCGGAATCGCGGTCCATCGCGGCCCGAAAGGCGGCGAAAATCTTGAGGACTCTTTTCACGCGCTGCGTTTTGGCCTGCCGCGCAACCCCGCCCTGGCGCACAGACTCGACCGCGATACCTCCGGCTGTTTGGTGCTCGGGCGCCACCACAAGGCGCTCGAAAAGCTTGGCCTTCTGTTCAAGCAAGGCAAGGTCGAGAAGATCTATTGGGCCGTCGTCGAAGGAGGGCCCGTCCGAGACGAAGGCGTGGTTGATCTGCCGCTTGGGCGTCTCGATGCCGGCCGCGGCTGGTGGATGAAACCTGACCCTTCCGGGCTCCCCGCGAAAACACTTTGGCGGGTCATCTCACGGGCGGGCGGACAAGCGCTTCTGGAACTCAAACCGCTGACCGGGCGCACGCATCAATTGCGGGTTCATTGCGCGGCGCTGGGCTTTCCTATTCTTGGCGATGCCGTCTATGGGCAGGGCGGGGCCATGGGGATGCAGCTCCATGCTCGCGCGATCACAATTCCCCTTTATAAGAACAAGGAGCCCATAAAGGTTGCGGCGCCGGTGCCTTCGCATATGCGCGAGGCGCTGGCTTTGAGCGGGTTCCAAGACATCGCTTGAACCCGAGGAATCGTCCTTTGTTTTCACGCATGATCTGATCGATCATGCTAATTCCCCATATACCGGTGCAAGCTCGACTCGACCGCGATTTTGTCCACGACCGAAAGTTTGGCCAATTCGCCATCGAGCCAACTGTCCTTGATACCCGCGGCTCTTGCGAGAAGATGCCATTTCATCGCTGCGACCATGTCCTTCGGCAGGCCTCGCCCGGCGGCGAGAATGCGGGCGGCGCGGTTTTGCGCGACGGGATTGTTGCGCGCCGCCGCCTTGAGAAAGAGCTTTGCCGCCGCCGTCTCATCCTTGTCGACGCCGACGCCGTTGAAAAGCATGATCGCATACTCGACTTGCGCCGGGACGTTATCTTCCTTCGCGGCGAGGCCAATCCAATGTGCGGCTTGCTTATCGCTTTTTTCAACGCCCGTGCCATTCCTGTAAAGCAGGCCCAATGCATAGGCGGCATCGGGATCGCCGAGATCGGCGGCCCGCCGAAAGAACTGCGCCGCCTTGGGGAAGTCCGAGGCAACACCATTGTTCTCGATGGCCATGACGCCGAGGTTATAGAGCGCGCCCGGGTGATTTTGCGCGGCTGCCTTGGCGAACAGCTCCGCGGCTCCGGCATGATCCTGCGGGACGCCATCGCCTTTGAGTTTGGCGATGGCCAGCGCGAAAATCCCCTGGCGGTCGCCACGGCCAGCGGCGAGCTTGTACCAGCGGTCGGCTTCCGTGGCGTCCTGTCTTACGCCTAGCCCTTGCGAATAAAGCTCGCCAATGAGGGTCATCGCTGGCCCGTCGTTCGGATCGGCATCGATCCGCTTCATCGCTTCCCGCATGGCGGTGATATAATATCCGCGCTGATAGGCTGCGAAGGCAAAATCAGGCGCCCCGCCAAGCCGGGCGGGAACCGGCAATGAGCCCGATGCCGGCGGCGGGCCGGACTGCGGTCCAGGAAGCGTTTCGGCCGGTTGCGGGACGGCCGGAATGGATTTGGCATAGGCGGAGAAGCTCTCCCCTTGAACAGCCAGCAATGTTGCCGCCAAGCCTGCGCAGACTCGCAGAACACGGCTCCCGGAGTGAGGCTTCATGAGACTGTTTCCGGGGTTGACGAAAGGAGACGGGCGGCGTCGCGTAACGCCGGTATCATGCCACGCGGATCGTCGAAGACCCAATCGCCAAGCGCGACAAAGTCGGCGCCGGCCTGGACAAGATCGCCGATCGCGCCAAGATCATGGGCATAACCGACGCAAGGGACATTGAAGATTTCCGCCCACCAGGCCACGCGCTCGACGATGCCCGCATGCGGCTCTCCATTGGCCGGCCCGCCGAACATCAAGTAATCGGCGCCTGCTTCCCCAGCGGTCATCGCCGCGTCCCGTGTCCGCAATCCCCCAGCACC
>DATJLX010000032.1:0-16692 GCA_035509135.1 Methylocella sp.
TGAGAGCCCTCGCCAAGCGCTATGGAATCAATCAAAAGACCGTCATAAAGTGGAAGAAGCGGAGTTCCGTCGCCGATCTTCCGACCGGCCCGAAAGAACCGAAATCCACCGCCCTGTCGATTGAGGACGAGGCGATATCAAGGAAGCCGCCGTCCGGTGCTTCTATTACGAAAACCACCAGCAGCTTCGTCAGCATCTCGATGACTTCGTCAAAGCATACAATTTCGCTCGTAGGCTGAAGACACTCAAAGGCCTCACGCCTTACGAATACATCTGCAAATGCGGGACTTCCCAGCCAGAACGATTCAAACTCAATCCGCTCCAGCAAATGCCGGGACTAAACAGCTAGTTTTGAAAAACGCGCAGGCCGCTTCCAACTTCAGGTGCGTGGCATTTTTCGCCAATGGCGCGGCGGGCGTGAAACGAACGGCGAAGGCATGATCCGCGAAAGGAAATCTCCGCACTTCGTTTCTGATCGGTTGAGTCTAAGGCAGCCACTTTCGCTGCGTGTCGAATGGCCGCCACCGGGATGAGTATCGACAGCTGTTGCTGTTACCCCGCTGCGCTTTTGGTTCCGCCAAACCGTCTGTCAATGTAATCCTCGACGATTTGCTTGAATTCGGTGGCGATTCTGTCGCCGCGCAAGGTCATCACCTTTTGCCCATCAATGAACACGGGCGCCGCAGGCGTCTCGCCAGTGCCTGGCAGAGAAATCCCAATGTCGGCATGTTTCGATTCGCCGGGCCCGTTGACGATGCAACCCATCACAGCGACATTCAGCGCCTCGACGCCAGGATAGCGGGCCCTCCAAAGTGGCATCGCATCACGGATATAAGCCTGAATGTCCCGTGCAAGTTCCTGAAATACAGTTGATGTCGTTCGCCCGCAGCCAGGACAAGCAGCGACAAGCGGCACGAAGGTGCGAAACCCCATGGTCTGCAAAAGCTCTTGCGCCACCTTGACTTCGAGCGAGCGGTCGCCACCTGGCTCCGGTGTGAGTGAAACTCTAATCGTGTCGCCAATCCCTTCCTGTAACAAAATCCCCATGGCGGCTGCGGATGCGACAATGCCCTTCGAGCCCATGCCAGCTTCGGTGAGGCCGAGATGCAACGCGTAATCACTACGCCGCGCAAGGGTTCGATAAACGGCGATGAGATGCTGCACATCCGAGACTTTCGCCGATAAGATGATGCGATCTCTGGCAAGCCCGGTGTCCTCGGCACGCACGGCGGAGGATAGCGCCGACTGCACCATTGCCTCGCGCATCACGGCGCCGGCCGGGCGGGGCGAAGGCTGACGCGCGTTTTCGTCCATGAGCGCCGTTAAAAGCTCTTGATCGAGTGAACCCCAATTGGCGCCGATCCGCACCGCTTTGCCATATTTGATCGCGGTCTCAATAATGAGGCTAAACTGCTTGTCCCGTTTGTTCTTGAAGCCGACATTGCCGGGATTGATCCGGTATTTGTCGAGCGCTTCCGCACAGGCCGGATGATCGGCCAAAAGCTTATGGCCGATGTAATGGAAATCGCCGATGAGCGGGACGTGGCATCCTGTTTTCACGAGGCGGTCGCGGATGTAAGGCACGGCTGCCGCCGCATCGTCGCGGTCGACAGTGATGCGGACAAGCTCGGAGCCTGCGCGGGCAAGCGCCGCGATTTGGATCGCCGTTCCTTCGATGTCGGCGGTATCCGTATTGGTCATCGACTGAACCGCGATGGGAGCGCCGCCGCCCACCATGACCGCGGCTTTGCCGAAGCCGACCTGAACGCCAATGGAGCGGCGGCGGGGAACAGGGCCCGCCTCGTCGGGTTCGGCAGGCATTGGGGAGGCCGGAAGATTGGAGCGTGTCATACGGTGCTCGGCCTTTCGAAAAAAAGGGCCTGCCGGGCGTAGCCAGCCGGCATGTCGCGAATATGACCCGAAAGATCATGAAGAGTGGTGACCAAAATCACTTTTGCCGTCAAGCGATTGTGGATCGGTTTTGCAGCCATGCTTGGGAATGCTCCGAATTCTGGGTGACCATCAAATAGGCTTCGCGATATGAGGCGATAAGGCGGCGGGTCTTTTCTCCACTCCATGACTCCGGACAAACGATAGCACCGCTCGCTATCCGCGCAACTTGGCCCCGTGGCCTACTCGACACAAGCGGCTATGGCACCTTATAGCTATAGCCTCATAGCTCTAGCCGCGAGCAGCGCGTCATCCACACCGAAGGCCTTCGCTTTACAACTTTGTCACAATCTCTGTCATTCCCCATCAGGATCGGACTCTTAATATGACTCCCAAGCTCCGCCGTATCTTAATTGGCATCGTCATCGCGCTGGTGGTCGCTGCCGGCCCCGTTGCGTTCTTAGACTATTTTCTGCCGCATCACGCTATCTTGCGTATCGTTGGCGCGGAGACCCGGCGTCCGGTCGGCAGCAGCAAATCCGCACCGGCGAGCCATGATATATTCTATGTCTTTGCCGAGGATGTCGAAACAAAGAACCCCCGTGTGTTTCGCAATGAAGATACCGGCTGGGGGTTTCCATTTTATTTTAAATTCAATTCCGCCGACCTCCAAGCGGTCGCGCAATCTATTGCGGGGGAGCACGGCACCGCGCTCTTTACCTATTACGGCTGGCGCATCCAAATTTTTTCAGTTGTTCCCAATGTGACGAACATCAAACGCGCCGCGCCTGACGCAGAGCTTCCAATTCCGTGGTTCAACCTCGCTTTCTTCTTAGTGGTCATCGGTAGCGGCATTTGGCTTGCCTGGTGGATTCGCGGCGCCTGGAGCCGCCGCTAGAGTGGTTTCCAGGTTACGTTTACGCAGGCAAGCGCTACAGCTGAAAATTCGCGCGGAGCATGTGTCCGGCAAGTTATCATCTCATTCTCGGAAGGCAGGCAGATAAAACCCTGCCTGCCCTGGATAAATCGCAAGAATTAGGGTCCACCAAAATGAGATTTGTTGCGTATAACTATTTCAACATCGTTCTATTTCGGCTCCGTTATTGAAACGGGATTTAAGCCAACCGGTCTTGCCACGGTCACCGAGACAGGCGCAGAGGCGATTCCATTTGCCACTGCGAACAACATTGCATTCCCCGTCTCGATCCCGGCAGGAACTGTGAATTGGGCCGACGTATCGGCCCCCGGCGTCACAGACATTCCACTAAAACCAAATGTCCTTGCATAGAAAACATGTTTCGTCGTGGCGTTGACAATTCTAATAAGCGGGTAGTTTGTGGCTGGTTGGTAGCCCTCGGCATAGGCGGCACCTTGCGACACGCCGTTCAGTTGCCTGCCAGAGACGAGATAGCTCTTGCCGGCGACGAGCGAAGTCGGCACCACTGTGATCGCGGGAACGGCGTTGGCCGCTATCGCTGCTCCGGTTTCCGTAAAGAGTTCAATGTCGCCGAGCCGACTGTTGAACATGACCTGGCCGGTTGGCAACACAATCATGAAGCCATAATAAGATCCAATGTTTGCCGCGTTCGGCGTGTCGGCAATTTGCTGAAGCAGGGCACCATCAAATACAAAGAAATGAGTGGGTGTTTGATAGATGCCGGGGCTTGCCGCGATCAGCACCTTGCCGCTCGGCAGCAAGGCGGCGGGGCCGTCGACGACATCATACGGCAGGCCATCGATCACCGGGAAATCCGGGCCTGCCGTCCATGTTCCCGTCCCGGAGCTATAAACGGAAGTGTGCCCAGTGGCGCCGGCGGCGAAAACGGTGCCGTCCGGCCGCAACAATTGTGGCCCCAGTTCATTCGTGCCGCTGCCGTCCGCGTTGGTATCATCGAGTTTGACGATCGTGCTTCCAGCGCTGCTCCAGCCCCCTGATAGGGGCTGATACAGCTCCGAATTCGTCAAATTGCTGTAATTATTGGCGTCGACCGTCAGAACTTCGCCGTTGGGAAGTAAGGACCAGTTCTCCTCATTGTTGATATCCGCCTTGCCGCTGCCTGTGATTGTCCAGCTTAGATTGGCCGCATTGAAAAGAACCTGATGGGTAGAATCGTCGGCGCCGATCATGAAGGTGCCATTGGCCAGTACAGTGCCAGGACTGTCAAACGGTGATCCTGCGCTGGCGGGGGGAGGAGGAAGCAAGGTCCATTGATTGGTGAGCGGATCATAAATCGCGCCCCGCGTGGCTGAAGTCTCTTGGCCGTTGTTGTATTGGCCTCCCACGATGATAACCCGCCCGTCGGTAAGCACGGCCGTGTCGAAGTATAGCGGCGCGAAACCGGCCGGCAGCGAGGCCAATTGCGACCACGCGCCGTTCAGGTAGCTCCCGTTGATATCGGGTGCGAATCTCCACCAACCCGTGCTGCCGCTGTTCTCTGCGCCTTGATCCTGCACCAACAAGGTCCCATCCGTCAGCAGCAGCATAGCACCCGGATTAAAGGGAGGCTGGTTGGCGATTGGTTGCCACGGAGAGACGGAGGGCACCACGGCCGGTTGCGAGAACGGCCGTGGTGGTGTCGATAGCGGCTTCAAAACCTCCGGCTGCGCCTGCGACCGCTTCATTTCCTGCTGCGAAATGGGCGGCGGCGGCGGTGGGGGGAGTGGCCGAGTTGCCGCCAAGGCGCTAGGACCGTTCACCCAGGTGAAGAACCCCAAGGCCAACATCCAAATAGAATTCAAGCAATTCATTGAAATCTCACCAATGAATGAGCCTGTGCCAAATCATCCAACATCAAGGCGATGACGGTCTTGTCAAGGCCAAGAGTGTTGCTTTTAATAGATTTTGGCAATGCCAAAATGAGACGAGGGGGACTGCCACGCATCAAAACCGATTGTTGGGCTGGGAGCGGGAGTGCGGATTTCCTTACCATTTTGATGCAGTATCATTTTGATGCAGTTCTCCCCGGTTCACCCGACTGCATGATTATGAATCTCACGTTGCCGCGCAGACGCGGCAGCGGCCAGCAACTTCCATGACCTGCGCGCGAGGAGAGAATTTGGCTTGGCCGGCGATCTCGGAGAGAGCGCCGCGCATCGCCGTGGAGGTTGCTTCGACAACCTCACCGCAAACATCGCAAATGAGAAACACAATTGGCTCCTGGACAGCGTGGCCATGGCCGCAGGCAAGATAAGCGTTGCGCGACGCGAGCCTGTGGACGAGGCCGTTTTCAAGCAGGAAATCCAGCGCCCGGTAGATAGAAATCGGCGCGGGGCGCTTACCGGTCGCCGCAGCGACCCTATCGATCAACTCGTAAGCGCCGAGCGGGCGGCCTTCGCGGGCAAGAATCTCGAGAATTCGAAGTCTGCTTGGAGTTAGGCTTATTTTGTCGCGGTGACAGAGTGCCAGGGCGGCGGCGAGCGTGCCCTTAGTCCCCAGTCTTTCCGGCTCGCCAGCCACCGAACGTTACCCCGCCGCGTTTCACGTGAAATATTTATGTAAGTATTATAATCCAATTGAGTCGCCAAGGCGATCCTTTAGCACCATGTCTCGCTTTGGTTTCAACTTTTCGCCGCGCCATAGTAGCATGGCCGTGGAGCTTTTCGCGAGGGTCACGTCCTCGCCAACCCCTGGAGGACATATGCCCCTAAAAACCCGCAACGCCATCGTGACCGGCTCAACAAGCGGCATCGGTCTCGCCATCGCCCGTGCCTTCGCCAAGGAAGGCGCCAATATTGTGATCAATGGAATGGGCGACGCCTCAGTGATCGAAGCCGAACGGGTCGCGATCGAGAAGGAGTTTAGCGTCAAAGCGGTCTACTCCGGTGCCGACATGACAAAACCGGACGAAATCCACACCATGGTGAAGGAGACGGAAACGAAGCTTGGTTCGGTCGATATTCTCGTCAACAATGCCGGGGTTCAGCATGTCGCGCCGATCGAGGAGTTTCCACGCGAAAATTGGGACATGATTATCGCCATTAATCTCTCCGCAGCGTTTCACGCGATGGCTGCCGCGATCCCTGGCATGAAGGCCCGCAAATGGGGCCGCATTCTCAGCACGGCCTCGGCCCATTCGCTCGTCGCCTCGCCGTTTAAATCCGCTTATGTAACGGCGAAACATGGCCTAGCAGGTCTCACCAAAACGGCGGCGCTTGAACTTGCGACTTTCGGAATCACGGTCAATTGTGTCTCGCCGGGCTATGTTTGGACGCCGCTCGTCGAAAAGCAGATCCCCGAAACAATGGAGGCGCGCCATTTAACGCGTGAACAAGTGATCCATGACGTGATCTTGCTAGCGCAGCCGACAAAGCAATTCGTCACCGCCGATCAGGTTGCCGCTCTCTTCGTCTTCCTCTGCTCGGATGCGGCGGCGCAAATCACGGGATCCAATTATTCGATCGATGGTGGTTGGACGGCCGAATGAACTCCGACAAGGGGTTGGGGCGCGAACGATCCGATCAGCGCGCGACGAATACATGCATGCTTTCTTTCATAAGGATCGCTCGATGCCTCCAGGTCCGTGATAAGCAAATTGCATGAGTTCGGACGGGAAGCCGCCAAGCAATGGCTTGGTGAGACCTGCGAAGCAATCGGGCAGGAAGGCCTCCTTGATCTGCGTGCATAACAAAGGCATGAGCTATTCTTTCCAAGCTAATCTCACGTCGTGAGATGTTTCACAGGCATGGAGAGACGGATAATCAAGCCTTCGGGGTTCCAATCATAGGAAAGCTTACCACCGAACTGACCTGTCACGAGCCGGCGCACGAGCGAATTTCCGAACCCTTCGTTTTCCGCCGGCCCGTCGAGGGAGGGGCCACCATGCTCTTTCCAGGTCAGTAAAAGTTCGTCTCTCTTCACGGACCAGTCGATGCGGACATGGCCTCCATGCGACGAAAGAGCTCCATATTTGGCCGCGTTTGTCGCAAGCTCGTGCATGATAAGGGCAATGCTCGTAACAGCGTTCCCAGAGATCGGCAGACAAGGCCCGGTGATGAGGAAGAACCCGTGGTCTTCGAAGTGCTCCGGATCGACGTAGGGAGCCAGGATCGTTTGGACGAGAGCATGCAAAGACGTGTTTTGGCATGGTTTCCCATCCCCGTTGATCAGGCCGGGCCGCGTGAGACCGTGAGCGCGCGCGAGCGCGCCTAGCCGTTCTCGGACCGCCTCGGCCATGTCAGCCGGCGTGCGTGCGGAACGCGCGCTCAAGGTCACCAGACCACAAGTAACGGCGAAAAGGTTCTTGACGCGATGGCTCATCTCTCTGAGGAGAAGGTTCTGTTGCTCCTGGGCTCGCCGCCGCTCGGTGATGTCCCGGGCGATTTTTGATGCTCCGATGATCCTGCCCTCGGCATTCTTGATGGGCGACACCGTCACCGAAATATCCACCAAACTTCCATCTTTGCGCCGGCGAACGGTTTCATAGTGATCAACGCATTCTCCGCGCCGGATGCGCGAAAGAATATCGGATTCCTCGTCGTGGCGATCCGTTGGAATTAAGAGCGTGATAGGCTTGCCGATAATTTCATCCGCCGTATAGGCGAAGAGCCGCTCTGCCCCCGGGTTCCAGGATTTAATGATACCGTCGAGGTCTTTACTTATGATGGCATCATCGGAGAACTCCACGATTGAGGCGAGCCGCTGCTCGAACTGCGCGGTGTTCTTACGTTCGGTGATGTCAATCAGCATGTTCAACGCGCCGATCAACGCACCGGATTGATCCCGCAGCGGCGTCGGGTACGCAAGGAAGGGGACGCGTGTTCCGTCCGGTCGCTCGGCGGCCGCCTCTGCGCCAAGGATCGCGCGTCCTGCCTTCAGCGCTAGGGCCATCGGGCACTCATCATGCCGCATCGGTCTGCCATCGGGCCAGTACAGCCGCCAAGAGCCGCACCACTCGCTCTTGCCGAGCACCGGGCGGCAACCCCAGAGGTTAGCCGCCGCCTCGTTGAAGAATGTAATTCGCCCAGCCGGGTCGGTCATATAAACGGCGGCAGGGAGCGCTTCGAGCAATTCAACGCGTGGTCCAGCAAATTGCCGCTCGTAGTCTTGCAAAGCCAAGTTGATGCGCCCCGCGGCTTCGATGCCCCCTGCGGTGGCCAGCGGAAGCAAAAGCTCTACCGGATTTAATGAGACTAACCCATCTGGTGGAAAACTCATGAAGACCTCCATGTCTTCGTATAGTCTTCATATTCCGTAGAGTCTCAGCGATGCGTAATGTGACGCGGCACCCTCGCTTGCCGTTGTGGTGCGACCAACGCGCAACAGTTCGTTCCGGTTCCGGCTATTCATGGCGGCAACTGCGCAGATGACCTAAAGCTCTCCGGTATTCTTTTCATGATCACCAATATCGGCCGCGATGGCCGTGCGACGCGCTCGCATGAAACGCTCGCGCGTTCGGCCTCCCTCGCGGACGTAAGCGTCGTAGCGATCTTCTTCGCGGGTGAGGAACCAAGATCCATTACAGACGTTTGAGAGCCGCGCAAATTTACCGCGCTCAAAAAAGGAGGCACCGCTACAGAGCGGCCGCTCGACGAGCGATATCTATAAGGCGGACGTCTACGACAATGCCGAAGACAAGATTGGTGAAGTAACTGATCTCGTCGTCAAGATGGCTCCGGCCTAATGATAAGAAAACCAATAGCCAAATGTGAGGGTGAAGCCCCGTCTGCATATGCCAAGGCAGCGCTGGAACCAACTCCGCTCGATGACAGTTGGGCACGCGATGCGGCAATCAAATGTTGCCACACATCTGAAACTAAAGGAGTTTACTATGGACTGGAATCGCATCGAAGGAAATTGGAAGCAGTTCAAGGGCAAGATCAAGGAGCATTGGGGAAATCTTACCGATGACGATCTCGATAAGATCGCTGGCAAACGCGAACAGCTCGAAGGCAAAATCCAGGAACGTTATGGAATAGAGAAGGACGTGGCGCACAAGCGCGTCGACGAGTGGATCAACAAGCAGTGATCGCATTTCTGCTTATCTTAGATACCCCTAGAGCAGAGGGCCGCATCGACACGATTCGATGCGGCCCCTCTGGGGGCTCTCATTGATGAAAGGTGCGTGGGACGATGCCACGGGGCGATAAAACGAAATACACCGATAAGCAGGTTCGCAAAGCCGATCACATCGCTGAAATTATGAATCGCGTGGCGTGCGGGAGGATGAAGCGGATCGCAGAGCGTGCGCAACAATAAACAAGGAAAGTGGCGTGGAAAGAAAAGCGGAACCGGCCGCGGTTAATTGAAATTTCACGCCTCATCGCGAAAGGGCGGTGAGGGTGGCGGCTGGAGCATGTTCGGAGTTATTCAATTTTTTAATACTAACACGCACCAACTCTATTACTCTCAGAGATTTCTTACCGATCATATGGAAATATCTGGTCGGAAAGCGCTCTAAGTATCAGCGAATCGTTCAGCAGCCGAGCGTTCAGTTTCGGCCAGGAAAGCCTCAGCGACTCATAGGCGGCCGGCCTTATCTTTGATTCGCAAAACCCTTCCGCGAGTACGGAACCTTGCATCAGTAAGAGGATTAAGGGGCGGGAAACGGTGCAAGAAACAGTGAAGGAGACAATGCGATGCTTTCGACAATATTGATCGTTGTGCTTGTTTTGCTGCTCATTGGCGCATTGCCGACTTGGCCATATAGTGCAAGTTGGGGATATGCGCCAGGCGGTTTGCTTGGAACGGTGCTTGTGGTCATTTTGATTCTCGCGTTACTAGGAAGAGTGTAGGTTGAGGACAAACAAAGCCTTCGTACCGAGGGCGATAGTTCATGCCTCTATGCGCCGGGCAAGCGCGGGGTTATGCTAGCCGCGGCGTTAAATTAAAGGCCGCCCTCGGTACGGATGATTTTCCATTCCATATCGCTCACTGGCTGCACCGAGAGCCGTGAGTTATTGACGAGCACCATATTTTTTAAGCGCGGATTGGCCTTGATGGCCTCGAGGCTAACTGGTTTTTCCAAGGCCTCGATCGCGCGAACGTCGACCATTCCGAATTTGCCGCTCGGATCCGACGGATCGGGATAATAGGTTTTGATGACTTCGACGATGCCGACGATTTCCTTGCCTTCGTTGGAATGATAGAAGAAGGCTTGATCGCCGATCCGCATCGCCATCAAATTCAGCTTGGCACTGTGGTTGCGGACGCCATTCCAGAACGTTCCATTTTCGCTGGCATGGACTTGGTCTTCCCAGGACCATTTGGCCGGCTCACTCTTAATCAGCCAGTGCGCCATTAGTGCGTTCTCCTTCGCGGTCTCAAAGTGCGGTCATTGAACAAGGGTTCGACAGTTCGCGTTAGACTTAATCGCCCTCCGCGAATTCGGCCTTCGAGGGTCGCGCCAGCAACTCCGTGATCGCTTCCTCCACAGTGATTCGTTCCGCCAGCACCGCATCGACGGCCGCCGTGATCGGCATGTCTATTTCTTTGGCATGGGCGAGATCGACCAATACGCCACATGTGTGCAGACCTTCGCAGAGGCCTGCGCGCGCGATGGCGTCCGCGAGCGTCAGTCCCCGCCCTAGTGCGACGCCCAAGGTGTAGTTCCGTGATAGAGTCGATGTGCAGGTGAGCACCAGATCGCCGAGGCCAGAAAGGCCCGCCAATGTGGAGCGGTGGGCCCCATGAGCACGGCCAAATCGGCTGAGTTCGGCAAAGCCGCGAGCGATGAGGGCGGCCCCGGCGCTTGCCCCGAGGCCATGGCCGGCGGCGATCCCGCTCGCAATGGCGAGAACATTTTTCGCCGCGCCGCCAATCTCGACTCCTCTGACATCGGATGTGGAATAGAGCCGGAGGGAAGGCGTCGCCAGCATGCCAGCGAGGGTGGCGGCAAGGGCGCCGTCATGCGCTGCCAAAGTGACGGCGGTCGGTAGCCCCTGGGCAACTTCCTTGGCAAAGCTTGGACCGGAAAGGATGGCCGGTGGATGACCGGGGAATGCCTCGGCGGCGACCTCGCTCAGAAAACGACCGGTTGCGTGTTCGATCCCCTTGGCACAAACAATAACCGGCACGCCCTCCACCACATGGGGCGCAAAAATGTCCAGAACCATCCGCAGCGCTTGCGCTGGGACCACGGCGAGAACGAGGTCTATGCCCTGGACTTCGGACGGGTCCGCGATGGGGTGGACATTCGAGAGGAGCGGCACACCAGGAAGATATCGCGCATTGACACCGGTCGCGGTCATCTCGGCGACATGGGCGCGGTCACGCGCCCAAATCTTGACTTCGGTGTCCTCCTTGTCGCTTGGACGCGCGGCGAGATTGGCGAGCGCCGTTCCCCAGGCGCCGGCGCCAAGAACGGCGATTCGGCGTGTTTGGCTTGGCGGCATCGTCTTGTTTCCTCGTTCCGTGGGATGTTTCCTTGCGGCCTGACGAGTAAGATTCGCGGAAACGTCGCCTTCAGTCTAAGCTTCACAATAGGAAATCGTCTTCACTACGGTTGCAATAAAATCTTTTCGCCTTGCACGGCCTTGCGGCAAGACCATGATCGCTACCAATTCCCACGCTTATAGTTTCCAATTTGTTTTGCTGCGCCACCTCATCTGAAGAGTCTGCAATTTCCGAGGATCATGCTTTAACCTCTGCAGAGGTAATGTAAGGGGGGCTTTTTAAAATGGGAAATATCTTTACGCGATGGAAAACGCCATCGGCGCGCTGTTTGTTATTACCATGGCTCCGTCTTATTTGCTGATCTCGCAGACGCAACCGGACCGTTCGCCGCCGTGTTCCTGGCCGCTATGGGCAATCGCCGGCAGATCGTGATGGTTAATTGGCGGGTCTTGCGGATTAAAATGGCTCTGCGCCTGTGCCATCATTGGGGGAATCCGCCATTTTGCGCCATCTATGACTCGGTGGCGGCGGGGGGCATGATGGTGATATGGGGTTATCGCGCTTAAACATTTGATTCCCTATGCCGCGTGATCGGCGTGGCAGGGAAAGCGTGCCGGAGTATTCGCCTTGCCGGAGCCACATCACATCATTGTGCGAGTCTATTACGAAGACACGGATTTTTCCGGTGTCGTCTATCATGCCTCCTATCTGCGCTTCCTCGAACGGGGCCGTACCGAGCTTCTGCGCGCGCTTGGCATCGAGCACCGTGGGATTTTTGCGAATGGCGGCACTAGCGGCTTTCATTTCGTGGTACGTGCCATGACCATCGATTTTCTTAAGCCCGCGTTGATGGACGACGTGCTTTTCATCGCCACGCAAATCTCTGCAAAGGGTGGCGCTTCAATCGAGATGTGGCAGGAAATCCAGCGTGGCGATGACCTTCTTTTGAAAGCAAAGATTAGAATTGCTGTTGTTACAGGGGGAAAGGCGCGGCGTATTCCCCCAGAGGTTTCTGATAAGCTAAAGTTATCAACTCATTCACGGCCCACTTTTTAGACGGCCCACAACAGGGCTGTAACGTGATTTTAACCGAGATCGCGGCCAAATCCGGACGATGTTCAACCTGTGGGCGAGCTGCAGCGACGGGGAGCGGAGCGTGGCGGGAAGCCCCAGAAATGACCGATTTCGGGGTCAGGACATAACTGAAACGGGTTTTGACCTGTGGAACAGGCTTCGCCAAAATCGAAAATTAGAAGGGATGAGGGAATGAATCCTGCTGATATTGCAGCTTCCGGATTGGCGCCGCCCGCCATGGAGGTCTCTCTTCTTGGCATGTTTTGGTCAGCCCATTTCGTGGTCAAGCTCGTCATGATCGGCTTGCTGGCGGCCTCGGTCTGGTGTTGGGCGATCATCATCAACAAGGTTTTGCTTTTTGCAAAAACGAATCGCGCCATGGCGCAGTTCGAGGATGTTTTCTGGTCCGGCGCTTCTCTCGACGAACT
Organism: Methylocella sp.; assembly: GCA_035509135.1. Classification (GTDB taxonomy): domain Bacteria; phylum Pseudomonadota; class Alphaproteobacteria; order Rhizobiales; family Beijerinckiaceae; genus Methylocapsa. Next base: position 12,724 of record DATJLX010000032.1, read on the forward strand.
CTATGCGACCTTGTCATCGCGTCCGGCATCGGGTATGGCGGCTTTATTCGTCGCGGCGATGCGAGAATGGCGGCGCTCGGTGCAAGGGGCGGCCTCATCATTCATGGGCTTGCAGGCGCGCATCGAGAAAGTCCTCGACGTTTCTATCGCGCGCGAGATCGAGAAGCTCGAATCAAACCTGCTGGTTCTGGCGACGGTCGCCTCGGCGGGGCCGTTTATCGGCTTGTTTGGCACAGTCTGGGGTATTATGACCGCATTTCGCTCGATTGCCGCGGCACGCAATACTTCGCTTGCCGTTGTCGCTCCTGGTATTGCGGAGGCGCTTTTCGCGACCGCGATCGGCCTCTTCGCGGCGATCCCCGCTCTGATTGCCTATAATAAGTTTCAAGGCGATGTTGCCAAGAAACAAGCTCGGCTAGAAGGTTTTGCCGACGAGTTTTCTGCGATTTTGTCACGTCAGATTGATCAGCATACTATTCAGGACCGGGCAGCCTGATCCTTGCACATTAAGATGGCCGGCGCCGTTTCGCGCCGGGAACCTTGAAACCATGCGCGGGAGATTTTGAACATGGGCTTGTCAGGCATAGCGATGCGCAAGGGTGGGCGCGGGCGGCGCGGCGTTCCGCGTTATCGCGCCATGGCCGAGATCAATATGACGCCATTCATCGACGTTATCCTTGTGCTGTTGATCATTTTCATGGTGGCGGCGCCACTGCTCGCAACAGGGGTCGCGATCGATTTGCCGAAGACCAAAGCGGCGGCGCTCAACGTCGAGCAAAAACCAATCTCCGTCGCCGTCGATGACAAGGGCTCGGTTTATGTCATGGACCAGCCGGTGCAAGTCGCCGAGCTCGCCGACAAATTGAAGGAGGCGGCGACGGCGGGTGCCGACGAACGAATCTATGTGCGCGGGGCAAATCAAGTGAACTACGGGCGTATCGCCGAGGTCATGTCGATCATCACTGCGGCTGGATATAAGAAAGTTGCTTTGGTTACCGATCCTAACAAGAACTGAACCGGTCATGGCGTTGCCTGAAAATCCTGGCCTCGCGGTCTCGGGCGGCGTTCATCTCTGCTTGCTCTGCTTGGCATTGCTTTCGTTTTCCGGGACACCCCCCTTAAGCAATTCGCAGGAAAGCATTCCAGTCGCCATTCTCAACGGCGAACAGTTCAGTCAGATCATGAAGGGCGAAAAAACGGCGCCTGAGGTGAGGCCACGCCAACGAAGCGAAAAAATTGCCGAAATCTCCGAGCTCCAGCCGCAGTCCTCGCCAATCGATTCGCCAAAGCAAGTTCCCACGCCGCCTTCACCGCTGAAACGTCAAGCGGAAAAAGGCCAAGCCGATCCGCAAGTGCCGCCGAAATCGCTTGAACATAGCTTGATTGAGCGAGCCCAAGAAACAGCGCCGAAGTCACCGGCGGCCAAGCCCGCTGTTGTTGCGCCGCCAAAGCCGCAGCTCGATGAAGAGGCAGAGTCGATGGCCCCAAAGACGGCCTTGCCGAGGCCAAAACCAGCCGTCGAGACGCCGAAAAAGACTGCGCCAAAATTCAAGCCGGACCAATTGGCCAAGTTGCTCGAGCGGGACAAGCTGCTTGAGGAGGACAAGCAAAGGGAAAAGCAAAAGCCTGTGGCCAAGCCAAAATCCGGAGACGAGGTCGCCGAGGCGGCACAGAAATTTGATCTCGGCGATATTGCCAAGTTTCTCAACAAGGAGACGCCGCAAAAAAAGCAGGCGAGCGGGCATGAATTGAGCCAGTTGGCTTCACTCGGTTCGCCGATGGCCAATGCTGCCAAAATGTCGCCTTCGCTTTGGGATCAGCTCGACGGACTGCTGCAAGAGCAGTATAAAAGGTGCTGGAATTTTGCGGGGCTCGGCGGCCAACAGAAATATATCCCGGAAATTCATGTTCAATATACGCCGGACGGTTCGCTCATAGGCCAGCCTGTGCTGCTAAACCCTCCATCCGATCCTAATCTGCGCAGTCTGGCGGAAAGCGCGATACGGGCTGTGCGGCGCTGCGATCCGTTGCACATACCCATTCAATATCAGCCCTATTACGACCAATGGAAAGGCCGGATCGTTCGTTTCGATCCAGAGGAAATGCTGTGATATTTTGCTTCTCCTTGGCTCGTTCGTCCATGCGGCGCAGTTTTCTCTCCCTGGTTGAAATCTCGGCCGTGGTCATCGCGGCTGTGATCTTGCTCGGCGGTTTGGGATTTGCTTCCAAGGCCCGTGCCCAACAGGACCGCTATCTCGATGTGCATGGCGCAGGAGAATTTAAACCCATACCGATCGCGGTGACCGCTTTTGCCGGCGACCCGGCGGCCGGATCCCAGTTGACGGGCATCATTACCAATAATTTCAAGCGTTCTGTGTTCCTTGCGCCTATTGACCCAGCAACCTTTGTGGAAGCGATTGGCAATCCGGACCAGGTTCCAAAGATGGACTCCTGGCGCATGATCAATGCGCAATTCGTTGTGACCGGCCGTGCCGGCCGCGGTTCCGATGGGCGGCTGCAAACCGAGTTCCGGCTGTGGGATGTCGCGACGGGCGCGCAAATCGCCGGAAGCCAATATGTGACCGATCTGAACAATATGCGCCGGGTCGCCCATATTATCTCGGATGCTATTTTCTCGCGGATTACCGGCGAACAGGGATTTTTTGATACACGGATTGCTTTTGTCGACGAGACGGGGCCACCCGAGCACCGCCGCAAACGCCTCGCAATCATGGATCAGGACGGCGCCAATCTGCGCTATATGACGCGCGGCGACGATCTCGTCGTGACGCCAAGATTTTCTCCTTCGTCGCAGGATGTGACCTATATGTCGTTTGGCGCGTCCGACCCGAAAGTGCTGCTCTTAAACATCGAGACAGGGCAGCGCGAGGTTGTCGGCAATTTCCCGGGCATGACTTTCGCGCCACGGTTCTCGCCGGATGGGCAAAAGGTGGTGATGTCGCTTTCGCAAGGTCTTTCATCCAATCTCTACTCGATGGATTTGCGCACCAGGACGACGACACGGCTCTCCGATTCCAATGCGATCGACACGTCTCCGTCCTATTCACCCGATGGATCGCAAATCGTGTTTGAATCGGACCGCGGCGGCAGCCAGCAGATCTATGTCATGTCGGCAAACGGGGGCGACCCGAAACGCATTTCATTTGGCGAAGGACGCTATTCTACGCCCGTCTGGTCGCCGAAAGGCGATTTAATTGCGTTTACCAAGCAAAAAGCCGGCACATTCGCGATCGGTGTGATGCATCCCGATGGCTCCGGCGAGCGAGTCTTGACCGAAGGTTTTCATAATGAGGGGCCGACCTGGGCGCCGAATGGTCTCTACTTGATGTTCTTTCGCGATCCGGGTGGGCAGGGCGGCGCGAAGATTTTCATGATCGATGTGTTTGGGCGCGGCGAATTTCCAGTTCCGACGCCAAATTATGGTTCCGATCCTTCCTGGAGCCCGCTGTTGAACTAGGCTGTACCAGCGGTTGTGTTATCCCGACCGGATTCCCATTTTCTATCCAGAGCATGATCCCAAAAAGTTGTAGACTTTTTAGATTATGCGACACAACAAACAGCTGCGGCTCGCGCCGACAGCACGAAACGCCCGCAGGCAAGAGCCTATTCAACGCGATTTATGCTAAGCAAGGGCAACGGTGTCAATAAGGCGGAGTCCAAGCCGAAGTCCGGCTTTTTAAACGGATGTTTGGCCATCGGAAAGATCCCGCCGAAACCTCCCGGGCGAACCCCGGTGCTCGGTGGGCTATGAATTCTTGGACCACGAGTTGGCTGATTGCCGTCAAGAGCATGCGACGACCGGATACCCAGAAGTTGTAAATATGTTCCAGCGCGACTGGAAGCTGAATCCGGAGTCGAATTCGCAGTCAATACTGACGTTTACGCGGCGTGTCGAACAAAGGCATGGGAGCACCGTTTCATGTGGGAATTGATCAGCATCGCGGTTCA
>DATJLX010000033.1:0-4069 GCA_035509135.1 Methylocella sp.
CACCTCCGCCTGGCTCCGATTCAAGAAGCATAGCCAGGCGGTCTTTCGGCGTGGTAAATATGCAATGTGCCACCCATAGCCTGCTTTTTCATTCTGGCAGGACCCGTTACATAGCCTAGATTGGCCACGGTCTCGAAGACCAAACCGGTTATGCCGTCTGGATTGATGAACACGGCTCGCGATGATTTCTTGCATCGTGTAAGCTCAACGGAATGCGCGGGGCCAGAGGCGAGAGCCGAATTGATCGTTGAAATCGAACATTTTTTTAGACACCTGGAGCCTCTTGTCCATGAGTACGGCGCTGCCGCCGTCATGGTTATTCTGACATTTGAGTCTCTTGGACTGCCTCTTCCTGGCGAGTCTTTGCTCATTCTTGCTTCGGTTCTCGCGGGGCGTGGCGAACTCTCGCTGCCGCTTCTGATGCTATCGGCGTGGGCTGGCGCCGTGGTCGGCGACAACATCGGCTATTTGATAGGAAGGCGGCTCGGCCGCGCCCTTGTCCTGCGCTACGGAGCAACGATTGGGATCACCGCCAGTCGCCTCAGCCAAGTGGAAGCGTTTTTTGCGCGATATGGCCCTTTAACAGTCGCTTTCGCTCGATTTGTCAATGTCCTGCGTCAGTTGAACGGCGTCGTGGCGGGCATGTCGTCGATGGATTGGAAGCGCTTTCTTTTTTTCAATGCGCTCGGCGGGGCTCTTTGGGTTTCTGTATGGACGCTGGCTGGGTTCTCGATTGGTGCGCATGTTTCCGACGTCAAAGCCGTGGCCCGGGATGTGGAGCATGCCGGAGCAATTTTCAGCCTCGGGCTCTTGATCGCCGCGCTCGTCTATGTGTTCTGGCACCGGCAACGCGGACGCTGATGGCAAGCAACAGCAGGTTCGAGCAAACTGGGATGGCTCAATTTAGCTGAAACGAACACCCTGCCGTTTCAGTTCGGCTTGGATATCCGTGATCGCGACCTTCGCGGTTGACACTCTGTTCTTCACGGAGACGGCGGCAGCCACACCGGCGCCCTGCCCCGTGACGGTGCAGCACATCATGTTGCGGACGGCGGCGTGCGAGATCTTGTCCCCGGCCACCGAACGTCCGGCGATCAGCAGATTGTCCACGCCCTCAGGCACGAGGGCCCCGTAAGGGACATGAAAATACCGCCCCGTCGTCGGCAGGATCAAAACACCGTAGCCATCGATGAATTCCGGGAAGATGCCGATGGACTCCTCGAAGCGAGCCTGTTCCCGGACATCCCGCTCGGTCAGGGCGTAACGGCCGATAATTTTCCGCGTATCGCGAATGCCGACCGTCATGCCAAAATTTCTCAAAGCCGCTTTATCGAAGCCTGGCGCGAAACCCCGAAGCGCCTTGATCGCGAGCATGGCCTGACGCCGCCCCTCCATCTCCGCGCGGGTGAGGTCGCGGACATCGGTGCCATCGTACTCAAGCATATGCACCATATTGAGATAGGTGGCCTCGCCATGCTCGCTGATCGCGCTCCAGGTTCCGCCTATGCTTTTCAGGCCGGCGGGAATGATGCCTTTTTCCCGGGCCTTGTCGAACGGCTCTTCAAGATAGGGGCTGAACAGCTCGTCTTCCTTGCCGCCGGTTTTCATTTCCCAATTCTTGCCCCAGTCCTTGTATTTTTTCGGGTTCGCTTTGACGTAATCCAGGAAGCGGGCCCTGTCGACACCGGAGCATGAGAACATCACCGTGACCGACAGCATGTCCTCCTTCGGGGTCTTGCGGCATTGGACGCCGCAAAGCGCCGCAATGTCCGCATCTCCGGTGGCGTCGATGATGCGCTTGGCCAAGATCGCTTGGCGCCCGGACTTGCTTTCAATGACGATTCCTTTCAGATCATCACCGTCACGAACAACGCCGACGGCGAGCGCATGAAGGAGAGTCTCGACTCTGGCCTCTTGGACCCAATTGTCGGCTATGACCTTGAACATCTCCGCATTGATGGCATGGCTGAGCGATTGCGGCTCCGGCACGGCTCCCCCGGAATTCTTGGCACGCTGCTCGAATTCTACGCCGATTCCCTCGACATCAACGGTTTTCTCATGGCGGTACCAGGCGATGCCCTCCACCCCGACATGGGTCAGATTGCCGCCAAGACAGCCATAGCGCTCGACCAGCATGGTCGGCACCCCCGCCCGAGCCGAACTGATCGCCGCCGCGAGCCCCCCGGGCCCGCTGCCGACCACAAGGACATCCGTTTCCGCGATGACAGGCGTAAGCCGCGATGGCTCTCTGATTTCCTTCATGGGTGCATGATCGGATGAGGGGAAAATCATTTACTCGGCGTGTCTATGGCCTTCATCCTACGGGGCAACACGCCTTCCCTTCCATAGAGCAAGCGCCGCCGGACCTCCCGTGAGACGATCCGGCGGAAGCGAACCGCGGTCTTCTTGGAGGCGCGGCGTTATTGCGGCGGCAGCTTGCCTTCCGGAGTTGCCTTATCAACAGCGGTTGGCAGATATTTCGCTAGCAAATCCGAGACCTTGTCAACGGGAATGCCGAATTTGGCGGCCAGTTCCTTGACCTTATCCGAGCCAAGCGCCTGCTGGATCTGTTCGGCGGTGATTGGGAGATTGGGCCCGGTCGAAACCCACGATTTGGCTTGTTGGCCAAAGCCGGTCTTCTCAAATTCGCCTACGACGCCCTGGATACCACCATGTTTCTCGATATAGTCCTTGACGAGAGACAAAGCCTCGGCGCCGATAACTCCGCCTAAAATTCCATCCAATAGACCCACTTCATCCTCCTGTGAAAAATGCAACGCCTGAGTACATGCAGCAACAGGAAACATTTTCAACGCCCGGCGCCATCATAATCTCAGCAAAACGCATCGAGCCAAAGACATTGCATAGGCACGAAATCGCCGCTGTGGCGTGATTATAGCCGACGATCTGACAAAACCGCATCCAACCTTCAAGAATGTGACACCATCGCTTCTGACCTTCTTGCGATTTGGCTAAGCAGTTTGGCGCTTTGCCTATAGGGGGATTGACCCGAAGCGGAGGGGTGAGGGACCGCGGAGCCGGGGATGTCGGCACGCATTATGCTCTGGTTTGCGCTAAACCATGACGGTTTGCATGCGCCGGCATGATAGCCAAGATTACGTTTCTCACTGGAGAGAATGCGCGTTGGACGAAGCTACGCTCACGATCAGCAGCAAAAACTATTCCTCGTGGTCGCTTCGCGGCTGGTTAATGACCAAATTTTCCGGGCTGCCTTTTTCGGAGATTGTCGTTTCGCAGGATGATCCCGCGATGCGCGCCGAATTGTTGCTCTTATCTGCTTCCTTCCTGGTGCCTTGCCTCAATCACAAGGGCGTCAAGGTCTGGGACACGCTCGCGATTGGCGAGTATTTGAACGAGATCAAGCCGGCGGCGCTTTTGCTGCCGGAAGACCTTGCGAAGCGGACTCATTGCCGCTCGATTTGCGGAGAAATGCATTCGGGCTTTGGCACCATGCGCTCCGCCCTGCCCGTGAATCTCAAAAAAGATTTCCCCAATTTCAAGGTCTGGACTCGCGCGCAAGCCGATATTGACCGGATTACCGAGATCTGGAGGGATTGTCTCAGGCGCTACGGCGGCCCCTTTCTTATGGGCGAGCGCTCGATGGCCGACGCCATGTACGCTCCGGTCGTGACGCGGTTCCACACTTATCACGTCAAATTGGATGCGTTATGCAATGCCTATTGCCAAACGATCATGACCATGCCCGAGATGATCGAGTGGATCGATGCCGCCAAGCAGGAAGCCGATGACATCGAAGAACTCGAGGTCGAATTTTGAGCATGATGACGCCAAATTGCCCCTGCTTTCGGCACTTTACGCCTAACGCCTTTGCAAGGGCGAACGGCACCTCCTAGGCTTGCGGGGAAATGGGCAGAAAACTTGACGGACGTCATTCTTGTGCGATCTGATAGGCAATGATTTTGAGCACATCCACAGCGGCGCATTTGATTCTCGTGATGAAGGAGGAATGACGATGGAAGCTGCCAATGCAAATATCGAGAAACCGGCTGAAACGACCTTCTCGCATGTCAAGGAAGGCGACACCGAA
>DATJLX010000034.1:0-7656 GCA_035509135.1 Methylocella sp.
GCACGGCTTGATCAGGCAGCGGTTGACGCGGCTGCCCTTGATCTCTATCCGCGTGCCAGCCCCGCGACCCGCAACCGGCAAGTCTATTCGCTGGTCTCCGCCATTCTGAAATCAGCTGACGCGAGGTGACGTCTGGCACAGAGAATTGGAGCAACCGAGATTCTGCGCTGGCTTTATTTTGACTCTCTATTTTGACTCTCTGATTTTTTGATTGTCTCCCCCGGACACGGCGCGGACCTTTACATTTAGCCCTTCGCGGGATTTTTCTTGCCCTGACCGGTGCCTTTGCTGATCTCCTCGACCGCCTCCGCCCAGAACGCCTCCATTTGCTTGCGAATCTCAAGATCGGGGATGGCGACTCCCGCCCGGTCGAAATCGGCCCGGATCGCTGTGACAATCCTGTCGGCGCCCGCTTTCTCGATGTCCACGGCAACGAGCTGGATTGCATAAGCTTCCGCCTCCGCGCCTGACTTGCCGAGTTTTCCGGCGGCCCAAAGGCCGAGCCGCTTGTCGCGCCGCGCCCTCGCCAGGAACCTCAGTTCCTCGTCATGAGCGAGCTTGGCTTCGAAAGCATGTTCGCGCTCGTCAAAAGTTGTCATGATGCTCCTCATGGACCCGCTGTGGAACCGTTCCCTTCGCGCGATAGCGCGACTCGGTGCATAATAGCAACCCTCCCTGAAATCGTCACTCTTTGCAAAGCGAAGGTGAAGCTCCATTTCTTCCTGTATCCCGCCCCGAATCTCTGCTAAAGACGAACCGCTACGCCGACAGGGAGGATCAATTCCGCGAATATCTCGACTTGCCTGCTTGCTCATAGCGTTAGCTTGGCATTGTGCAAAAATCCGCTTTCGGATAGGTTGGGTTTGACGAGCTTACCTCCCCCTTGGTAAATTCACGGCCCCTCGATACCGCGGCGACAAATAAGCGCAGAGCCTACGACTTCCGCCCTTTCTTGACATCCATATCCATGGTGTGTCCGGAAGCGGGCGCACGGACGTTTAAAGGAGCCACGGCCCCCATGGATCACCTCAAGCCACGGTTAATCCCAATGAATCGCCGCCGGCGCATTTACGAAGGCAAGGCAAAGGTTCTCTACGAGGGCCCCGAGCCGGGTACATTGATCCAGCATTTCAAGGATGATGCAACGGCTTTTAACGCCAAGAAGCACGAGGTCATCGACGGAAAAGGGGTGCTAAACAACCGTATCTCGGAATTCGTTTTCCAAAATCTCAACGACATCGGCGTGCCAACGCATTTCATCCGACGTCTCAACATGCGGGAGCAATTGATTCGGGAAGTGGAAATCGTTCCTCTCGAAGTCGTTGTTCGCAATGTCGCGGCGGGGTCGCTTTCGACCCGTCTCGGCATCGAGGAAGGCACCCAATTGCCGCGCTCGATCATCGAATTCTACTATAAGAACGATGAACTCAACGACCCGATGGTCTCCGAGGAGCATATTACGGCGTTTGGCTGGGCCACGCCTCAGGAAATCGACGACATCATGTCGCTCGCGATCCGCGTCAATGATTTCCTTTCGGGGCTTTTCCTTGGCGTCGGCATCCGGCTTGTCGATTTCAAGATGGAATGCGGCAGGCTTTGGGAAGGCGATATGATGCGGATCGTCGTCGCCGACGAGATTTCCCCGGATTCCTGCCGCCTTTGGGACATCAAATCAAACGACAAGCTCGACAAGGACCGGTTCCGCCGCGATCTTGGGGGCTTGGTCGAGGCCTATACGGAAGTCGCGAGAAGGCTCGGAATCTTGCAGGAAAACGAGCAGCCGCGGGCCAATGGGCCAAAGCTTGTCCAATGACGCTTGGGCCGTGCCTGTCATGGCAGCACCCCGGGCAAACGTTCGCGCCCGAGGTGTTCTTGTCCATCCTTAGCAAAACCACACACGGCGGACGGAGGTAGGGACCGCAACGATGAAAGCGCGGGTTATCGTCACCCTCAAGGACGGTATTCTCGATCCGCAGGGCAAAGCCATAGAGGGAGCCCTCAAATCCCTCGGTATCGAGGGTATCGACAGTGTGCGGCAAGGCAAGATATTTGAGATGGAGCTTGCGGCGGACGATCGCACTACGGCAGCAGGATTGCTGCGTTCCGCTTGCGAGAAATTGCTTGCGAACCAAATTATCGAGAATTTCCAGGTGGAATTCCTCTAGATTTTTCGCGGGGGCCCGCGGATGCGCCATGAATGGGAAATAATCGCCAACGGATGAACACCACGATTGTTCTTTTCCCCGGCTCAAATCGTGAGCGGGACGCGATCCGTGCCATCGAGAAAACCACCGGCAAGAAGCCGTCGATTGTCTGGCATGGCGAAACTGCCCTGCCGGCTGGCACCGGTCTCGTCCTGCTGCCCGGTGGCTTTTCCTATGGCGATTATCTGCGCTGCGGGGCCATTGCGGCGCGCGCCCCCATCATGGACGCCGTTCGAGCGCATGCCACCCGGGGCGGCTTGGTCCTCGGCATCTGCAACGGCTTTCAGATACTGGTCGAGTCGGGGCTTTTGCCCGGCGTCCTGATGCGCAACGCCAACTTGCGCTTTGTATGCCGGATGCAGCATTTGACCGTCGAGCGAGCCGACACGGCCTTCACTTCTCACTACAGGCCGGGCCAAGTGATCAAAGTGGCGATCGCCCATGGCGAGGGCAATTATTCGGCGGATGCGGAGACGATCAAGCGCCTCGAAGGGGGTGGCCGCGTCGCCTTCCGCTATTGCGATTCACGCGGCGGCCGAAATGGAGACGCCAATCCCAATGGGTCGATCAACGATATCGCCGGGATCTATTCGGAAAATTTTCGCGTTCTCGGGCTCATGCCGCATCCCGAAAATCTCATTGATCCGTTGGTCGGCGGCATCGATGGACGCGGCTTGTTCGAGAGTCTCGCTTGCAACTAAAGCTTCGTCCACCGTTATAAATGGATGCGCGGCCGGCGGTTCCAGCAATTGATCATGGGCTGAATTTGCATGAGGCTGAAGGAACTTGGATGATTTCCGCCATGAAAAGGAAAGGACAGAAGTTCATTCGGACCCAGCTCGAAAGACTGGGAATCGCAATAGAGCGCCGGAAAGCCGGCAATGGCCCATCGATCCCGCTTCTCAGATTGCTTGTCGAGCACAGCATTCTGGTTGATGGCAAAGGGGCGATCCTCCAAATCGGAGCCAATGACGGCGTGCTCGCCGACCCGATTCACGAGATGATCGTCGCCCTCGACCTCCCCGCAGTGCTGGTCGAGCCCATTCCTGACCGGTTCGAGGAACTGCAGCGAAACTATGCTGGACAACCCAATATCTCCTTTGAAAATTGCGCCGTGAGCAGCGAACCAGGGGAAGCGGAACTCTTCCGCATCAATCCGAAAGCAACTCATTTCCCCGATTGGGCGCATGGCCTCGCGAGCTTCGAAAAGACCGTTCTCCTCAAGCATCAGAGCAAGGAGGGCATGGCCGGAAGCAATTTGGACCAGCACATTGAATCGCTCCGCGTGCCTGTTGTCACGATTGGCCAATTGCTGAAGAAACATTCTGCTTTGCAAAAGCTGACCGCAATTCAGATCGATACGGAAGGACATGATTTTGCCGTGGTGAAATCAGCGGTCGCGGCGGGATGTCTCCCGAGAATCATCCATTACGAGCATAAACATCTATCCTATGATGATCAGCTTGCTTGCCGTAACTTATTGATATCACACGGCTATTCGTTCTTATCGAACTTCGAGGATACGCTGGCTTACCGCTATCAATAGCATTTAGAATGGGCTTCGCCAGCGCCAGGGGGCTGGCGAGTGCGTTTGAGGGAAGCCTGTGACGAGGGGATGGATGGAACGGGCTTGTTGCCGGCGCGCCGCGTTTTTGAGAAGCCGCTTGAGTTTCGCATCCGTCCCGTTCCCCTCCTTAGAGGCGGGGTTTGAGATGAAACCAGCCAGGCAGGCTTCAGAGCCCAAATAGCCAGGATCGAGCGTGGCAATCGCGCGCTTGGAGGCCACAAAAGCAAGGACAAGCCGATCGTGACGGATGAAGAGCCCAAGGTCACCCCCGAGCTTGTTGCCGCGCATGGCCTCAAGCCGGATGAATATCAGCGCATTCTCGCCCTCATTGGCCGGGTCCCGACCTTCACGGAGCTCGGCATTTTCTCAGCCATGTGGAATGAGCACTGCTCCTATAAATCCTCGCGGAAACATCTGCGCAAACTCCCGACCAAGGCACCTTGGGTGATTCAGGGGCCAGGTGAAAACGCGGGTGTCATCGATCTCGGAGAGGGGCTCGCCTGCATCTTCAAAATGGAAAGCCACAACCACCCCTCCTACATCGAGCCGTTTCAAGGCGCAGCGACAGGCGTTGGCGGAATCCTGCGCGACGTTTTCACGATGGGCGCGAGGCCCGTTGCCTGCTTGAATCTCTTGCGTTTCGGCACGCCGGAGCATCCCCGCACACGCCATCTTGTCGCAGGCGTCGTCGCCGGGATCGGCGCTTACGGCAACAGTTTCGGAGTGCCGACGGTCGGTGGATCAACGAATTTCGATAAAAGTTACGATGGCAATATTCTCGTCAACGCGATGGCGGTCGGCATCGCCAAGAAAAACGAGATTTTCTACGCCAAGGCGAAGGGAGTAGGCAATAAAATCGTCTATCTCGGCTCGAAGACCGGCCGCGACGGTATCCATGGTGCGACCATGGCCTCGGCTAGCTTCGAAGCCGACGCCGAGGAAAAGCGCCCGGCGGTGCAGGTCGGCGATCCGTTCACCGAGAAGCTTCTGCTCGAAGCCTGCCTGGAATTGATGCAGACCGGCGCGGTCGTCGCGATCCAGGACATGGGCGCGGCTGGCCTTACCTCGTCGGGCGTCGAAATGGGCGCCAAGGGGGATCTCGGGATCGCCCTCGACCTCGATCGCGTCCCCTGCCGCGAGACCAACATGTCGGCTTATGAGATGCTGCTCTCCGAAAGCCAGGAGCGCATGCTGATGGTGCTTGATCCGGCCAAGGAAGCAGAAGCCCAGGCAATCTTTCGCAAATGGGGGCTCGATTTCGCCATCATCGGCGAGACCACGGAAACGCTGCGCTTCACGGTGACGCATCGCGGAACCGTCAAAGCCGATCTGCCGATCAAGGAACTCGGCGACGCGGCTCCTCTTTATGATCGCCCGCATGTCCAGACGCAGACGCAAAGGGGACCTCGCATCGATCCCGCGACAACGGCCGCACCAATCTCGCATGCCAAGGCGTTGGCGCGGCTGATCGCCAGCCCGGATCTGTGCTCCAAACGCTGGATTTATGAGCAATACGACCATTTGATTCTTGGCAATACCGTGCAGCCCCCGGGCGGCGACGCGGCGGTCATTCGCATTGACGAGGGGCCGAAGGGCTTGGCGCTGACAACCGACGTCACGCAGCGCTATTGCAACGCCGACCCTTATGAGGGTGGCAAACAGGCCGTCGCCGAGGCCTGGCGCAATCTGACCGCGGTAGGCGCCTTGCCGCGCGCCATCACCGACAATCTGAATTTCGGCAATCCCGAAAAACCGGAGATCATGGGTCAACTGATCGGCTGCATCGAGGGGATTGGCGAAGCGTGCCGGGTGCTCGATTTCCCGGTCGTTTCCGGCAATGTCTCGCTCTACAATGAGAGCAGCGGACGCGCGATTGCCCCGACCCCCGCCATTGGGGGTGTCGGCCTTGTCGAAGACGTGACAAAAACCGCGACGCTACCGTTCAAGCGGCCGGGTGAAAAAATCCTGTTGATCGGCAGAACGGAGGGCTGGCTTGGCCAGTCCCTCTATTTGCGCGAAATTTGCAAGCGCGAGGAGGGCGCGCCGCCGCCTGTCGATCTCGTAGTGGAAAAACGCAATGGCGATTTTGTGCGCAGCCTTATCGAACAAGGGGCCGTGACCGCAGTGCATGACATTTCGGATGGTGGTTTGGCGGTGGCGCTTGCCGAAATGGCGGTGGCAGGCACCCTCGGCGCGTCGATTGACGTTTCGTCATCGCTGCCCGGCCATGGCTTTTGGTTCGGCGAGGATCAGGCACGCTACATTGTGACAGCGGCTCCAGACAGTGCTGAGGCGATCGAGGAGCGTGCCGGCGACGCGGGGGTGGCCTGTGCCATCATCGGCGTCACCGGCGGCGACACATTGACCCTCGGCTCTGGGACGGCCATATTGGTGGCGGAGTTGGCGCAGGCCGATGAGGCTTGGCTGCCTCGCTATATGGCTCAAACGCAGGCCTAAAGCAGTCTGGTGCGGCGGATCCCGTGCGCTGGACACTCGAACATATGAGGAAAACCACACTATGCCTATGCCGTCAGCCGAAATCGAGCGCCTGATTAAAGAGGGCATTCCCGACGCCAAGGTTCAAATGATTGCCCTGCAGAACGATGATGATCATTGGGCGGCGATCGTTATTTCCTCGGAATTCGCCGGCAAATCCAAGCTCCAGCAACATCAGCTTGTTTACAAGGCGCTGGGCGGGGCAATGGGCGGCGCCCTGCATGCGCTGCAGCTTCAAACTTCTGCGCCAAAGTCAGCGCAGTAATATTTTCCCCGCAAAGACGATTATCTGAAAGGACGAGCCATGCCTATCAAGGACGAAATCCAAGCCACGATCGACAAGAATGACGTCGTTTTGTTCATGAAAGGAACCCCAAACTTCCCGCAATGCGGATTTTCTGGACAACTTGTGCAGATTCTCGGTTATCTGGATGTCGCTTATGAACCCGTGAACTGCCTTGCCAATGACGAGATCCGGCAAGGGATCAAGGAATTTTCCAACTGGCCGACGATCCCCCAGCTTTACGTCAAGGGCGAATTCCTTGGCGGCTGCGACATTGTCCGGGAAATGTTTCAATCAGGCGAGCTTGCCACGCTTTTGGCAAGCAAGAATATTCCCTGCAAGCAGCCAACGAAGGCATAAGAAGTGGGGCCTCAAGATTGGCCTAAACCAAGCAATATCAGCAATAGTTTTACCAGCCGGAATTTTAACCGGGGAATTATTTTCGCGTGCAGCTTACGCGAAAGGGAGAACTTTTGAACGTGAAGCGTGTTCTTGGAGTGTGTTATGGACAAGTTCGGCCTAGAGGATCATTTGTTGGGTTTTAGCCTCCGGAACGCTGCGTAGAGGCACTAATTCGCTAAAGTGCCGCTGCGAGGAGAGGGGGACTCCTAGCAAAAAGTGCCTGACGGGAGGTTTCGCCGTCAAATGGCAATAGGAAACAGAATCGCCGAGTCGAAGCCTATTCGGTGGACAATTCTCGCCATGTGGCCGGGGCTGAGTTCCCGGGTGGGCCGCGTTGCTGAGCCGAGAGTACCTCACCATTTTCCTCAGAAAATCTCGAATACACCTTCCCGAAAGGGAAGTTTGCGGGAGCGTTTTTTGACGTTCTTCGTGGCCATCGTGCTCGCCATCGGGCTGTGTTTAAGCACGCCCACGCCGGCCTTTGGTTTTGGACGAGGCGGCAGCTTCGGCGGTTTCCACGGCGGCGGCGGATTTGGTGGATTCCATGGCGGCTTCGGAGGATTCCATGGCGGTTTTGGGGGCTTCCATGGGTTCGGTGGTTTTCATGGTTTCCGGGGCCTTGGTGGTTTTCCCGGCTTACACGCTTTTAGTGGTTTCCGTGGGTTCCATCATTTCGGCGGCTTCCGCGGTTTCCATCACAGGTT
>DATJLX010000035.1:0-4425 GCA_035509135.1 Methylocella sp.
TAGCCAAGATTCCCCAGCATCCCAATGCAAATACATGCAACCGACAATCGCCGGAGACTCACCAAATCCATGGGAAAAGAGAAAAAACTGCTATCCTTGTCCAACGCCCTTGCAACGATAAGCATCGCTGTCACAGACAGCATGACGAGCAGGGTCAATTCGAACGCGGCATGGGGGTCGTACAGGTGCGAGTCGAGTGTTTGCCCGTAGAGGGTTTTCGCAACCAGGGCGAAACCAATATATTTTAGATTAAAGACAAGGTTCAGCACGCCATAAAGGTCGCGTCCAAGCAACACCAGTTGCAAGAAGGGCAAAGCGACCGCCGCCACGCATAACGCAACAACCGCCGGGCTCGTGCCAAGCACCATCTGCACAATGGCCAAGACAGCTATCAGGGCGGACGGAATAACGGGCGACAGCGGTCTGACCGTGCCGAGACCGGTGGGGTGTGACAAATTTCTCGCCTCGCTTGGGCCGCCGGATATGGCCTTCAGATCAGCAAGCCCATGGATCAAGGGTGAAGCGGTTTCAGTCGCTTGCCGCCTGTTTCTTGACGATCGCTCGCTTGATGGCACGGACGTCCCTCGACAGGTCCGCGTCGCTCGCCTTGACCAAAAAAGCATCAAGTCCGCCCCGATGCTCGACCGAGCGCAACGCTGCGGCGGTCACGCGCATGCGGACTTTCCGCTGCAGGATCTCGGAAATAAGCGTCACATTGCAGAGGTTCGGCAAAAACCGCGTCCGTGTCTTGTGATTGGAATGGCTGACCAAATTGCCGGTCTGCACAGCCTTGCCGGTCAATTCGCAACGGCGGGACATGGGTACTCCTGAGCTATGATCCAGCCGCTCAACGGCCCTCGCCGGCCGGCCAAAGGCCTGCGGCCGTGTCGTCTCTAAGCGATCTTTGAGATGATGTCCCATAAGCCAAGGATCAGGAGGCGTCAAGGCCGGGGCGCGATCAAAATCAAAGACAAAATCAAAGACCTGTCCCAATTAGCGCAAGCATCTCTTATGCTTTTTACTCTGTCCTCCACACATTCCTGTCTATAGGACCCATCTAAGATAATCGGGTAAGCCACCCGCGACTGGAGTCCGCATGGGTAAAGCCCATACCGATCATCGTTGAACCGTCATTATCAGAAATTCGGTTTCGCGTGGAGAACGCAAGGTTAAAAGAGCTTTAACCGCGGCTTGATAATTTGCGGCACATTCGCTGGCGGTGATGCCCAAACCCTTCGATGACCGTCCTTGCGAGTGGGCTCCGCCTTGGCGGATCGTGGTTTTCCGCACGATCCCTTTCAGGATTTTTGGATAAGATCATGTAATAAAACAATGAGATAGCGCCATGAGCGCCCGCCGTTGAAGTGATCATGGTCGATTGCGATTGATCGCCAGCGCGGCCGGCTGAAGGACCACGCATAAAGGGCGGCGGCGAAACAGAATGCGGACAACCACTCATTTTTCGGCCATCGGTCTGATCCCAGAGTCCCTGCGTGTCTTCGCTTTGCGGCGTGGTGCCGAACTTGCCGGCCTCGCCCTGATCGGTGCGGCGGCGGCGATTTCCCTGGCGCTTTCTTCCTGGTCGGTCGAAGATCCAAGCTTGAACCATGCGGTTTCCGGACCCGTGCATAATCTTCTCGGTGCGCCGGGAGCCGTCGCCGCCGATCTGATCATGCAAATGCTTGGCGTTTCGGCGATCGCGTTTCTGACGCCCCTAAGTCTTTGGGGATGGCGGCTCCTCACCGCACGGCGCCTTGAACGGGTGAGGGCCAGGCTTGGGCTGTGGCTTGTGGGCGGATTCCTGTCGGCGGGGCTCGCCTCCCTGCTGCCGGTCACCCCCCGCTGGCCCTTGCCAACCGGTCTTGGCGGCGTCGCGGGCGATGCCATTCTCGCGGTTCCAAGCCGGTTGCTCGCCGGCCATGGAGCCGCAATGCTTGTGTTGGCGGCTATTCTGGCGGGTGGCACAATACTCTGCCTGTCGGCCGCTGTCGGTCTGCGCGACTACGTCCCGGATGACTTGGGCGAGGACGGAAATGACCCGATGCCGGACCGGCTCAGCGCCCTTGGACCGGAGGATCAGGACGCGGCTGGCGAGCCCGGGGCCGCGCTTATTCTCTTGGGGGCCCTCATTCATGCCGGTCTCAGCCTCAAAGCCGCCATGGCCCGCCAGATCGCCCGCCGGCGCGCGCCGCAACCGGCGCTCCGGCCGGCGCCACGCGAGTTCGACGGGGGATTCGACCGGCCGCTCGATCTCGCCGTTGAGCCGCTGCTCTGGCCGCCATCCGAGCCAGCGGAGTCCCCTTTCGATCCGAGCGCCTATGCCCCCCCTGCCACTAGGGAGGCCAGCCGGACCCTGACCCAGCCAAGGGCGGATGTGAATAGCTATGCGCCCCGCCGTGTCATCGCGCAGGCGGCGGCCGCGCTGAAACCTGGGCCGCGCGCCCTCAAGGAGACGCAGCCCTCGTTGCTTGATCGGCTGGCCCGGCGCGACTATGTCTTTCCGCCGCTGCATATCCTGGCCGAGCCCCGGAATTCGGCCGCAAGCAAGATTTCCGAGGACGCGCTCAGCCAGAACGCCCGGTTGCTCGAGGGCGTGCTCGAGGACTTCGGTGTCAAGGGCGAGATCGTTCATGTGCGTCCGGGTCCTGTGGTCACGCTTTACGAGCTCGAGCCCGCGCCCGGTATCAAATCCTCGCGGGTCATCGGCCTTGCCGACGATATCGCGCGCTCCATGTCGGCTCTCTCGGCTCGCGTTGCCGTCGTACAGGGACGCAATGCCATCGGGATCGAATTGCCAAACCAGCGCCGCGAGACCGTATTCCTGCGCGAATTGCTGGGATCCCAGGATTTCGACAAAACCAAACACCGGCTGGCGATTGCGCTCGGCAAGACGATCGGCGGCGAGCCGATCATTGTTGATCTCGCGCGCATGCCGCATCTTCTCGTCGCGGGCACGACGGGGTCGGGCAAATCGGTGGCCATCAACACGATGATCCTGTCGCTGCTCTACCGGCTGAAGCCGCAAGAGTGCCGCCTCATCATGGTCGATCCGAAAATGCTTGAATTGTCGGTTTATGACGGCATTCCGCATCTATTGACGCCGGTCGTGACCGACCCGAAAAAGGCGGTGGTCGCCCTGAAATGGGCGGTCCGCGAAATGGAGGACCGCTACAAGAAAATGTCGAAGCTCGGCGTCCGCAACATCGAGGGGTTCAATGCCCGCGTCGCGGAGGCCGCCGCCAAGGGCGAGACGCTCACCCGGACGGTGCAGACGGGCTACGACCGGGAGACCGGCGAAGCGATCTACGAACGCGAGGCGATGGAGCTTTCCATCTTGCCAGTCATCGTGGTGATCGTCGATGAAATGGCCGATCTCATGATGGTCGCGGGCAAGGACATCGAGGGCGCGATCCAGAGGCTGGCCCAGATGGCGCGCGCCGCTGGCATTCATCTCATCATGGCGACCCAGAGGCCGTCCGTCGATGTCATCACCGGCACGATCAAGGCGAATTTTCCGACCCGGATTTCGTTTCAGGTGACCTCGAAGATCGACAGCCGCACCATTTTGGGCGAGCAAGGCGCCGAGCAGCTGCTGGGCCAGGGCGACATGCTGTATATGGCAGGGGGCGGCCGCATCTCGCGCGTGCACGGTCCTTTCGTCGCCGATGGCGAGGTCGAGAAAATCGTCGCCCATCTCAAGACGCAAGGGCAGCCGGAATATCTCGACGCGATCACGAGCGAGGACGAGACCGGTGACGCCGAGGATGCCGACGGGCCGGCGCCCGGCAGCATGGATGCCGAGGAAGCGGGCGATCTTTACGACCGCGCCGTCAATATCGTTCTGCGCGATCGGAAATGCTCGACGAGCTACATTCAGCGCCGCCTCTCCGTCGGCTATAACAAAGCCGCCTCCCTTGTCGAGCGGATGGAGCAGGAAGGCGTCGTCGGCGCTCCCAATCATTCCGGGAAACGGGCGATTCTGGTTGGCGGCGGCATCGACCGCGGCGCTTTCGATCTGGCGGCCGAGGGGTGAGGCGAAGCGATCGTCTCATCTCACCCGCATCGTAATTATCCAATCCCCTCAGAAAATTGTTTAACCTCAACGTCACCGTTGATGGTAACTGCCAAGTAAAGTATTGAAGAGGTTGAGGTACGACCGGCTCCTTGGTGAGGCGGCCAGTTGGTAAAACGCAACGGGCTTTGGCGTGCCAAGCGGTCTACGTGGAACGAGGGCAACCATGTCGAATGTAATCAAAGAGCAGCAAGATTATTATTTAAGAACAGCGGAGCATTACGATGACATGCATGTTCGCCAAATTGATGAACATGGAAAGGCTCTTGGAGCTTTCATGGGGATGGCTGAGGTCTTTGGACCCGTCGAGAGTGTTCTCGATGTCGGAGCCGGGACAGGACGGGCGGTCGAAA
>DATJLX010000036.1:0-5765 GCA_035509135.1 Methylocella sp.
AAAATCAGCTGACCGCCGCCCGGCACCGTTGAAAAGCGAGGCGGAGGTGCCTCCGCGCCATGGAGTCGGAAATGCCGAGCCGCTTCGCCGCCTTCTTCAAGGGAACATTTTCGTGCACGACGAGGACAAACACCTCACGGCAGCGCGGCGGCAGCGATTCGACCGCCGCGTGAAGGAGCCGGGATTTCTCACTGCGTTCGAGTTGCTCCCCGGGCGGGGAGTCGTTCGAGGGCACCTCCGGGAGGTCGCCAAATTCAAGATATTTTGCTTCAGTCTTACGGCGTCGCGCGAAGTCCCGCGCGAGATTGACCGCAATCACTTGTAGAAATGCGTGGGGATCGCCGATGGCGGCGGTGCCGCTGTGGCGCAGAGCACGAACAAAGGTTTCTTGCAGCAGGTCAGGGCCGTTGACCGGGCCCGCCCTGCGCGTGAGATAGGTAAGAAGCTCGCGGCCGTGGAGATTGAATAGCTCGCTTACGGAATGCCGCTTATTGCCATTGCTATCGAACATTAGAGCACCTGTGAGTGCTGGCGAAGGGTTGGGGATGAAGAATGTCCGGCAAATGCCGCGCAGACGGGCCGTCGCGCCTTTCAGGCCAGCGGCGCCTATCTAGCTAGGAAAAGCGCGGCGGGGCGCGCTGGGACCAGGAGCTGGTCCAC
Source organism: Methylocella sp. (assembly GCA_035509135.1). Classification (GTDB taxonomy): domain Bacteria; phylum Pseudomonadota; class Alphaproteobacteria; order Rhizobiales; family Beijerinckiaceae; genus Methylocapsa. Next base: position 661 of record DATJLX010000036.1, read on the forward strand.
CCAGATGGCGGCTTGTTCTCGCTGCCGGGGAGACGCCAAGCGAGGGCGCCTGTAGTGCGCGGTGGTGAAAAGATGGCGCCCGTTAGCGGCATCGCGACGAGCCAGGCGAGCCCACATGCGTGATTTGACGAGCACACAATGCAGCACTGACAGTGGTGATATTGGCCAGGCGCATGGGGGTCGCCGCCGCCCGGCGAGCCGCAAAAATCGCCCCCAACGGAGATGACATGCCCCGCTTCAGCGCCGATTGGTGCGTAACGCCCGTGCGAGGACGCGGCAAAGGCAAAGCCCTGGAAAGCAAGCAACCATGCGAGAATGCCCGCGATCACAGCGCGGCCCAAACTCCATCGTCCTGGTGCAAGCTTTACCATTGAGGAATGGAACGACCGCTGATAGTCCAAGTCAATGGAGCCGCAGCAAGGAATGCGCGATATTCCGCGACTGTTGCCGAACTGGCACAGAGAGCAAAACGCATCCGATATGGGGTGCGAACGAGAGAACTCCGGGTTTGGGCCGCAATCCCGTGCAGAGCGCCCTGGTGCGGGCTCGAAAAATTGGCGAATTCTTCCAGCTGATGCGTTTTGGTGATTGAGAGGCTGCGACTGCGCCACGCACGGTGATTGCTGTCCTCCCAGGCTTCCGTTCGTTAGATCTCCGACAAACGGCAGCCTCTCACCAGGAAGAAGAAAGGCCAAATCCAAGTATCCGGTCTTTGGCTCGACCCGGGAATCGCGGCGAGTGACATCGAAATACGGTTTTGCACGGGCTAAATCGGTCGGCCGATGATTTGCCAACTCGTGGATGAGACATTTTGGCCTGACAAGCGTCCCCTTTTTCAAGATCTCTATGCGTTAGCGGCAGAACACACCGCTGACATTCCGTAATGCGTCACACATCGTTATGTCCTGCTGGTCTTGCATCAATTGTTGCGGGATCACCGTGACGCTCGACGGTATTTGCATGATGGGCACGCGCCTGCCCGCCGCATCCGTCACATAAGGCACGTAATAGCCGTCGCTCTGCCGCGCAGGGCTCTGGGCCAAAACCCTAGGCGCATGCTTGGCGGCAGTCTTGTGACGATCATGGGCCGCATCCGCCGCCGCCGGCTCAAGCGTCAGCCCGGCGACAAGCATGAAAAGCCACAAAGCTCTCATTGACGTTCACCCTTGCGATCGTCTTGCATGGGATGGATGTGTCACGTTTGCCGCAAAAACAAAAGGCCAATTTGGATTTAAGAACCGGTCAACCGCACTCTCGACGCATAGGCTACCGCGGCCGGCTGAGGAACTGTTCAATACCGCCAATAAGACAACGGCTGACGGTCTCGCGTCTCTGCCCAAGGACTATACCGGCATCCCGCAACTCGGGCCGCCCCTGCCGGGCGATCTCGGCCGGCCGATCCTGAACGCGAACGCCGCCCTTCCGCCGGCGTCAGGACTTGATTCCGCCGAGCGACGCATGGCCCAGGAAAGCGAGGCCCCCCGTACCCGCCATGCATTCACGTATAGGCTGCGGCGAGCTTAGGATCCAGTTCAACGGCTTTGTCATATTCGCGCATTTTATTTGTCAATGACGAAGGCCCGTCACAACCCGCATGGCGAAATATCAATGCGTCGGCGCCGAGGGACAAAATCGCCGCGAAATCGACTCTACTTAGCGAATGTGATAAGGCCCGCCGGGGATGAAGTTTGCGATAGGGACGGAGGACACTGGCGGAGCCGATCGAGCACGTCCGGCTCCGCCAGCGGGCAATCATTCGGCGGAAGCGCTGCTCTTGCTGAACAGATCATCATAGCCGGCGGCCAACTCCAGCAGCCGTTCGATGATCAAAAGCGAGACGCCGAAGATTCCAAGCGAAAACCAGCCGAAAAAAACGCGTGGCCAATTGAACGGAGCAACGAAGAGATCCTCGGCGATCCAGGCGGCACTTCCCCATTCGACCAAGCCGGTCGCTGGAAGAGCCATCAACGGACCGAAGACGAAGCACACGAAAGCGACCGAAACACCCTTGGTGGCAAACGTTGGCACGCGAGTCCGCCCATACATGAAAGCACCGATGCCGAGGATGATATAGATCGGGATCGCCACAAAAACCTCCATGATATTTAAGTTCGCATAATCCGCATGGCGGTATGCTATCTCCCGCCAGGGAGCATTTTGTTCATTGAAGAAACTGGAGCCCCAATAGAAGGCGAGCCCGTAGACGAATATCCAGCCCAAGAGAGAGAAAATCCGGCGAACTTCCTCGCGGGGCTCGACATTCGCAATATCAAGGTCGCGCGTCTTGTGCAAATAGGCGACCAACAGGAGAAAGCAGAGTACCTCGGCGATCGTCGCGATGTACAATATAGACACCCAGTAAAGCTCAAACTCACCAGAATAGGAGTCTACTCCGGCTGTCCGGTAGAAGAATTGCTGATAGATGCGTACGCCGACGAAGAAAGCGCATATCAGGCCGGTGGCGATCAACACCGGTCTCAGGTTCATGAGCGGCCGTTCGGCGGAAGCCTCCGCGGCACCGGCCCGTGTCTGTATGATGTTGGTAATGAAGCTCATATCTTGTGCCTTTCATAGGGGTGCCATCCGGCCAGCAGCCAGGCACCCGCGGGTGGAGAAAATTGCGTTTGTTTCATCGAAAACGATCGTCCAGTGCCCCGGACCGGCCTCAACGCTGGCCAAGAATCAAGGGCATCGCGGAAATCCCGTTCGCGGTTCAAACCAAGACTCGACCAAGGCACGCATAGGCCTGCGCAACGCCATTGCGCACATGCGGAGGCCGCGCGTCAAATCAGTTCTCAACGTCGAAGGAATGAACCGCGATCAGGCGCCTTGGGGAGGACCGCGTGCCGCGAAATAAAATTTCAACGGCGACCTTACGCTCCCCGCCGGCGCCTTCGGAAAGACAAGGCGAGAACCGGGAACCGCCGAGAAAACCACCAATCCGCCTGCCGCCGCAATGGCGGCGAAGCTACAAGCGGCACAGGCGAGAATACAACATACGCCATGATGGCGGTGGAGATCACCGGCGGGCGCCCCGCGCGAGCCCGCATCCTGAAAGCAGAAGATTCCGCCGAGGGACTCGGCGCCCGCAACAGGGACAGCGGAGACAATGAATGCCTGCAGCAGGACCGCGTAAAGCGCGATCAGGCCGATCAAAATTCGTTTTGTGTTCAAGCGATGGACCAACGCAGCAGTTCCCTAGCCGGCCTTTTCCTCAATGCTCACAACCATCGCTCTTAACGATAGCAGCTCGGGGTGCTTTGAAGCCCGCTCCCGCAAGCCGGCTCCGAAGGGCCTATCTCTCATCTCCCAGCAGCACGGCTGCTTTGGAAGTGCCGCCAAAGTTGCATGGGGCTTTGGCGCAATCTGGCTTCGGACAGACGGCGAATTTCCGAATTTGCGATTCAGTGATTTATTCGAACGTTCCCAAGACGGAGCCTTACGTGGGACAGCGGATTGGACCGAGCGGGACGCTGAGCCCGACATCCACCGGAATCCTGCCGCATCTTGCGGCATTTCCACCAATATTCGCGCCATAGAGCTCGGACGAAATCGGCAATCTCAATTGTCCATGCTGTCAACAAAAGGGTGGCACCCAACTTAACCATCGCTGCCTCAGTAAGCTTGTATCGGGTTTCAACTTAAAAACGCGGTAGCCCAGGCGGCTACGCCAATCCGAGCTCTATGTATGCCGCGGCAAAGGAGCGCACTCAGTCGTGCTGACCCCTAGGGTTCCCAAACGACCACCACAATCGCCGCGTCCACCCAGTCTAAGACGGCGCTAAATTGCGGAATCCATAACGGTATGGGCGCGAGGTCTGCTCTGAATAGCACATCAGGCACTTCGCCTTCGGCATCAACGGCGCGCCACAAATAGACCATACGGCCATCGATTTTCAGATAGAGTTGAGTGGCTCGGGGGAATTGCACCCTAGCCAGCAACTCGTGCGCCGCGAGATCAACATCCAGCCGACTTTCATCATTCGACCCAGCTTCCCGGTCCGGGTCATCGTCGATCGCGATCTCGTGCTGGCGCCCTATACCAAGGATGAAACCCCGAGTCATGCCAAAACTCTACCTGTACCGGACGACAAGCTTGTTAATCACCGTCGATCTTCCCGCCGCCATTCACCGCGACCGACGGCCATCGAGTCCGCCACATCTAGCCCAGTGCATCTGCGGAACCTGTCACAGCAAGGCCAGATCATGGTCCATGCATTTCGCGAAAGAAGAGACAAAAAAGCTCTCGGCCTGGCAGAAGCGTGGGCAAGGCGGGAGCAAGCTATCGGACCGCTTCAGACAAGCTTTTGGCGAAATACTTGTCCAGACGAGATCGCGAATTCTTGATCCCCCTGAGTGGGACTAGTGTAAATGGTTTTATGGGCGTTCGCCGTCAGACTTTTGGGGCAAGGAGCGACTAAAAGGCAAGAGCGCCTCTTGCTCGTCTGGTTTATGATGTTGTGCGGCTTCCAGATGGTGCAGCAAGCGATCAGAGGTTCAGGCGGTTGGACGGACTTGAAAGCGAGTGACTTAAGCTAGCCGATTGGCAGAGTATGCTTGGGCATGATGATGTCCTTAGGTTCGGATCTGCTCTCCGCACGAGCGTCGGTTGTCTGGATCGCCGCACTTTGTGCCGTGCTCGTTTTTCACTGCAGTCATTTGATCCATATGCGGGGTGAGCGTTGCTGGTACCATTCCGCTCACATCGCGATGTTGATCGGCATGCTTTATATGTACGCGGCCGTGGCGTTTGGTTTTGACTGGCTCCCGGCACAGGTCTGGATGATCCTCTATGCCGCAACCTCGGCTGCGATCATCGGCTGGATGCTGCTGCAATATATCGAGCGGCGCGCATTCGGTCCCTTGTGGATCCTAGCGTTGGTTCAGCAGGGAGCCATGATCTACATGTGGATGCCGATGACGGTCTGGGTGCCTCGGGTATCCTACGCCCTTGCCGTGTATTTCGGGCTGGAAACGATGGCGTGGCTGACGCGTGCCTTCAAACCTTGGTCCGGCAATGCTGTTACAGGAGCCAGCGGGCCAGTTGTCATCCCGCTGGCGCACAGATCAGCCTTTGGCAATATCTGCATGACCATCATGGCTGC
>DATJLX010000037.1:0-11332 GCA_035509135.1 Methylocella sp.
GCGTAGCCGCCCGCGAAAAATATGGAATATGGCATCGGCGACATATGATATTTATGCGAAAAATGGGTGCGCGTCAGCAGATAAGGCCGGTACGTCCCGCGAGGAGTCCTATAGCCTGAACGGGCCGTGGAAACCCGCCAGTCGTAATTGCCTTCCTCGGAGCGCACATGCATCGTCTGCGAACTCAGATCGATATCGATCTGCACGGCTGCCTCGGCTTTGGGCATAGCAAGAAACCCGCAGAATACAGCGCAAGTACTTACGATGCCACGCATGATTAGCTCCTTCAGGAGGCGAGGACGGGCTAACCCCAGCCCAAAATTTTAAGTGAAACGTAAAGGTACAGTATGGTTTCCAAATACTGTTGAGTCGCAGCCAAGCATAGGCAGGCGTGGTTAATTTTTTATTGATCTTCCAGTTAAGGAGAAGCCTCCATCCGCTCGATCCCAGGTTTCACAGGGCCTTGACCGCCGCGAGCACCGCTGCGGCATGGCCGGGGACTTTCACTTTGTTCCACACCGTTGTAATGCGGCCATCCTTGCCGATAAGGAACGTCGTGCGTTCGACTCCCATGTATTTCCGTCCGTACATGCTTTTTTCGACCCATACGCCATAGGCTTCCACAACGGACTTTGATTCGTCGGCCCCAAGAGCAAAGCCGAGATTATGTTTGGTCTTGAATTTTGCATGGCTTGCCGCCGTATCCGGCGAGACACCCAGGATGGCCGTGCCGGCCTTTTTGAATTCGCCCCACAAGCCATTAAAGTCGATCGCTTCCTTGGTGCAGCCCGAGGTATCATCTTTCGGATAGAAATAGAGAACCAGCTTGTTGCCGGCAAAGCTTGCGAGCGAAATTTTGTTTCCAACATCGTCCGGCAACTCGAAATCCGGAGCTTTGTCCCCCGGAACCAATTTTTTAAGCGAATGAGCGGTTATGCCGTTGCTCAAAGTCTTTTTGGCGCTCTTGGACGGTTCATCCGAGGAGTTTTTGGTCATGGGCCTTCCTTTCGTCACATTGAACGGCGATTGGCAAAGTCAAGCGTTGCGCCCCTTAGTGGCACGCGTCTTTTCGAGAAAAAAGCATATTTGATGCTAAGATGCCTATTCGATAGGGTGCCTATAGGCGCCCTGGAACAAAGTTTCCAGCTTCAGCTTGCTTTTGAGAGGCCGCGAGCGGTTGGTCGGACATAAAGAGGAAAATCCGGCCCGGTCCCGTGTCTGGCCGGGGAATTGGTTGCGCCTGAAACGGCGGGCGGCGACTGTCTTCCCGTGCACGAGCCTGGAGGCAAAGCCAAGAGGCGGCGCCGCACGATTTGCCTGGTCCACATGCAAGTTGATGCTTGGATTGGCTTTTCTGGCGCTTATCGGCAGCGGTTTCTTCGTCGTCCGCCTCGCGCTGGGGCCGCTTTCAATCCATGGTCTCGGGCCGCAAATCGCTCAGGCCCTCGACCAGCGTTTCGGCCGTGGCTATGAATTTAGCCTCGGCGATACCGCAATCGTCAAGAGTGGCTATGCGCCTGCTCTGAGCATCGACAAATTGTCGATCAAGGAGCGCTCTGGCCAAACGATGTTGACGGCCCCGCGCGCCGAGGTGTCGGTTGACCCCTTTGCCCTCATTCTCGGACGCGTGACGCCAAGGCGGCTCGAAATCTTCGACGTCGAGGTGCATTTGGCCTTGCGGCCCGACGGCTCGCTGGCGCTGCCGGTGTCCCCTCATGCCCTGGACTCGGTGGTCCTGACACCGCCGCTGGCTTCAGCGCTGGCGTCGGAGGGGATGGGTGCGGCTCCTCCTTCTCCGGGGCCGGCGGCAAATCCGCCCCGTGCCTTGCTCGTCAAGCAAATGGCGGCATCGCTCCGGCTCGTCATCGACACGCTGACCAATCCGGAAAGTCCGGCCGCCGCGATCGATCGGATTGGAATTACACGCGGCAAGATGGTCATCGACGATGAGACCGCAGGCCAAACACTGGTCTTTAATGGGGTCAATCTCGAATTCTATAAATTCTCCGGCGCCACGCGGTTCACTCTTTCCGTCGATGGGCCGAACGGCCGCTGGTCGGCCTCGGGTGTTGCCGATGGGACGCCCGGCTTCGAACGCGGGCTCAAGCTTTCGTTCGAAAAACTTTCGCTCGATGAAATCCTGCTTGCGACCGGTACCCGCACGCTTGGTGCTGATTTCGATATGCCAATCTCGGGCAAGCTCAGTGTCCGGTTGCAAGGCAATGGGGTCCTTTCGGACGCGTCGGGTCAATGGGAGTTTGGGGCTGGTTATCTGCGGTTTGACAATCCGGACGATGAACCCATGATGGTCGACAAGATCAAGGGTGGATTTCATTGGGACCCAGCCGCCCGGCGCATTGTGATCGATCGCTCGCGGCTCGCGGCGGGCGCGACACATTTCGCGATTTCAGGTTCGGTGACGCTGCCGGTCCGCGAAGGGGATCCGTGGTTAATCCGGCTTGTCAATGCGGAGCCTGGCGTCGCGGGTCCCGAGCGGCCTGGTGAAAAGCCCGTCGCGATTGATCAGATCGGTTTGGCGGCGCGGCTTTTCCTTTCGGAAAAAAAGCTGGTGATCGACCGGTTCTCATTCAGCGGTCCGCAATGTGGTCTCGCCATGGCTGGCGGAATCGATTGGATCAATGGCCCCCATATAAGGCTTGGCGCCTCGATCTCGCCGACGCCAGTCAGTGCCGTCATGCGTTTGTGGCCGTCCTTTCTGGCGCCGCCGGTCAAGTCTTATTTGCTTCCCCGCACCCGTGAGGGAACCGTGGAGAAGGGCACGATGCAAATCGATTTTGATGCCGCTGATTTGCGGGCGATGTTTGCCGAACGCTCTCCTCCTGATGAAAAGTCGGCGGTCGATTTCACGATCGCTGATGCGAGCCTCGAGTTTCTGCCAGGGGTGCCGCCCTTGCGCGGCATCAATGGGGTCGGCCATATCACCGGCCGCACCGCCACCTTCACCGTCGCGAAGGCCGCTGTCGATGCAGGCGATGGCCGTGTGTTGACCATGACGGATGGAAGCTTTCACATCCCCGACACCGGGCTGAAACCGGCGCCCGCCGTGATGGAGGGCAAGGTCACGAGCAGCGTCGAGGCGATCGGCGAGCTTTTGTCATATGATGCAATAAAGCCCTATGCCAATCTTCCTATCGATCCCGCGACTTTAAGCGGGCAAGCCGATGGTACGCTCGAAATCGACTTGAAACTCGGCCCAAACACGAGTCCAGCGGACACAACGATCAAGATCAATGCGGCCGTCACCAATTTCGCCGCCGAACGGCTGATCGGCAGCGAGAAGCTCGATGCCGCGACACTGAACGTCAATGTGGACCCCTCGGGCCTAAAAGCGAGCGGGCAGGGCATGATGTTCGGTGTTCCGGTCACGATCGCCATGGCGCGTCTGAGTGGCAAACCCGCCGACGCATCGATTGCGATGACTCTAGACGATGCCAGCCGCACGAGGCTCGGTTTTGGTTCCATCCCAGGGGTGAGCGGCCCAATCGGCGCCAAAATTGCCGCCCCGATCGGCACTGGCGAAAAACCCAAGGCGCGGGTTGAACTCGATTTGGGTCATGCCGCGATTGAGATTTCCGGCATCTCGAAACCTGCCGGGCAGCCGGGGAAAATGACCTTCACGCTGGCCGTCAATGATACGGGGACAACGCTCGATCAAATCGTTTTCGATGCGGGGACTATCCAGGCGCGGGGCAGCGCCGACCTCGGCACGGATTTTTCTCTCATTGCGGCAAGATTTCCGCAGGCAAAGCTGTCGGCGGGCGACGATATGAAAATCGAGGCTACCAGAGCCGGCGAAACCATGAAAGTGATTGTGCAGGGGACCACAATCGACGCAAGGCCATTCTTGAAATCCTTGATTTTTAGCCCTCCCGAACACAGCAGCGTCGCGGCAGGCAATGGGGACGATCACAAGGACAATGGCCCAATCAAGGAGATCGAGTTCGATGTCAAGTCCGCCATTCTCAGCGGATACAACAAAATGATCATCACCGGCGCTGAGTTGGTCTATGCAAAACGCGGCGACCAGATCCAGAAGTTCACCTTTGCCGGAACCTTTGGGAGCCAACCGATATCAAGCAATCTCACCGGGGGCGGCGCATCTCCCCAGCTCAAACTCGTCACCGAGGACGCGGGATCGCTTTTGTCGTTCCTGGACCTCTACACCCATATGGAACGTGGCCGTCTTACGGTCGGTATGCGTCTTGCCCCTGATACGCTTGCCGGCGTTCTTGTGATCGATGATTTCGTCTTGCGTAACGAGCCCGCCTTGCGCAGGCTCGTGATGGAGGGCGCACCACCGCTCGATACGGAGGGGCATGCACAAAAGATCAACGCCAGTGCGATTGCCTTCAACAAATTGCAGGTGCGCTTCCACCGCGATGGCAGCCGTCTCGATATCAGCGAGGGGACCATGCATGGCGAGGCCATTGGACTAACCGTGCAAGGCAGCCTCGATTACGTCCATGACCAAGTCGACATGAGCGGCACTTTCGTTCCCGTCTATGCCTTCAACAATTTATTCGCAAAAATACCGGTCGTCGGTCTTATCCTCGCGGGCGGCACGAATGAAGGGTTGATCGGGGTCAATTACCGGATCACCGGCTTGGCCAGCGCGCCAACCCTCAGCATCAATCCTTTGTCGGCGATTGCGCCTGGAATTTTCCGTCAAATCTTCGGTGTTGTCGATTACGATCCCATGCGTCCGCAGTGATGAGAGTTCATTGTCATTCTGCATCCGTTAGATCAAGACGTTTTCTCGATTCGAGTGAGCCTGGTTTCGAGATGATCAAAGCGCACCGAATGCTCTGCAAGCAGAACTTGCACATGTGCGAGGTTTGTCTCGAGATGTCCGAGCCGGGTTGTCAAATCATCTAGCCGGCGCTCGATGCGATCCATGGCTCCCCGAATATGCCGGAGATGTTCCAGAACGAGATTTTCAAGGTTTTCCGGCATAGGCAAGTCTCGCGTGCGTCAAAGCATACAGGATAAGCATCATTCCATTATCTTTAAAACCTTATGATGTTTTTGACCTTTACTAATCTTTATCATTCCATTCTGTATATCGGAAGGCCCAAGAATACGACTAGAATTTGTGACGATCACATTGTTTGCTCGGATTCCACCTTGAACGATTAAATTGCGTGCCTCGGTGTTGGAGCGTGCAAGCTCTACTATGACAACCGCCTTTAGAATGCCTAGCCCTGCTTCGATCTCGCTGCGGGCAATTTCAAGCGTGGGCAGGCCAGCCTCTGATATACCAGTCACGACATCCGCCTTTAGGTGGTGCTCGAAGGTTTGCCGCGCCGTCTCCGCCGCCCGCAGCGCCGCCTCGCGGCCGTGTACCATCGCGGTTGCTTCGGTTGCGAGAATTTTCTTCGCCTCGTTGATCTCGCTGCCGCCCAGCGCTTCGAGCCTGGCAATTTCTTCGAGCGGCAATTCGGTGAAGAGTTTCAGAAAGCGGCCAATATCCCGATCTTCGCAATTGCGCCAATATTGCCAATATTCGAAGATGGGAAGTAGGCTTTCGTCCAGCCAAACCGCCCCTTGCGCGGTCTTCCCCATTTTGGCGCCCGACGCCGTCGTCAGCAGCGGCGAGGTCAAGCCGTAGAGCTGGCGCGTGCCCATCCTCCGACCAAGATCGATCCCGGTGACGATGTTGCCCCATTGATCCGAGCCGCCCATCTGCAAGACGCAGCCGTGGCGCTTGAAAAGCTCGACAAAATCATAGGCCTGAAGGCACATATAATTGAATTCGAGGAATGACAGCTCCTGATCGCGTTCGAGTCTCAGCTTTACCGAATCCATCGCAAGCATCCGGTTGACCGAGAAATGGCGACCAGTGTCGCGCAGAAAATCAATATAGTTGAGAGAGGAAAGCCAGTCCGCATTATCCTGCATGATGGCATCACGCGGGCCTTCGCCGAAGCTCAGGAATTTGGCGAAGACGCGTTTGATCCCCTCCTGGTTGGCGGCGATCGTCTCCAGGGGAAGCAATTGCCGGCTCGCGTCCTTGCCGGACGGATCGCCGACCCGTGTCGTGCCGCCGCCCATCAGCGCGATCGGCTTACCGCCGGTTTTTTGCAGCCAGCGCAAGAGCATGATCTGGACGAGGGAGCCCGCGTGGAGCGAAGGCGCGGTGCAGTCAAAACCGATATAGGCAATCAGTTCGCCGCTCTTGGCGATTGGATCGAGACCCGCGAGATCGGAGCATTGATGCAGAAAGCCGCGCTCTTGGAGCACGCTCAGAAATTCGGATTGCGGACGAAAATCGCCGGTCACGGGAAACCCTTGCGAAATAGGATCGCACCTTTCCAGGCAGAAGGCGCGAGCCGCTCGGACTGAGGAAACCGTGAGATTTAAGGGGAAGGGCATGGCATTGCAACGGGCGAGTGCAGCTTCGCTCTGTTAATCCATGAGATATTATAACGATTGAGAGAGGGCTGATCCAGCGGGGACCCTGCTTCAGCGCCGCGCCGATAGGATGTTGGGTGCACCAGCCTCCTCTGACCGTGCGTCTTATGGAGCGCCCCTTCGTCTGCCGTTTACGGCTGCGATGGCCGTTTCGATCCGTACCCGTTTGCGAATGCGTGCCGTATCAAGCAGCATGCGCCCGGCCCAATAGAAAACATTATTTTCCCGGACGAGTTCCCGCATGAGACGCATGCGTTCAGCCTGCTCGTCTTGCGGCATTCGGAGCGCTTTATCAATCATGTCGGCAGTGGCGCGCGCGTCGAACGGATTGACGATGAGTGCCTCCATGAGTTCGCGCGACGCGCCGGTGAACGTGCTGAGGATCAGGACACCTTGCTCGTCGTCGCGGGCCGCCACGAACTCTTTCGCGACCAAGTTCATGCCATCATGAAGGCTGCTGACGATGCACAAATCCGCGGCGCGGAAGATTTCGTAAACCTCCTCTGGCTCGTGGTGCCGGATGACCAGGATGATAGGCTGGTAGTTGTTGCGGCCGAAACGCGCGTTGATTCGGTCGGCAAGTTCCGCCGATTCCTTTTGGACGTCCCGGTAGAGGGTTAGCCCGCTGCGCGTCGGGGCGGCCACCTGAAGAAAAACGAAACGTCCGATCCATTCTGGATGTTTCTCGAAAAAAATCTCCACCGCGAGAAACCGGTCCGGGATTCCCTTGGTATAATCAAAGCGCTCAATCCCGACACCTAGCACGGTATCCGGCGGGAGATTGTACCGCCTGAATACATTGGCGCGGCAATCCGCCACGGATGCAAGACCCTCGAGCGGCGGCGGTGGCCAGGCGATTGAGATGGGATAGGCGCGCACCTGGGCGGAGTGCCCACCGACCGCAACGGAGGCGTCCTCCCGATCGATGTGGCACTCGATAAACCGGTCGGCCGTCTCGATGAAATTATTGCAATGCAATTGGGTGTGAAAGCCGACAATCGAACTGCCCAACAGCCCATCGACGATCGCCTCGCGCCAAGGACAGATTCCGAACACCTCAGGGTTGGGCCAGGGAATGTGCCAGAATGCGACGATGGTGGCGTCCGGCAGGCGGTCGCGAAGCAGGCGTGGCAGCAAAGCGAAATGATAATCTTGCACGAGGATGACAGGATCCGGACGCTGGACTTCCCTTGCCACCACATCGGCGAATTTGCGGTTTACCGAGACATATTGTTCCCAGTCCGGCTGGCGGAAGACAGGCCGTGAAAAGGTGATATGGCAGAGCGGCCACAAACCTTCGTTCGCGAGACCGTAGTAATAGCCTTTCTGCTCATCATCGCTCAGCCATATGCGTTTGAGCGTATAGGTGGGTGTGTCGGGTGGCACAGCCACACGATCATGCTTGTCGACGGTCTCCTTGTCAGCCGAACCGCTTCCATGCGCCACCCAAGTTCCGCCGCAAGCGCGCATGACCGGCTCGAACGCCGTGACCAAACCGCTGGCCGGTCTCTGCACCTCGATCTGACCGGCATCGTTGCGATTGTGGATGTATGGCTCGCGATTGGAGACCACCACCACTTCGACGCCCGGCAGCTCATTGTCGAGGACTCGCCGCAAAGTTTCAGGTGACCAGTCGACGCGAATGCCAACCGCCGTCCGCCGAGAGATGTCGAGATCGCGAAGCAGCTGACGGACCTCGGAAATGACCGGGGCAATTTGTGAATCACCCCTGAAACGCCGGTCGCCCGCTGGCGCGTTAAGAGCGTGGCGGACCGATTGAACCCATCCGCGAAGGGTGAGCTGCGCCGTCAGAACGGTCACCGCCGCGGCGGCGGTTCCAAGAACCGCTAGGAGCGCCCATAAATAAAGGCGCGCATCGAAACTCCGCCGTTCGATGAAGCTCAGATCGTGCAGGATTACCAATTGGCCGATGTCTCCCGCGGGGGTAACGACGGGAAAGCCGGCATAGAGCACGCCTCCACGGCCGACCTGCTCGGTCTTAAAGAGAGCTTTGCCTGATTTGGTAGGAAGACAGCCAAGAGCCACGGGCCAGGCCTTGCTGGTCGTCTCCAGCCGGTCTGTGGTGCCGCACCAGCCGATGGCCAGGACACGCTCATCTTCAGCAATCCGGTCGAAGAGGAGTTTCATCTCGTGCCGAGACGGAGCGTGGATCAGGCCCGGCAGCGAATCTTCAACCGAATTGAAGACAAGGCGGGAGCGAATTTCCAGATCATGTTGGAACCACCGGCCAACCAGACTGTCCACGAGGGGGGTCAGGGCCGCCGCCATCAGGGCGAGGACACCCAGCAACGGCAGAGCGAAGCGCAGGAGCAAACTCACAGGCAATCGCTCTCCTGTCTAATCCATACAAACCCCCTCAGAGGAAGGGTAGAAGCTCGTCATCCCAGAATCAATCCCATGCCCAAACCATGTGTAGAACCGCAATCTGGCTAACGGATGATAAAGGAGCGCTGTCTTTGCGCCTGAACCGCGAGGCGAAGCTCACAATTTTCATCGGCCAGCGCCGGAATTTTGGTGGCTTGAAGCTGCCGTTGTCGCCCCGCCATTAATGCAATAGAAAGGTCGCGATGGTCCTCAGGGTGGAGAATTTTCAAATGGTCCGGGCCATCGGTCTCATGAGCGGCACCTCGATGGATGGCGTTGACGTCGCCTTGATCGAGACCGATGGCGAAGATGTGATCGCTCTCGGCCCGTCGCGATTCTACCCCTACGCCGAGGCGGATCGGGCGTTATTGCGCGGCGCGGTCGAAGAGGCGGCGTCGCTTGAAGATCGCCGCGCCCGTCCAGGGGCCCTGGCCAAGGCCGAGGCCATGATCACCGATCGCCATGCCGAAGCGGTCGAAGCCTTTCTCGTGGCGGATGCCATCGACCGGGCCACGATCGATCTCATCGGCTTTCATGGGCAGACTGTTTTGCATCGGCCCGAGCGCCGTCTCACCGTGCAGATCGGCGACGGCGGGGGCCTGGCGCTGAGGCTCGGGATCAAAGTCGCGCATGATTTTCGCGCCGCCGATGTCGCGGAAGGCGGTCAGGGGGCGCCGCTGGTCCCTGTGTTTCATCGGGCGCTTGCCACCGCGGCGGGCTTTTCGGCGCCGGTCGCGGTGATCAATATTGGCGGCGTCGCCAATTTGAGCTTCATCGCGCCGGGCAGGGAGCCGATTGCCTGCGATACGGGACCCGGCAATGCGCTTCTCGACGATTTCATGTGGAAACGCCTTGGCCTTGCCTATGATGAGGATGGCGCCGCCGCTTCGCGGGGCAAGGCCGATCAGGGAGTTTTGAGGGATCTGCTCGCGCATCCTTTTTTTGCGGCGCCACCGCCAAAATCGCTTGACCGGAATGATTTTTCCAGCGCCCCGGTGGAGGGTCTCGCAACAGAAGACGCGGCGGCGACGCTGACCGCCTTCACCGCGGCGAGTCTTGCCGCCGTTCTGCCGCTCCTGCCCACATGCCCCTCGGTGGCGATTGTGTGCGGCGGCGGCGCGCGCAACAAAACATTGATGCGGGAATTGGCCAGCCGTCTGCCGTGTCCTGTCGTTTTGGCGGAAAGCTTCGGCTGGTCGAGCGACGCGATGGAAGCGCAAGCCTTCGCTTATCTCGCGGTGCGCCGGTTGAAAAATCTCCCGATCACCTTCCCGATGACGACTGGCGTCGAACGGCCCTTGCCAGGGGGAATCCTGGCGCTGGCGCGAATCTAGTTTCTTATGGGGTTTGACGAATATCCGTTGGTGGCGCTGAGGGTGTCGACCCAATCACAGCGTTCGCCGATGAGCCAATGATGAACCGTTGGCGCAGACTTGGCAACGCCCGTTTCAATTCATGAGCTGAAGCGGGTGTTGCTTGAACCCGGGCAAAGCGGAACCCCGCCTGATCCTGAAGCCCCCGAACCTGCGAGAACGAGCCATATCGCTTTCAATTTTTTCCAATTCGCGCCAATCGGACAAAAATGTTTTCACGTGAAACATTTTGGTCCGATTGAGGCCTCGTTCCTTACCAAATGCCTTGTGGGAGACTCTTTCAGTCGTCCTCATCTGGGCATGTTTTAAAAGGCTTTGGCGGACGGGGGTCGCCGCGCGGTTTTTTTTGGCCGCCCCCTGCAAAGGTTCGCGGCCCTTCGACGAGGCGCACCACCATCCCGCGCAAGCTGCGCACATCCTGCTCGGTGAGTTGCATCCGGTGGAACAGGTTCCGTAAATTGCGCCGCATCACCGGCTGCTTGGACAGAGGACGGAAGAAGTCCGCGCGCTCCAGCTCGGCTTCGAGATAATCGAAAAAAGACAAGGCCATCTCGCGGGGCGCGGCGGGTGAACGTTGGACTGCGGAGAAGGGTGGCTTGGCATCCGTCACGGCGCGCATCCATTCGTAACCGGTCAAGAGCACCGCTTGTGCCAGATTGAGCGAGGCAAAGGCAGGATTGACTGGGAAGGTGATGATCGCATCAGCCAAAGCGACGTCGTCATTGGCAAGTCCGGTGCGCTCGGGTCCAAACAGCACGCCATGCTTTTCGCCACTCGCGATTTTTCGTGCGCTTTCCGGCATCGCTTCGGCGGGGGTCAGAATCGTCTTGTGCTGGCCCCGCTCACGGGCGGTTGTCGCCCAAACGAAATTAAGATCGAGGATCGCGGCTTCGACGGTGTCAAAAAGCCTCGCGCTTTCGAGCAGAAGCACGGCACCTGCCGCCGCGGCATAAGCGCCTTTTCGATAAGCGCCGGTCCGGGGCCAGCCATCGCGAGGGGCTACCAAACGCAGATCGGTCAAACCGAAATTGGCCATCGCCCGGGCGGACATGCCAATGTTCACGGCGAGCTGCGGGCGCACCAGGATGATTGCGGGGCCGCCGCCGCGGCTTGGCTTGCTCCGATCTGTTCCGGCGCCCGTC
>DATJLX010000038.1:0-5139 GCA_035509135.1 Methylocella sp.
CAGACGACGCAGCAGTTCGGCCTGCTGTTGTGTCCAGGCGTAGAAATCCCGCTCGTAAAGTATATCGGCTGACGCGATCATGGTCGCAATATAGCCTCGGCTGGCGATCTGGAAAACCGCATACGGGACATTTCGAACGAAACCGGAACCGTGTTATGAGAAGGCAAAGGAGGGCTTGTTCGACATGGCTCTTGTAGGCGCGATCTCGCAACAGATCTGGGACATGAAATACCGTCTCAAGGCGTCCTCTGGCGAGCCGGTCGACAAGACGATCGAGGAAACCTGGCAACGCGTCGCAACCGCGCTCGCCGAACCCGAGCGTGACCCGGCGAAATGGTCGGAGCGCTTTTTCCGGGCGATGGAGGATTTCAAATTTCTGCCGGCCGGCCGGGTCGTCGCCGGCGCCGGCAGCGGCCGGGCGGTGACTCTGTTCAACTGCTTTGTCATGGGTGCAATCCCCGACGACATGGGTGGGATCTTTGCCCATTTGCGCGAGGCGGCGCTGACGATGCAGCAGGGCGGCGGCATCGGCTATGATTTTTCGACGCTGCGCCCGCGCGGTGCGCCGGTCAAAGGGGTCGGCGCCGATGCCTCCGGGCCGCTGTCGTTTATGGATGTGTGGGACGCGATGTGCCGCACGATCATGAGTGCGGGCTATCGCCGCGGGGCGATGATGGCGACCCTGCGCTGCGACCATCCCGACATCGAGGCGTTCATCGAGGCGAAGCGCGAGCCCGGGCGGCTGCGCATGTTCAATCTGTCGGTGCTGGTGACCGACGCCTTCATGCAGGCGGTCGAGGAAAATGCACCCTGGGAACTCGCCTTCCCGAGCGGAGCTGGAGGTACGGTCGCCAAGGTCCTGCCGGCGCGCGAATTGTGGGACAAGATCATGCGGGCGACCTATGCCTATGCCGAGCCCGGCGTGATCTTTATCGACCGCATCAATCGCCGCAACAACCTTTGGTATTGCGAAACGATCCAGGCTACTAATCCCTGCGGCGAGCAGCCATTACCGCCCTATGGCGCATGCCTGCTGGGGTCGATCAATCTGGCGCGCCTGGTGGCGGCGCCGTTTACGCCCGAGGCGCGGCTCGATCTCGACCGTCTGCGCGCGCTGGTGCCGGATTGCGTGCGGATGATGGACAATGTCATCGACATCTCGCAATTTCCGCTGCCCGAACAAAAGCACGAGGCGACGAGCAAGCGGCGCATCGGTCTCGGCGTCACCGGGCTTGCCGATGCGCTGATCCTGTGCGGACTGCGCTATGGCTCGGCGGCGGCGGTGGCGGCGGCCGAGGAATGGCTCGGCGTCATCGAGCGCGAGGCCTATCGGGCGTCCGCCGCCCTGGCAGCCGAGAAGGGGCCGTTCCCGCTATTCGACCGTGAGCGCTATCTCGCCGGCGAAACCGTTGGTGCACTCGACGCCGATGTGCGCGCCGCGATTGCGCAGGACGGCATCCGCAACGCGCTTTTGACCTCGGTGGCGCCGACCGGCACGATCTCGCTTTTTGCCGATAATGTCTCCTCGGGCATCGAACCGGTGTTCAGCTTCCGCCACACCCGCCATGTGCTGATGCCCGATGGGGCGCGCCGCGAGGAGGAGGTCGAGGATTACGCCCATCGCCTGTTCCGCCGGGTGCGCGGCGAGGCCGTCCCCTTGCCCGACTACTTTGTCGACGCGCAGGTGCTGAGCCCCGAGGACCATCTCGTCATCCAGGCGGCAGTGCAAAACCACGTCGACAGCTCGATTTCAAAGACGATCAACGTGCCGGCCGACATCCCGTTCGAGCGCTTCAAGGATGTCTACCTGCAGGCCTATGCGCTGGGGTGCAAAGGCTGCACGACCTATCGCCCGAACGAGGTGACGGGCTCGGTGCTGGCCGCCCGGCCCGCGTCGGCGTCCGGCGGCGAGCCGCGCAGCACACCGCAGCAGCCCGAACTGCCGTTGCCGCCGCCGGTGCCGGCCGCCTCGTCCAAACCCGCCGACATCTACGAGGCCGGCGGTGTCATCTATATGACCCAGCCGTTGAGCCGGCCCGAAGCGCTGCCCGGCCAGACCTATAAACTGCGCTGGCCGGAAAGCGAGCATGCGCTCTACATCACCTTGAACGATATTGTGCAGGATGGCCGCCGCCGCCCATTCGAGGTCTTCATCAACTCGAAAAACATGGAGCATTACGCCTGGACCGTGGCGCTGACGCGGATGATCAGCGCCGTCTTTCGCCGCGGCGGCGACGTGTCGTTTGTCGTCGAGGAGATGAAGGCGGTCTTCGACCCGCGCGGCGGCGCCTGGATGGACGGCAAATACGTGCCGTCCCTGCTGGCGGCGATCGGCGACGTGATCGAGCGCCATATGGTCGAAATCGGCTTTCTGCCGCGCCGCGGTCTCGACCGCGCCGCCGAGGCCAAGATCGTCAATCTGACCGCCGCCGAGCGCGGCGCCGATGATTCCGGCGGCGCCCGCCCGCGCCCGCCGGCGCGTCCGCGGCAATGCCCGAAATGCGGCGAAGCCGCCCTGATCCGCCTCGAAGGCTGCGACCAGTGCACCAACTGCGACTACTCGAAATGCGGCTAACCTGAGCGCGCAGAGCCGGTCTCAGCAGGGACAAAGGCTACTGAACTCAACGCGGCGACGCCTTTGCGCCGAAAACGGGGATTGAGCAAAGGCATGGGGCAACACTGACTAAAAGACCCGAGGAGGCCCCTGGCTGAGCATTGATACATCCGTCGACGCGGGCATGACCGATTTCTAGACGCGGGAATGACTGATTTTTGCCCTGGAGACTGCTTATCTTAAGGGAAGCCGCCGCGACTAAAGAAGGAAGATGACGTGCTGCGCCTCGACGATTTGTACCGTATGACGGCGTATATATACGGCGATCGCAACTCAACGCGCCCCAAAGAGGCTACCTTCGCTCACTTCGTTGAAGTATGCGGTATGTTAACAGTGGATGAGCGGGCGAAGAAAAAGGAGGGCTTCGACCTAGCAGATGCTCTCTGCAAGGCGCTTGGATGGTTTTTTCCGCTACTGGCCAAAATGGGCGTGTCCAGCGCAGAAGAACTTGTGTTTCGAAAGTATCCGCTTGTATGCCCCTACTGCCGAAAGGCGCCGCACGATGATTGGGCGTGCAAGCAGGTGCGAGGCACCGAAGCGACGCTTGACCACAATGCCGTGAGAAATGCGTTTCAGCAGAATTGGGATAAGCGCCCTGTTGGGCTCGACGCATGGCGTGCGATGTTCCAGCAAATCTATCCCCGCAACGTGAACGACGGGCCGCGCAGTGTAATTGGGGGCTAATGGAGGAACTGGGCGAATTGGGCGAGGCAGTTCGCGTTTTTGACGACCACCCTAAATACTTTCTGGGGGAGGCCGCAGATACTTTTTCTTACCTAATGGCGATTGCGACCGAATACATGTTGCGGCAGGCTCGCGATGGAAATTCCTTTGCGTTCGAGGAGGAGTACATCGCGCGGTACCCAGGCCTTTGTCTTCAATGTGGTTCGAGGGTCTGCATTTGTCCGGCGATTCAGTCCGCTACGATTGGCCGGATGGCCAAGGAGCTGAAAATCAGTCCGGAAGAGCAACTGTTCATCTCGGATAGACAGAAATTTCACGCAGCGGGTGCCGAAGCTGCCCACATGGTGCTCGAAAGATTTGGCGGGTATTCTGCCGTAGCAAAGCGGCTTCCCTTCGATCGCGGCGACGCCAACAGCGCTCTCATCCAGCTGTGCCTCAAAATGGCTGACGCCATCGAAGCCACGAATCAAGGGCTCGCAGCGACGCTTCGAAGCGAGGCGGTGAGAATGGGAACAAACACAAGCCAAGCAGGCAGTCCGAGTACCACGCTCGATGTCAAGGGCCTTTTGAACGAACTCTGGAGCGGCTGGCGCGATCTAGGCCAGGAGGACATCAAGGCTACTGGTGGGCTTGTGGAGGAGTTGGGCGAGGTACTCGATACAATTAAGGTGCTGTTCATCGCCGCAAACCCTGGCTCTGAGCTTGATCTTGCGGACGAGCAGCGGGCAATTCTCAAGGCAATCGAAACGAGCACAAACGCCGCAAAGATAATCATCCAGAATTTACCCGCAGCGCGAGTGGATGATTTTCGGAGCGTGCTCCTCAAAAAGGACTTCGATATCGTCCATTTCTCTGGTCACTCCGACGCCAGCTCTTTGCTTTTCCAAGGTGAAGGAGGTGCAGCAGATGAAGTGTCGCTGGACGCCTTTGCACAGACCTTAGCTAATTATCCGGTCAAGTGCGTCGTGCTGAACGCGTGCTCTTCAATCGCCAATCTCACAGATCCAATTTCCCCTATCACCATTGGCATGGAAGCCGCAATTGCCGATGAAGCTGCCGCCGAATTCTCGCGTGGCTTTTACGATGCATTAGCGAACGGTAAAAACTTTGCGCGTGCATTTGACGAAGGTAGAACAGCGCTAAAGCTAAAGGGTTATAACGATTTGTTGGTGAAGATGATTGCACGAAATAAATAACCGGGGTATCGCGGACTACGACGTATATGTCGCATTTGGGCACGTGACCGCCCCAATTTTGGTAGTTTGAAAGATGGTCTTGAAATCGATCCCCGAGCCTCGGGAATCAGACTAAAGCTAACTTCAGCCCTCGTTCTGACTGCTTTATTGATAGTGCGCTACGTGAGACCGGCGGATTGCGGGGGCATGATCCTGTTCTCAATGAAACCGCGGTTTGACCTTTTCGCACAACAGCTGCAGCGAGTTCATGATCCGGTCGTTGGGGATCCGGGTGCCGCAGTTCAATTCAGCCAAAATGCCGTCGAGCCCCAACTCGTCGCGCAATTGCATCAGCCGGTCGGCGACCTGTTCGGCGGTGCCGACGATGATCTTGTCGCGCAATGCCTCGTCATAGGTGATGTCGCGCAACCGCCGGCCGCGGGCGGCACGATCCTCGATTGCCCGCACGCCCGCTTGCGTCGCCGATTCCTCCAACCGCTCGCCGAGAAAGCGATAGAAATACACGATGCTTTCTTCCGGCTCCGAGCGGGCCGCCTCGGCGGTGGCGCCGACATAGACCGGAGCGCGCAGAAACACCTTGCCCTCGCCCGGATGCCCCGCCGCCTTCCACGCCTCGCGGTAGGCCCGGATGTTCGGTGCCAGCTC
>DATJLX010000039.1:0-15560 GCA_035509135.1 Methylocella sp.
GTTGGGATTGACCGCCATGCTGTAGCCGCCCGAGTTGATGAACTGCTCGCCGATCACCCTGTTCGTCCTTCCGTCAATCGTGACGACGCTCCCATCGTATTGGCCCAGCACATAGATGCGGTTGAGAGCTTCATCAATGGCGATTTTCGTCAGGCCGGACGACATTTGCAGGCAGGAGTTGGGGCCGCCCGCAGCTTGATAGCAGCCGGGCGGCAGGGCCGGCAGGCTGACGTTGGCGATGACGCCAACCCGCCGGTCAGTGGCGCCGTCGATAACCCAGACCGTGCCCTCGGAGTATTGGCTGACGTAGATGGTGTTCGTCGATTGATTGATCGCGACGCTTGCCGCGTCGGCGTCGGGGATCGTGGTCAACACCTGGCGGGTTATCGGGTTGACTACGTCGATCTGGTTGAATCCGTTAATCGCGTAAAGTGTTCCCGTCGTGCGGCTATAGGCGATAGCCTGCGGGTTGAGGCCCAGCAGGCCGGAGGCGTTCGTATCAACCGGAAAATTGGAGACGAGTTCGTTTCTTCCGCTATCGAACACTGAGACGGGGCCGTCCCCGTTGAATGTGTAGAGCGCGTTCGTCGACTCGTCGATCGCGATCGCGTGTGGCGATGCGCCGACAGGAATTGTCGCCGTGACCGAAAGGCTCGTGAGGTTGAGCGCCGAGACCGTATTCGCTCCTGAATTGGCGATGTAGAGCGTGTTGGTGCGCGTGTTGACGACGGCGTCGATCGCGCCAGCGCCGACGGCAAGCGTCACCGTGGCGGCGAAGGCCTCGTTCGTGCCATTTCCCGCGCCCGGAGAGGATCCGGTGGTCGTCGCCGTCGGCTGCAACACCGTCACATAGCCGTACGCATTCGGCACGCCCGGCACGAACGAGAAGTAATCCCCGGAATAGCCAGTATAGATCTTTCCGTTCACCGGATTGACGCCGATCCCTTGAGTGCCCCCAACCGTGGCCGACGCGACGCAAGTGATGTTCGGGTTGACCTGTTGACTGGCGTTATCCGCGCAGCCCATTGGAAAGGGTCCAGGACTGACGCTCAAATTGCCCAAGCGCCTGCCGCTCGCGCCGTCTATGATCACCATTACGTTGGTATCGTTATCGATCGCGTAGATCCTGTTCCTGACCGGATCGACCGCCAACGAATAGAGGAAATAGTCGTAGTAAGCCGTAGCGATCACTGTGTCCGTATTGCCGTCGATGGTCGCGAGAAGCCCGTTGTTGATTCCAACGACGTAAATCCTGTTCCTTTCTTCATCGACCGCGAGCTGCTTGAGATCCGAGACCTGCGTCACACAATTGTTGACACATCCCTGAGGGGAAGCAACCGGGCCGACCTCGATGATGTCAATCACCTCGTCGGTGGCGCCGTTGATCACGCTGATCTGATTCGGGCTCGAGTCGTAGTAAATTCGGTTGGTTTTGCGATTGACCGCAAACCATTCGCGAGCGTTTGGCAGGATAGCGACGGTCTTTTGCTCCCTCGTGTCCCAGACGACGACATACGCTATCCCACCCCCGTTCGGTCCCGGATTCCAGAGGGACATGTAGAGCTTGCCGGTTTCGGGATTGCAGACCATTCCGTCGACGTTTGTAATGGTCGAAGTCGGCAACGGAGCAAAGGTACTTTTGATCGTATTGGTGGCGCCGTTGATTGCGGTGACGACGCCGGATTCCGAAAGCGAGTAAATCGTGTTCGTCAGATCGTCGACGTAGGATTGATAAATCCCATTATAACCACTCAGGTTAGGCACGCCGGCGGCGGGAACGGGGATATTGGCGATAATCGTGTCGGTGGCGCTATCGAGCACAGTGACGGTGAATTGGCTGGAGACATAAACGCGGTTGGTCTTGGTGTTAAATTGCACGTCGCCTGTGTTGGAGGGTCCACCTGGCGGGATGGTCGGGATCGGAATGGTCCATGATGATGAGCGGCCAGCAGAACAGGCCCGCGTGCCAGCGCCAAATGGTGCGATAGGGGGCGCCGAAGTTGGCGGCTGAATCGAAGCCCCCCATCGGGCGCGTGATCATGCGCATATCATTCCTCCTTGGCTAGAATCTGTTGAGATTTAGGATTCCCAAGAAGGTGCGATCGTGATTCAAGCTCCAAAAGGAATTTTTCATGGATCGCTTGTGTTTAACAGATGCCCAATGGGCGAAGATGGAACCGACAACGCCATGACACCATCGACGTGGCGGCGCTGATCCAAGACGTCGCGTTCGGCGCCCTCACCGCCGACAAAGCGTTTGATTCGAATTGGATTATCGTAGACATGAACGAACGTGGCGCGAAAATCGGCATCTCACAGCGCCCGCAACGCAAAAGCCCTCTCGACATCGATCAGGGAAATCTATAAATGGCGCCATTTAATCGAGAACTTCTTCGGTACGATCAAAGAGTTTAAACGCATTGCCATGCGCAGCGACAAAACTGATCAGAGTTACACCGCCGTGATCTATGCTGTCGTCGCTGTCATCCTTTCAAAATGAACCTCAACAGACCTTAGAGCCGTGCAGCACAAACCCGGAGCTATCGGGGAAATCGGGATACAAAATGCGTCTGGTCTCTTCCGTCCGAGAGTGATGTTATCTGATGTTATCCAGAGTTGCCTTTGAATAGTCTCTTCAACGCATGATGATGAGGAATCCCGCCATCGCCTTCGTCATTCCGCCGCGGCCTTTGCCGGCGCGCCGCGATGCGTCCTGGCTGTCCCGCACCTCGTAGCGAGCAGCGGGCTGAGGTTGAATAGATCGTTCTGCTGAGGCTGGCTTTGCCAAGGCTGCCAGAGCCGGCGGCCGCCGCCGTGCTGGGCCCCGATCGGCATCAGGCCCGAGGTCGCCTCCCAGCTCATTCGTGAATACATCTATTTCTATGGCGAGGTCTCTCCGAAGGATGGGACTTGTGTCTATCTGATCATGCCGAGATCGGATACGGCGTGCCTTCAGGTCTTCCTTAACGCCCTGTCGTGAAAGTTTGCCAGGCAGGATATCCTCTTGGTTCTCGACGGCGCCCCAAACCATCGCTGCGGCGATCTCACGCTTCCAGGCAATATCTCGCTGCTCTTCCTGCCGTCATACTCGCCAGAGCTCAACCCGAAGGAAAATCTCTGGGAGGAAATCCGCGAAAAGAGCTTCAAGAATTACGCCCTCAAATCAATCGACGCTGTGCGCACCAAGCTTAAGCGGGCGATCTTCTGTATCAAACGCAATCCCGAAACCGTAAATCAATCACCTCATTCCCCTACATCCGAAAGTCATTCTGATGGGGAAATGGTTATGAGACATTATGAGACATGCGCGTCTCCTCCTTTGAAAGCGGCAAAGCTTGGTTTATGGATCCATGGGGGCCTGGCCCATGCCGTACGTTGCAAAAGGTCTGACGATCGATCTTACGATTGAAAGGAGGCGCGCAGTCTGAGGCCTTGTAAGGTATTACTTTTCAACCTTACAAAAATGTTTCACGTGAAACATTTTGGTAAGGTTCTGCCCCGGAACCGGACAAAACTGATGTCTTAGCCGTCTCGCGCGCAGCTTGGCCAGCTTGCGCGGGGCGGGGGGATCGCCTAAGCGAACGGCTCAGCCGTAAAAGATAGGGTCATCAATGGCGGAGGATCCGCTCCACGCTCGCATCGTCTCGCATCACGGCACGGTGCTCATCGTCGATTTCGGCTCGCAGGTGACGCAATTGATCGCGCGGCGCGTCCGCGAGGCCGGTGTCTATTGCGAAATCGCGCCCTATCAGCGGGCGGCCGAGGCCTTCGCGAACCTCGCGCCAAAGGCGGTGATCCTGTCGGGCGGACCCGCCTCGGTCCATGACGAAGGCGCCCCGCGCGCCCCGGATGCGCTCTTTGACGCCGGGGTGCCCGTCCTTGGCATCTGTTACGGCCAGCAAGCGATGGCCGCGCAATTGGGCGGCAAGGTCGCGGCCGGGCATAAGCGCGAATTCGGCCGCGCCGAAGTCGAAATCGTGCAACAGAGCAGCCTCTTTGAAGGGGTGTGGGAACAAGGCAGCCGCTACCCCGTCTGGATGAGCCATGGCGACGCGGTGACCGAACTGCCGCCGGGCTTTTCCCGCATCGCCGCCTCGGGCAACGCGCCGATGGCGGCGATCGCCGATGAGTCACGCGGCCTCTATGGCGTCCAGTTTCATCTCGAAGTGGCGCATACGCCGGACGGCGCCAGGCTGATCGCGAATTTCCTTCACAACATCGCCGGGCTCAAACCGGATTGGACGATGGGCGCCTTCCGGCAAGAGGCCATTGCCGCGATCCGCGCGCAAGTAGGGCAGGGCCGGGTTGTGTGCGGCCTCTCCGGCGGGGTTGATTCGGCGGTCGCCGCACTGCTGATCCATGAGGCGATCGGCGACCGGCTCACTTGCGTCTTTGTCGATCATGGCCTGCTGCGGCTCGGCGAGGCGGAGGAGGTCGTTTCCTTGTTTCGCGGCCATTACAATATTCCGCTCGTCCATGTCGAAGCGGGAAAGCTGTTTCTCAGTGCCTTGAGCGGGATTGCCGATCCGGAAGAGAAACGCAAAATCATTGGCCGCCTGTTCATCGCGACCT
The DNA here is from genome assembly GCA_035509135.1 of Methylocella sp. Taxonomy (GTDB): domain Bacteria; phylum Pseudomonadota; class Alphaproteobacteria; order Rhizobiales; family Beijerinckiaceae; genus Methylocapsa. The sequence goes on from DATJLX010000039.1 coordinate 4,573, forward strand.
TCGAGGCCGAGGCGAGAAAGATTGCCAATGACGGGCGCGGCATGCCGGAATTCTTGGGGCAGGGCACGCTTTATCCGGATGTAATCGAAAGCATCTCGTTCAGCGGCGGGCCATCCGTCACGATCAAATCGCATCATAATGTCGGAGGCCTTCCCGAACGCATGAACATGCGGCTCGTCGAACCGTTGCGCGAATTGTTCAAGGATGAGGTGCGGGTGCTTGGCCGCGAATTGGGACTGCCGGAACATTTCACCGGCCGGCATCCGTTTCCAGGGCCGGGACTGGCCATCCGCTGCCCCGGCGGAGTGACGCCGGAAAAGCTCGATATTCTGCGCCGCGCGGATGCGATCTATCTCGATGAAATTCGTAAGGCCGGTCTTTATGGCGCGATTTGGCAGGCCTTCGCGGTGCTGCTGCCGGTGCGGACGGTCGGCGTCATGGGCGATGGCCGGACGTATGACTTCGTCTGCGCGCTGCGCGCCGTCACCTCGGCCGATGGGATGACCGCCGATTTTTTTCCTTTCGACATGAACTTTCTGGGCCGCGCCGCGACGCGGATCATCAATGAGGTCAAAGGCGTGAATCGTGTCGTCTATGACGTGACAAGCAAGCCGCCAGGGACGATCGAGTGGGAGTGATTTTGGCCCTTCTGAGGGTATCCCACAGCGTCCCGTAAACCTCCATAACTCACTGATAAACAAAATAAAATTATCCAAAGACCTTCGGGGACTATCGGCCGGTAGAGATCGCTGCTGACGGACTCCTTGACGGTGCGCTTTGCAAGCGCGGCAACGCCAGCGAAAATCGCATCAAGGATCTGAAGATCGGCTTCGACATGGAATACATGCCTTGCGGCACATTCCAAGCCAACGCGACATTCTTCGCCATCGGCGTGTTAACCTACAATCTATATCTGGGTTTTCGCAGCGTTGTGCTCGGCAAGGAATGGGAGCGCACACAAGTGCAGACCATGCGCTGGAGGCTGTTTCAAACCGCGGGCAAGATCGTTCGGCGTGTCAGGCAAACGTTCTTGAAGATCAACTCCACCATGCTGGCCGTGTTCACCGCGAGGCGAAAGTTTGGGCACTTGAGATCGAGCGGCTGAAACTGATGCTCGCAAAGGCCCGGCGGGAGAAGTGCGGGCAATCCTCCGAACGCGGCAGGCAACTCATCGAGCAGCTCGAGTTCGCCATCGCCGATCTCGAGGAGGCGCAGGCCGAGGAAAAGGCCAAGGCCGAGATCGCGGCGCTCGGAAAGCAAAGAGAGAAGCGCGAACGGACAGGGATCAAACCGGCGCGCCGGCCACTGCCGGACAATCTTCCGCGCGAGCGCATCATTTATCCGGCGCCTTGCGCCTGCGGCAAATGCGGCGGCGTAATAAGAATCAATCGGCCATTGTCAGGAAGCATTCTCCGTGCAGATAGCGCGCGAGGCCCAGCTTTCCATCATTATCAAGAGGTCCGGAAAGCTCACCAGGCCGGAACGATGTCCTTTTGCACATGTCGTCGAAGGTCGTCCGAATCTGGTCGGGAAGGGCAAATTTTCTCCCTTCGAATTCCAAAATCGCGCGGCCACTTTCTGTCGAAACGCAATACCGGCCCCTTTCCGGCACCTTGAGCCGCGTTTGCAGTCCGATCACCCTCACGTCGGACTGGAATGCACCTCGAGGGCGAACGCCTCCAGCTCTGACTTTCTGCAGGAAACTCTCGATCAACCGATCGTAATCACTGGTTTGACGCAAATCATCCATGCGTTGGATAAGACCCTCTTTCAAAGTCTGCTTAAGATCCTCGCGGGTTGCAAACCCGGGCGGCAAAGCGGTCCGGAAGCTCTCTAGATCTTTGCTTGAGGCGATCAGCTCGGAAGCGAGTTCAACCCATGTGTAGACCGTCATCCCGATTGTCACATGCGCGGAATAGGTGTCCGACGTGCTGGCTGCATGCACGAAGCCGCGCGGTAGATACAAAAGATCTCCAGGCTGCAATTCGAGCTCGAGAAGCGGCGCCGGTAAAGCGTAGCCTGTGGGGGTGAAGGGTTGGCTGCGGTGTGGCAGTGTCAGTGGCGGTGCGAATATACGCCATCTCTTCTTACCAGCAATTTGCAGAACGAATACGTCATGCGTATCGTAGTGAGGAGTAAACCCTATCGAATCTCCCGGTGTAAGATAGGCGTTAGCATGCACTGCGTGGTTCAATTTATTTTCCAACGAAGCGCACAGTTCTCGCAAGGGCGCCCAGATCCATTGCAAGGCCGGCAATACGACCGTCGATCCCGAGCGATATTCGGATTGGATTCGCCCGAGATCCGGCACACCGTTGAAAAACTCGCCACCATGCTTGATATTTTTTGTATACGCCTCGGCAGGAAAATAAGAGCCGTTCCTCGCAAGCTGGATCGCCGGATAACGCAAGTCTCCAGAGGATATAATTGTCTCTAAATCTTCATTTGTGAGAAGAGAATTATAATATCGTGTGTCACCCCGGGAGAGGTGAAAGTGTTTGCGCTCCCAATGCTCGCGGAAAAAATCCTCAGGGCGAGTAGGAGCGAACAACACAGTTAGATCGAACACCGTGGTCTGAGCTTGGGTGGTCATGAGTTGCACCGGGGTGACCCTGGCCTTTAGATCCGCGCGGAGATCTCACGCCAGAGCTTCTGTCTTAAAAGCTGAGTCTGGACTCCGGGCGGGGGCGTACAGCAAATCCATCTACAAAATTAGCTCAAACACAGCGCAGCGACGCAGTCAATGCGTGTCCGCATGCGTGCGAGGTCACGGCGGAAAGCGACAGCATGCAGGCTATGCCCGAGTAAGCCAAACTTTGGCGGGTCTCCTCGGATGGAAATGTGAGACCACCCCGCAGAACAATTCGGTTCGCCGGGGAGTCCGCTCCGGGCAATATCTGCAGCGTCCACGCTATTGCATGTCGGCATTTTAGCGACATCCAACCTGGACGGCCGGACAATCGTGACCATGGGACATCCTCATCTCCCATCTTTCGGGCAAATTTAGACGGACGAGACATCATTCCAATCGACATCAATTGCCAATGAACCGACCGTTGAATATCCCTCATCTATGCTCAGCTGCGTCGATTTCAGGCGGGATTTTAGCGACCCATTTGAATGCAGAGAGCACTTCGCATACCCATTATTCAATGATGAAATTGACCCGTATTGGGTGACTTTTATCCCGATTGTCGCGAGCAGATTTGCGGCCCGGGAATTTCATGCGCCGGATCGTTTTGCGATGCATTTCTTGATATGCGAAGACCGGATCTGAAGATCGAAAATTCTCAAGGATAGGCGTAAGCGTCCGGAGCGTGCACCAATGTCAGGGATTGACAGGGTTTGCAGCTTTCCAGGTCCATGGCAGCAATTCGTCGAGCCGATTTATTGGATGGGCGACGACCTCAAGCCGCTTGTCGAAACTGATGCCTAGCGGAGCAGAGCGGCGTCACTCATCCGTCCCCATGCGGTGACTTGAACCCGGCACGTCAGACCGGGCTGACCTCTTATTTTGAGAGATGTTGCGGGAGCCGCGGCGCTCTATTCAAGGCCGTGTTTTGGGTGCCAAATGCGGTGACCGGCGACGCGGCGCGGCGGTGGGCCGGCCAGCAATGCCAAGGGGAAAGTGCGAACATGGGACCGTCGGCAATCAAGATCTCCGCGTCGTTAGCCGACGACCTTCGGCGACTCTACGTAATGTTCCCCATCCGCAACCCACAGCTCAGCAATTTGCTGTTTCCGCTGATCCGCGTTCGTTCCATACGGCCACATACCGATCGGCAAGCTTATCCAGATCCATCTGCATCTCCTTAGTCACCAATCCGCTCTCTCACGCACAGGTCGATGATGGCTGCGGCCGCAGAAGCAGTCGATGACGTGCGAGGTCAAGAAATGAAGTTCGCGTGTTCGAACGGCGCCCGCATCGCTCCGCTGACGATATTTTTGCGTTCCTGCGGAGAGGGCCGGTCATTCTGGTGGCGGTCGAAAATCGACCAATCGATGCCGATAGTCATTGAGACCGAGCAAGTCGCGGATCGTCGAAATCCTCATTTGAAATCAAGAGCGCAGATTTCTGACGGATCGGCGAGACGGTTCTTCGTCAGGCGCGTAAAAATTTGTGCCGCTAGATCGAAGCGTTATGATCGCCCGGCCCAATCGAGTGGGAATGAGTGGTAAGTGGGATGCTTGCGGGAGCTGTCGGCTGCCACCGCGTAGGTGTTCACCACGATAGTCTCCGAAGGACATCAATCCATTTCGACGTAAAATGGCAGTAGCCGCAGTCCCAGGCAAGCCCTCCATCCAATCGGACGAGTTATTATGCGCCGCGATAATTTTGAGGTGATTGTCGCTTTGCACTAAAGTAGATCTGGGATCCGGACGAATCAGAGACTCCAATCGTCTGGAGTGCCGGGACGTCATCAGCGAGGATGATTGCATGGAAGAAGATGTGGCAAAGGCCAAGCAAAAAACTGCCGCTAAGGCCAAGGGAAAAGTTACGATGATGCCGAAGGTGCAAGCCACGCCTCGGGTGAGGGAAGCGGCGACAACCAGGTCCAAGGAAGCGGCGGTGGTTTGGGTCGAGGTAGAAGCTCTGGCCAAGGCAGAACAAGAGGCTGCCGCGAGAGCCGAGAAAGAAGCCGCCGTGAGGACCCAGCAAGAGGCCGCGGCGAAAGCCGAGCAAGAGGCCGCGGCAAGAGCCGGGCAAGAGGCCGCGGTGAGGGCCCAGCAAGAGGTTGCGATGAGGGCTCAGGAACAAGCCGCGGCCCAGGCCACGGATGAAGCCACAGCTGCTTCGCTCGTCGGCTGTTTCCAGGCCGTTGCCACGGAAACGACTAATTATTCGCAAAAGGCATTAGAAAATCGCTCTGCTTTTGTCAGAAAGTTGCTGGCCGCCAAGTCTTTCGGAACCGCCATCCATATCCAATCTGAATATGCGAAGACGTCTCACGCGGGCCGCATCGCTTATCTGATGAAAATCGGCGAACTCTATAGCAACTTTGCCATCGGGAGTATCAAGCGTCGTTGCCACATTGCCTGACCTAGCATTGACAATCATGGTGTCAAGCGTTTCGGGGACACGGCTCTTACGCTGGCCTGCCGATAACGTATCGGAGCTAAACGATGGCTAAACTGACAATTGCAACAGCACTTTTAGGTTCGATCGGCTTCCTGACGTCCGCCCAGACGGCATCCGGCATTGAGGCGGCCAGTCCACAATCGGTCGATCCCACCGTTGGCCGACACCTTGCCGAAACGGTCTGCAGTGCCTGCCATCAGATCAGCGCGACTTCGCCTCCGGGGATGAATCCAGCCGCGCCGAGTTTCGTCGACATCAGCCGGATACCCGAACTCGCCATCAAAGTCTTTCTCCGCACCTCACACCCCACCATGCCAAACTTCATTCTCAGTCCAGAAGAAATCGACTCGGTTACCGCCTATATTCTTAGTCTCGCTAAAAAGTAGGCCCATACCCTCGGACGAGTCCTGTCTGGGCCGGGAGACCAATCATGATGCTACGGATCACGATCTCGTAATCGATACCTTGCGCGTTTCACTGTCGGGAAAGATCAGGCGCACCTCGGGATCGAGCCCTGTAATGGCACCAAATCTTTGCATGTGCGCTGATACCGATTTCACGTCGGCTTCGACAGTGATTTGGTAGCCGCCGTCGTCCTCGAAACTCTCCGCGGTAAAGGAGCCAGAGCCGACTGGCGGAAAGATCATGAAGCTGCGACAGTCCGCGCGGACCGAAAAGGATTGCACGGCGACGTTAATGGGGATGGTGCAGTTTTCTCGCGCGAAAAGGACGGGCCGCGTCCAGGGCGCCGGCCGAGTAATGGTCTGGCCACCCGCGAAAACCTCGCCGGACCAGAAGTCGTACCAGCGCGCGCCGAACGGCAGGTAGACCTCCCGATTGACGTGCCCCGGCTCGACCACCGGCGCAGCAAGCAGCGAGTAGCCGACCATCATCTCGTCGGATTCAAGCCAGCAGCGCGGATCATCTGGAAAGTCAAAGAAGGTCGGCCGGACCACGGGCTCGTAGGCATGGTGGTAGCGCCAAAGCAGGTCATAAAGATAGGGGATCAGCCGATAGCGGAGCTTGATCAGATCGCGGATGAAAGGAGTCGTCTGCGGATGCATCCAGGGTTCATTGACCGAGCCGTCGTCGTTCCAGGAATGGATGCAGAAGCGCGGCATGAAAATGCCGAATTGTACCCAACGGACCAATAGCTCCGGATCGGGCGCGGGACCTGAGAACCCGCCTATGTCATGGCCGGTGTTGGAGATTCCTGAGAGCGCGAGGCCGAGCCCCATTTTCAAATTATACTTCAAAGTTTCCCAGCTGGTCGAATTGTCACCGGACCAGGTTTGGGCGTAGCGGTGCATGCCAACCGCGCCCGAGCGCGAAACGAGGAAAGGCCGCTGGTTGGGTGCATGCTCTTTTTGCGCATCCCGTGAGGCGCGCATCATCAAAAGGCTTTGCAGAGGCTTGCATTCATGGGCGGAACGAGGTTGGCCGAAGCCGTGCGCAAGCGCCTTATCGGTCCAGATCTCGAACTCATTGTTGTCGTTCCAAGTCGCAGTGATACCGTAATCAAGTAGAGTTTCCTTCACCTTCGTCTTCCACCAGGCGAGCGTCTCAGGTTGGGTGAAATCAAAATACGCGCCGATCCCGTCCCAGAATTGCACAAAGCTTGGTTCGCCCTTCGGGTCGGTGATGAGAAGGCCCAAAGCGGCGGCCTCGGCGAAAAGAGGGTGATCCCGCAGAAGACATGGCTTGACATTGGCGCATAGCCGCACTCCCTTTGCGAAATAGCTTTGCGCGAATGCCGCGGGATCCGGAAATTTTGACCGGTCCCAGTTGAACACATACCGCTTGTCGCCGATCGAGGTGTAGCCTGACGAAAGGTGGAAGCTGTCGCACAAAATGTCATGCTCGGCGCAGCGTTCGAGAAACTCGGCCATTCGCGCCTGGGCGTCCGGCGACTCGGTGTAGGCCATCGACGAACCCGAATAGCCCAGTGCCCACTTCGGCATGAACGCCGGCCGTCCCGCCAGCCAGGTGAAGCGAGACACCACTTTGTCAATGCGCGGGCCTGCGATGAAATAATAGTCGAGGTCGCCATGATCCGCTGCGAAATAGCGGTAGGGGCCATGGTAGTTGTCCAGCTCTTTGCCGAAGTCGAACACGCAGTCCGACAGGGTGTCATAGAAGAGGCCAAATGCGAGCCCCACCTCCGGCCTACAGGTGATATAAAACGGGATGTGCTTGTAAAGAGGGTCGGACGTGCGTGCGCTGTAGCCCATCGCATCGATGTTGGTGAGGCGATAGCGCTGGCCGGCCCGGTCCACGTCGCCCGTGCGCTCTCCCAGTCCGAAATATTTTTCGCCCCTCTCCCGGCGTAGATAGTGATAGACGCGCTCGTCCCACCATCCAAAATTATAAGCTTGTGTCGGCCGGTCGCTCGCCGCCGGAAGCCAGAGCCCGTCGAGCCTTAGCGCCCAGGAGCAGAACAGGCCCGTAAGCCGCACAGTGAGGCGGATTGCCGCCGTCTCGACGCGCAGAGTCTCCGAATTGAGGTCGAGGGCGAATTCGGGGTGAACGAAGCCGCCAAGGTCGAAGCGGTCGCGGCCATCCTCCACCACATCCTCGGCGCCTGGCGCGATCGCCCAGGTCCGAGGTTGTTCGAGTCGTCCGCCAGGCAGCAGCAGCACGCGGATGATATCGGCCTCGAGCACGAAGATATGGACGGTGTCGCCTCCTTCGCTGGCAAGCGTAAGGTGGCCCGCCTTGCGCGCGGTCAATTTGAACCGCGGGAGCGCCGCAAGATTTACCAATTATGCATCGTCCCATCTTCGAGCCGGGTGATCGGCAGGCTGGCCGGCCGATAAGGATATTTCGCCGCCAGCGTCTCATCGATGTCGACGCCATGGCCAGGCGCCTCGCCCGGGTGCAGGGCCCCGGCCTTGAAACTATAGGCATGCGGAAACACTGCATCGGTCTCGGCGGAATGGTGCATATATTCTTGAATCCCGAAATTAGGGACCCAGAGGTCGAAGTGCAGCGCCGCGCCCATGCACACCGGCGAGAGATCCGTTGCACCATGGCAGCCGGTGCGAACGCCATAAAGGTCGGCTAGGCTCGCAATGCGGCGCAGATGCGTGATCCCGCCCGCATGCACGACGGTGGTGCGGATGTAATCAATGAGCTGCTCCTCGATTAGCAGCTTGGCGTCCCAGATCGAATTGAACACCTCGCCCACCGCGAGCGGCGTGGTTGTGTGCTGCCGGATCAGCCGGAACGCGGCCGGATTCTCCGCCGGCGTCGCATCCTCCAGCCAGAACGGCCGATAGGGTTCGAGGTCCCGGCCCAAGCGGCCAGCCTCGATTGGCGTCAGACGATGATGCGCGTCATGCAGCAAATGAATGTCCCACCCGAGTGCTTCGCGCGCGGCCTCGAATAGTTTTGCGACCGTTGGAAGATATTTCGCGCTCGACCAGACGGTTTCGGTCGGCAGGGGGGCGTCGGCCGGTTCATAGAATAATTTATCGTGCGAGACTCCATAGGTCGCGGCGAGGCCGGGCACGCCCGATTGCAGCCGTATCGCCCTATAGCCCATCGCCTGATAGCGCTGGGCCTCGGCCACGGTCTCCTCGATGCTGCTCCCGTTGGCGTGACCATAGACCATCACTGCGGTCCGGCTCGCGCCGCCGAGGATCTGGTAAAGGGGCAAACCCGCTTGTTTGGCCTTGATGTCCCAGAGTGCCGTATCAACCGCCGCGATGGCCGCCATTGTCACCGGTCCCCGCCGCCAATAGGCGCCGCGATAGAGATATTGCCAGATGTCCTCGATCGCTTGCGCGTCGCGGCCGATGAGGGCCGGGATCGCATGGTCAGTTAGATAGCTCGCCACCGCCAGCTCGCGCCCATTCAAAGTGGCGTCTCCGAGACCATGCAAACCACCGTGCGTCTCGATCCTCAAGGTGACGAAATTGCGCCCCGGGCAGGTGACGATGACGCGGGCATCGGTGATTTTCAGCATCGCATTGCCTCCGGGTGCGAGATTTCGCGGGGCGCGATGGCGCCGGGATAGGTCACGACATGCGAAGCGACTTTGAGTGCGGTCTTGGCCGCGTCAACCGGTTCCGCACCGCGCAGCCGCGCGGCGAGATAGACACCGGTAAAGGCGTCGCCAGCCCCGGATGTGTCCTTGACCTCGACAGGGAGCGCGGGCAGAGCAACCGTGCAAACCTTCGTCGCCACGATGCAGCCCTGGCCGCCGAGGGTGAGCGCGATTTCGCGCGCCCCGGCAGCGCGGAGGGCTTCGATCTGGATCTCGGGTTCGCGAGCGCCGATAAGCAGAGCGCCATCCTCGCCGCTGGCACGAAAAATATCGGCGAGACGGATCATCGGAGCGATGGCTGTCCGCGCCGCGTCAAGGTTACGCCACAGCGCCGGACGGAGGTTGGCGTCGAAGGCGATCTTTCCCACGCGATTCTTCAGCGACCCGAGGAGTTCGATCGCCGCCGCCCGCGCCGTATCGTCAGGTAGGATGGCCAGCGAAACCCCTGAAAGACAGATGAGGTCGGCGCCCGCCAACCGATCCGCGCCGCCGTTCTGCATCAGAAGCCGGAACCAGCAGCGCGCGGCCGAGGCCGACCGCCAATAGTGGAACCGCCGCTCGCCCGCGGCGTCGAGCTCAATCATGTAGAGACCTATCTCTTGGTCTTTGGCGATGAAAGCAAGCCCATCCTCCACCCCCTCGGCGGCGAAGCACTCGCGCATCCCGCGGCTAAGCAAAGACTCGCCAGTCGCGGTGAGGAAGTCCACGCGCACATGCGGTGCCGAGCGCTTCAGATAGACGGCGACATTGAAGGCGTCGCCGGCGAAACCCAGCGCGTAAAGGCGGCGATTGGCTTGCCGCAGCTCCGCCATGCATTCGCCGATGCAGATGGCGCGCATCAGCCGGTCTCCTGCAACAATGCCGCGCGGACCGCGGGATCGACGCGAAACGGCGCCGGAAACAGCAGTGCATCGTCAAGGGCCGCCGCCAGGTTCCGGCCCGCAGCGGCCCACCGGGCTAGCCGCGCTCCTTGTGGGTCCTTCACAACGCCATCAGCCGCCAGATTGAGCCAAGCGCGCACGACCGAAGCGAGCCGCCCGGCTGGCCGCCCAGCCCGGACATTGGCGATCATAAGCGGAAAGACCCGCGCAGCGAGCTTGGTCGAGCCGTCCTCGCCGATCTGGACCAGCCTGTGATCGATCATTGGATTGGCAAAGCGCCGGCGGACCTTCCTCCAGTAGTCGGCGACCGGCAATGTGGGTAGCGCCGGCGCCGTTTCTTCTGCGACCATGGCGTCGACGAAACTCGACAGCTCCGGATCGGCGATCGCCTCGCGCACCAGCACATGGTCCCGAAGGAGCCCGAGATAGGCCAGCGCCGAATGGCAGGCGTTCAGTACATGCAGCTTGAGTAGTTCATGGGCTTCGACGTCGTCAACTATCTCGGCGCCCGCCTTCCCCCAGGCCGGGTGCGGCCCTTTAAACCGGTCCTCGATCACCCACTGGGCGAAGGACTCGCGGCTGACGCAAGCCTCGTCAATCAGCCCGAGACCGTGCGCAATTCGATCCCGGCTCGCCAGCGTCGCTGCGGGGACGATGCAGTCAACCATCGTTTTGGGAAACGCAGCGTTCTGCCCGATCCAGCGCACGAGCCCGCCCTCTCCTGGAGCGTCGCGCCGGGCAGCGAATGCGAGGACCGCCTCCTCGAGCTTTCGCCCGTTGCCGGCGAGGTTGTCGCAACTGATCACGGTCACAGGCCCGCTCCCCCTTCTACGACGCTCGTCGAGGCCATGGACAAGCCAGCCGATCGTCGAACGGGGATGATCGGGCTGGTCCAAATCATGAACGATATCGGGATGAGATTCGTCGAGGCCACCTTGGGGTGTCAAAGTATAGCCTTTCTCTGTGACCGTTAGAGTAA
>DATJLX010000040.1:0-13493 GCA_035509135.1 Methylocella sp.
ATCCGCACGACGCCAAGCGAATTCAGATCGCCACCCGGATCTTGGCGGAACTTGTAATTGACCGCATCGAGTGAATTCCAATTGATCTGATTGGATTGAAGCTCCTGACCATCCTTATCGAAGATCCGTATCTTGTGATCGTTGAGATAGTTTGCATCCTTTTGCATGCGCGGGATCAAATCCTTGCGGATGATCGACGTGGGCACGGTCCAATAGGGATTGAAATTGATGTCGATCGCCTTCGTCATCATGACCGGCGATTGGCGGTCGATCTTTCCGACTCCCGCTTCGTGATGGGTCGCAACAACGCCGTTCTCGACCGTCTCGACCTCCATCGCCGGGATATTGGCCATGACAAAACGTTCGCCGAGATTGCCGGAATAGGAGCGCAGCCTTATGAGATTCACCTCAAGCTGATGCAGCCGGAAATCTGCTGGAACGTTGAGCGCCGTGAATGTTTCCTTTGAAACTATGCCGCTTTGGAGAAGGCCGTGGCGGGCTTGAAAATGCTTAACCGCGGCATCGACAAAGGAATCGAACACCGGCGAGGCTCCGGCCGAAGGATCAAGATCACCCGATGCCGCAAGCCGTTTCCGCAATGCAACCACCGCCTGGCCGTTGGCGCCGAGTTTCAGCGTCTGCCCGGAAGGAACCGTCCCCCAACCGCCGTTGGCGACAATCTGGTGATAGGTTTCGATTGCCTGTTCCGTCGCCGCGAAGGTTTGCACGGAGAGAACGGGGGTGTTCGAGCGGGTGATCGAAAGACGGGGATCCGGATCGTAACGTTGCGCCCATTCGGCCTGCTCACCGAACGAAATATCCGCAGGGCCGGCGGCTGCCCAGGTGGCCGAGCTGAGACCAAAGGCCGAGGCCAAGCCCGCAATCGCCGCAGCGTGCCACACGGTGGTAAGCTGGATAAAGCCAAAATGACAGTATGGCGTGAGCCATAAATTTTTTTCTCTCCGAAATCCCAATGCCTCGACCTCCAACGCCTTCCAAATTCAGGTCTGTCCGTCCAAAGATCTTCAGTGACGCAAATACTCACTGACCCACCGAGCACTGGCGCTTTGAGCTTTACCCAGCACCATGCGATCGTGGCGCGCATGTCGCAGGATCTTGGCACGGAACCACTCCGGCCTTATCAAGCCTTGCTGCCGCGACTTCACGGGTTCGCGGGCGCTCCGAAGGAAAGGGACTCACTCTCTCCTACTTTTTCAGCGTCCGGGCGACAGTCTCATCCGTGGCGCTGCGAACATGAACATCAGGATTTAAAAGGCACAAACAGGGCGGCAAATTTGTGGCAACTTGGCTCGAAATAAGACCTCATGCAAAATAGCCGGCAGGTAAACCGGATGGCTGGCCGTTATCCTTAATTGTTTCACAAATTTTTCGTTACAGCCTGAACCTTATCTGATCCGTCCAGAAGCGTTCGAGCCGGATAAGCGATTGGTTCAGTCTTGTGAACTCTTCGGGGCTGATACCGCCGATCTGTTCGACTGTGGCGACATGCTTGTCATAGAGAGCCGAGACGATATCATGGATATCGCGGCCTTTGTCGGTCAGGCTGATTCGCACGGCACGGCGATCGATCCGCGATCGGGCATGATGCAAATAGCCCGTCTCGACCAATTTCTTGACATTGTAAGACACATTCGAGCCGAGATAATAGCCGCGTGTACGCAATTCGCCAGCCGTCAGCTCCTTGTCAGCAATATTATAAAGCAACAAGGCTTGAACGGCATTGACATCACTCCGGGCACGCCGGTCGAATTCATCCTTGATCACATCGAGCAGGCGGCGATGCAGCCGTTCGACCAGTGTCAGGGCTTCGAGATAGACGGGTCTAACCCCGGCAAACCGTCCAGCGCGAGCCGGCGTGACCTCGCTTTTCAAGGCTTCCATCATAATGAACCTCTTCTTTCTTGCAGAGCAACGGCATGCCTGCCGGCTTATCCATGCGCTCAAAATACAGGCCATAAATGAAAGCCTGTTTAAGCAACAAACTGAATCCCAAGTTTACAGGAATCAGTAAATCAAATATGAGCTAAAGGTTTTGTTTACGATTCGATTCTCTTAATATCATATTATACGCTAGAAATATTTATTAATTGCAATAAATTATTCAAATATAGCCGTAATTTCGGCGCTTGATTCAAGGTTTCTCCCGTCATGCTCAGTACGCTCAACTGTTTAGCTCCCGGATGGATGAGATTAATAAGACCCACCATGGCGCCATTTTGCGCAGCTTTTGCCGCAGCCGGTGGGGATATTCTGGCTCTTTGCCAAGGAAATTTACGATCCCCCTTATCACCCTCATCGCACTCGCTCCTTTACGGACACGGTGGATGCGCGGCGCGTGTCATGAAACGGGAGCAGCCTTCCGTTCTTTTCCTGATGATCGCGCCATGGCTGCCCAGCGTAGAATTGGCCCCGCCACAATCAAGAAAGAGAAGGGCAAATATGAGAAAATTTGGACGGGGTGCACCTGACCGGTGCGGATCGGAAGAACAACGAAATTGAAGAAGAAAACAAGGGCTATGTATTCCATTCCAATGGCATACAAGAGCCGCAGCAGATTGGCGCTATGCGCGGCACGCAGCCGTGGAACCGAGAAGGCCGCGAGAACATAAATCCACACGAGTCCAATGATCTCGAACTGAATGAACCAGCTCGTAAGAGCGAACGGCTTCGCGGAAATGTGGAAAAGCCAAAAGATGAGACCGATATGAACGAGATGAGCCGCCGCAAAGCTGAGGCCAAAATCGCGGCCGTGCCGCGCCATGATGGCGAAGGCTGGTCCAAACAAGGTTGCCATCCCACCGCCCGCATAGGCCAGCCAAAAGAGCAGCAACGACAGGCGTGCTGTCATACGCAACGCCGTGATCGTGCCCTTCTCTCCCGTCCCCATGACGGCAAGGATGGCGGCGGCTAAGGCAAGCGCTGCACAAAATGCCGCAATCATCCAAGGTCCCGCGCCTGATTTGCGGTTCATCCGACGTCTCCACACGAGCCCGTTCCGCGATTCTCGTGCCTAGGACCAAATGGCTCACGGGCGTAAAGCGGAAATGAACACTTCTAGGCTAATCTCCGGCTGCAAATATTCAAGCCAGCGTGATGCTACTCAGCGGCTTCTCCCACGGATGCCGGATCAAAATTCAGGATTGGCGAGAGCCAGCGCTCCACTTCCGCCACATCCAGGCCCTTGCGCCGCGCGTAATCCTCGACCTGATCGCGCTCGATCTTGGCGACGCCGAAATAATGCGACTCGGGGTGCGCCAGATAAAGGCCGGAGACGGACGAGCCGGGCCACATGGCGTAACTCTCAGTCAGTGTGACACCGATCCGCCGTTCCGCTTCAAGCAGTCTAAACAGGGTCACCTTTTCGGTATGATCGGGTTGCGCCGGATAGCCGGGCGCCGGGCGAATCCCACGATAAGCCTCGTTGATTCGCTCCTCTTTCGTCAAGCTTTCCGCTGGCGCATAGGCCCAGAACTCGCGCCGCACGCGCTCATGCATGCGCTCTGCGAAGGCTTCGGCTAGGCGATCGGCGAGCGCCTTCACGAGGATCGAGCCATAATCATCATTTGCCTTCGCAAAGCGTTTGGAGATTTTATCTTCCCGCGCGCCGGAAGTGACCACGAAAGCACCGATATAATCCGGCTTGCCCGTCTCCAAAGGTGCGACGAAATCGGCGAGTGCGAGATTGGGACGCCCATCGCGCCGCGACAATTGCTGGCGCAAGGTGAAGAGGGTCGCGAGTTCTTCCGTGCGCGATTCGCCAGTATAGAGTTTGATATCCTCGCCCACGCTGTTCGCCGGCCAAAAGCCGATGACGGCTTTTGGATCGAACCAGTGCTCTTCCACCACCCGTGCGAGCATGGCTTGCGCATCATCGAACAACTGGCGGGCCGCCTCGCCTTGTTTTTCATCGTCGAGAATGGCGGGATAGCGGCCGCGCAACTCCCAGGTCTGGAAGAACGGCGTCCAATCGATATAGGGGACAAGTTCCGCGACGTCATAGGTGCGAAACACCCGCGTGCCGGTGAAGAGCGGGCACGGCGGCTCATAGCTTGTCCAATCGGGCTTGAAGGCATTGGCGCGTGCCTTGACCAGGGGCAGTCGCTGCTTGTCGGCCTCGGAGCGCCGATGCGCCTCCGCCACCTTGCCATATTCGGCCCGGACCGTGTTGATATAGACGCCCCGCGCCTCGGTTGAAAGGAGCGCTTGGACGACGCCGACGGCGCGGCTCGCGTCCGTGACATAGACCGCCTGGCCCTTGGCATAATTGGGATGGATCTTGACCGCCGTATGAACCCGGCTCGTCGTCGCGCCACCAATCAGGAGCGGCAGTTCGAAGCCCTCGCGCTCCATCTCGGCGGCAACGAAACACATTTCGTCGAGCGAGGGCGTGATGAGACCCGAAAGGCCAATGGCATCAACCTTTTCTTGCCGCGCGGCCGCTAAAATCTTGGCCGCCGGAACCATGACGCCAAGATCGATGACCTCGTAATTGTTGCAGGCCAAGACCACCCCAACGATGTTTTTGCCGATATCATGCACATCGCCCTTGACCGTCGCCATCAGAATTTTGCCGGCGCTGGACCGCTCGCCCGTGCCACTTTTGCGCTTCTCCTCATCCATGAAAGGAAGCAGATAGGCGACGGCCTGCTTCATCACCCGCGCTGATTTGACGACCTGCGGCAAGAACATTTTTCCAGAGCCGAAAAGATCGCCGACAACATTCATGCCTGCCATCAGAGGGCCTTCGATCACATCGAGCGGCCGGGCGGCGGCGGCACGTGCTTCCTCGACATCGCGATTGATGAATTCGGTGATCCCATTGACGAGCGCATGTTCCAGACGCTTGGCGACCGGCTCCTCGCGCCAGGCAAGAGTTTTTTCGGCGGCCTGCGTCCCTTGACCCTTGTAGCCTTCGGCGAGCGCGAGCAGTCTTTCGGTGGCGTCCGGCCGCCGGTTGAGGACCACATCCTCGCAGGCCTCGCGGAGCTCCGGCTCGATTTCGGCGTAGACCGCGAGCTGGCCCGCGTTGACGATGCCCATATCCATGCCGGCAGCGATGGCGTGATAGAGGAAGACCGAATGCATGGCCTCGCGCACCGGCTCGTTGCCGCGAAACGAAAAGGAAAGATTGGAGACGCCGCCGGAAATATGCACGAGCGGGAATTTTTTGCGAATTTGCCGCGCCGCCTCGATGAAATCGACACCGTAATTGTTGTGTTCGTCGATGCCGGTCGCGACCGGAAAAATATTCGGGTCGAAAATGATGTCCTCGGGAGGAAATCCAGCATCCTTCGTGAGGATGTCATAGGCGCGAGAGCAAATCTCGACTCTGCGCTCAAGCGTATCGGCCTGGCCCTTTTCATCGAAGGCCATCACAATGACGGCGGCGCCATAAGCGTGCACGGCCTTGGCCTCGGCAACGAATTTTTCGATGCCGCCCTTCATCGAGATAGAATTGACGACGGCCTTGCCTTGCACGCGTTTGAGGCCGGCTTCGATGACAGAAAATTTCGACGAATCGATCATCACTGGCACGCGCGAGATGTCGGGCTCGGCGGCGGCGAGGTTCAAAAATTCTACCATCGCCTTTTCCGAATCGAGCAACCCTTCGTCCATGTTGACGTCGATGATCTGGGCGCCTGCCGCGACTTGATCGCGCGCGACATCAAGCGCGGTGGAGAAATCCCCTTCCTTGATCAGTTTGCGGAATTTGGCCGAGCCCGTGACATTGGTCCGCTCGCCGACATTCACAAAAGGAATGTCTGGCGTGAGCACGAAAGGCTCCAGCCCGGACAGGCGCAGCAAAGGTGCGATTGCCGGCACGCTCCGGGGCGCGATTCCCTTCACACGTCTGGCGATCGCGCAGATGTGATCCGGCGTCGTGCCGCAGCAGCCGCCGACGATATTGACAAGACCCGCCTCCGCGAATTCGCCAACGAGAGAGGCCATATATTCGGGGCTCTCATCGTAAAGACCAAACTCGTTCGGAAGCCCGGCGTTGGGATAGGCGCAGACGAGCGTATCGGCGATCCGCGACAATTCGACGAGATGGGCGCGCATCTCGCGGGCGCCGAGCGCGCAGTTGAGGCCGATCGTCAATGGTTTTGCGTGACGCAGCGAATGCCAAAAGGCCACCGGTGTCTGGCCAGACAGGGTGCGGCCAGAGAGATCGGTAATCGTTCCCGAGATCATGACCGGGAGACGCTCTCCCCGCGCCCGGAAAACACTTTCGATTCCGAACAGCGCCGCCTTGGCGTTGAGCGTGTCGAAGATCGTCTCGACGATCAGAAGATCGGCGCCACCCTCGATGAGCGCCCGTGCCGCCTCGGCATAGGCGTCGCTCAAATCATCGAAGTTCACCGCGCGAAAACCCGGATTGTTGACGTCGGGCGAGATCGAGGCGGTGCGATTGGTCGGCCCCAGGGCGCCGGCGACGAAGCGGCGGGTTCCGTCCTTTTGTTCCGCCGCGTCCGCCGCCTCGCGGGCGAGCCGCGCCGAGGCGAAATTCAATTCAGCGACAAGCGACTCCATCCCGTAATCGGCTTGTGCTATTCGTGTCGAGCTAAATGTATTCGTCTCGACGATGTCGGCCCCGGCTTCGAAATAGGCAAGATGAATAGACTTGATTGCTTCCGGCTGGGTGAGGCTCAAGAGATCGTTGTTCCCACGCAGATCGCGCGGCCAATCGGCGAAACGCGCGCCGCGGAAATCCGCTTCGGTGAATTTGTGCTGCTGAATCATCGTGCCCATGGCGCCGTCGAGCACTAGGATTCTCTCCAGCGCGGCGGACTGAATGGCGTTGCGCGTGTCTTCTCCGGACGACCTCGGTGTCATTCAGGCAGCCTCTTGCACGAGTTTGGGGCGAAGCCCCAAAAGATGGCAGATCGCATAAACGAGATCGGCGCGGTTCATCGTATAGAAATGAAAATCCCTGATGCCATGATCGACGAGATCGAGAACCTGTTCGGCGGCGACTGTCGCGGCGACGAGTTTTCGTGTTTGCGGATCATCGTCGAGACCTTCGAAACGGTCGGCGAGCCATTGCGGAACGCTAGCGCCCGCGCGCTTGGCGAATTTCGCTGTTTGCTGGAAGCTTTGCACGGGAACGATTCCAGGTGTGATCGGAATATCAATTCCGCGCGCCTGCACTTTATCGATAAAACGCAAATAAATTTCATTCTCGAAAAAAAACTGGGTAATCGCCCGGCTCGCTCCAGCATCGACCTTCGCCTTCAAGACATCGATATCGGCGTCGGACGTGATACTTTCGGGGTGGCCCTCTGGATAGGTGGCGACCGAGATTTCAAAGTCGGCGACGCGCTTGATTCCCGCGACCAGCGCCGCCGAATTCGCATAGCCTTTCGGATGCGGGCGGAAGTTCGTCCCCGGTCCATCTTGCGGATCACCGCGAAGCGCGACAATGTGGCGGACCCCGATCTCCCAATAGTCGCGGACGATGGCGTCGATGTCGTCCCGCGATGCTGCCACGCAAGTCAGATGCGCGGCGGGCTTCACCCGTGTCTCGTTGACGATCCGCGCGACCGTCGCATGGGTGCGCTCGCGGGTCGAACCGCCGGCGCCATAGGTCACGGAGACAAAACTGGGTCGAAGCGGCGCTAGACGCTTGATCGACTCCCAAAGGGTCGTTTCCATCGCCTCTGTCGCCGGAGGGAAGAACTCGAAGGAAACGGAGATATTCGGACAGACTGAGCGGCTCGCCCTGGGCAGGCTGCAGGACTGCATCTCATTCATGCGAAGGCTCGCGTGGTTAAAGGGATGGGATCGGTGATCACCCGGCGGTCGCGGCCGAGCCACAAGGACACCGTGAGTTTGTTGGCCTCGCCCCTGTCGGGCACGAGATCCTCCTCGCTGATCAAATCGAGGCCAGCGGCAGCCATGAAGCCGGCAATTTCCCCGGCCGCGAAGCCAAGCCGCCGGTGTGCATGCGCGGTCCGCAGCGTTTCTTCCTCATGCGGCGCGAAGTCGACTATGAGGAGGCGGCCGCCAGGCCGCAAGGCGCGCGCTGCCTCGTGAATGGCCCGCAAGGGATCGTCGAGATAATGCAGGACTTGATGCATAATGACGAGATCATAGCCATCCGGTTCGACCGGCGCAGCGTAGATATCGCCCTGGCGCAATTGCACATTGCGCAGGCCCGCGCGTTCGATACGGTCGCGGGCGATGCTCAGCATTTGCGGCGATTGATCGATGCCGGCCGCCCGCGCCGCGAGTGGCCCCAAAAGTTCGAGCATGCGGCCGGTGCCGGTACCAAGGTCGAGCAGCGTTTGCACCGGATCGGCGCCGATGGCTTTGCGGATCGCTGCCTCGACTCGTTCCTCCGGAACATGTAAGGCACGCACCTCGTCCCAATTCGCCGCTTGCGCCGCGAAATAGCGGGCCGCCTGAGCCGCGCGGGCCTTGCGGACCTCAAGGAGCCGGGCGCGGTCGGCGGCAAGATGCGCATCGCCAGGCGCCAGTCGTGTGACGAGGTCTCGCGCAAAATCCGCGACTGGTCCTGCCTGTGCGATACGGAAAAAAACCCAGGACCCCTCGCGATGGCGCTCAACAAGCCCGGCTTCAACGAGGAGTTTGAGATGACGGGAAATGCGCGGCTGCGATTGGCCGAGAATGCTCATAAGCTCGCTGACCGTCAGCTCGGCCTCGGTGACCAAGGTAAGCAGGCGCAGCCGCGTCGCTTCGCCCGCGGCGGCGGCGGCGGAGAGAATGGCATCGAAAGCGATGGTTTCGGGCATAGGTTTCCTATTCGCGCTGTCTCTAACAATATGCAGATATATTTATATGTAAAGCAATTTTCCAAAGTACCATACGGTAATATTACCCCTATCCAGTTTTCCTTCTTTGAGAAAGGCCTTCTGAAGGCTAAAAGCGCTGGGCACGTTAAAACATGCTTCTAAGGAAGGTTATCATGAAAAATCTCGCTCGCGTGATGCTCGCCGGTGCTGTTGTTTTTGCTATCAGTCAGGCCGGTTACGCGCAAACGACCCCGCCCGCTGCACCAGCGGCGCCGAAAACGACAACTATGCCCGACGATGCGGCAAAGAAAGCCAAGGCTAAGGAATGTTCGGCCAAGGCCAATGAGCAAGGCTTGCATGGGAAGGCGCGCAAGGAATTCCGCGAGAAATGCAAGAAGAGCTGAACCAGGCTCATTAGTTAAATGGGGAGGAGCGAATGACCGATGCCGTCAATTCCGTCCGCGAGCTCAAAGAAAAGAGCAAGGTCATCGCTCATCTCACCCAAGCCCTCGTCCTGACGCGGGAGTGCCTGGAGATTGCGCGGGCCGCTCTTGAGCGCATCGCGAATGAAAGTAGCCAGGGCAAGTTCCTTCGAACATTCATGAGGTTGCACGCGAGGCTCTCGAGCGGATCTGATAGTGACGAGAGCTTGAACCGGCAGAAAATTTGGGCCATGAGTGAGCTGACGGCCAAAGAAATTTGCAGCTGGAGCTTGAGCCCAACGCCACCTGCGGCTTCGTGTGGCTGACTTTTGTGAGTTAGCTGCCGATCGCGGCGGGTGGACTGTCAGCGCCCTTCGCTGATGAATGCCCGTCCGGTTCCGCGCTTTACTTTTTGGTGACTCCCGGTGCGCCGGTGCGCCTTCACCGCCTCCGCAATGATCAACTTTATCATTATTATCTCGGCGATCCTCTGGAAGTGATCCTGTTGCACGCCGATGGTGCCGGCGAGCGGATCATTGTCGGACCAGATTTGCATGGCGGCCAGCATGTGCAGCTGCGGATCCCCGGCCATACATTCCACGCGGCGCGGCTGATCGGGCAGGGCCGCTGGTTCCTCGGTGGGAGCACCTTCCGGCGGATGTTGAAATCGGCAATCTCGACGCGTTGGCCGCAAAATATCCAGCTGTTGCCATCGAGCTCCACGCCATCGAAGCGTCGGTATGTCCTGGCGGCTAGCCGACGTTGCCAAAAAATCTGCCAATCCGCATTGGACTGGCGAAAGCTGACTCCTCATGTCAGAGCCATGCCGCCGATGGATTTATAATGGAAGAAGAATGATTACGCCGCTTTACCCATAGCGCCCCGCCCTGTAAAAACAGCGCAGCGCAAAGCCGCAGGGGTTCTTCGCAGCGCCATAAAACATCGACGATTGATCCCGCATGATCTTGCTCCGCTCACTCCTCTTTCAAATGGCTTTTTATCTCACGACAACCGTGCTCGCGATTGTTGGGCTGCCTGTTCTTTTGCTGGACCGGCATAGGGTGCAGGCTTACGCCAAATTCTGGACCCGCAGCGAGGTCTGGCTGATCGAAAAAATTTGCGGCACTAAGCTTATCTGGCGCGGTCTTGAAAATCTGCCGCGCGGCGCCTGCATCATGGCGGCGAAGCACCAGTCCACGCTTGAGACCATGGCGCTCACGACAAAGGGCACTGATTTCTCCTATATTCTTAAAAAGGAGCTGATGGCGATCCCGGTTTTCGGCTGGTATCTCAAGGGCGCAGGGCAAGTGGCCATCGATCGCGCCAAACGTGGCCAAGCGCTTCCAGATCTGACCCGGCAAGTGCGCGAGGCGATTGCCGAGGGCCGCCAGATGATCATTTTTCCAGAAGGGACGCGCAAACGTGTCGCGGCGCCGCCTGAATATAAGTCAGGAGTCGCTTATCTTTACGCCGACACGGGAGCGGTTTGCGTGCCGGTCGCGTTGAACACCGGCCTTTATTGGCCGCGCCACAGTCTCTTAATTCATCCGGGCACGGTCACGATCGCTTTCCTTGAACCGATCGCACCGGGCCTCGACAAACAGAATTTCCTGAAGCTGCTGGAAGAGCGGATTGAGACGGCGACAGGGGCGCTGATCTCCGAGGCGCTCGCCGCTGATCCCTCGCTGAAAAGCGCGTTCGCTAAGCCGGATAGCGCGGTTTCATAGCCGCAGCCGGATGGACGAAACAAGGCCCAATCGGACTGGACTTGCCGTGCAAAATTCAAGCAGACCGTGTGAAAACCCTCGATAACTGAAGGACGTAGTCGAAAGTGGCGAACGATACGAGATTTTCGTCGTTTTGGGCTGTTCGCTGCCTGATGCAACGGGAGGGGCGCGAAAAGGCTGTTATCGGTCGATTGAGAGCGGCCTCGGCCACTTTCAGGCAACGACCGCCCTCACCATCGCCTCGATGCCGAGAATATTCAGCGCGCGGCGCAGATTGTAGGCGAGCGCCGTCAGGCTGAACTCGGCACGGACATTCTGCAATTCGCGCATGAGAAAGGCGCCCTGGTTCATCCATTGCTTGATGGAGCCGAAGGGGTGCTCGACGATCTCGCGACGGCGGTCGAGGATGCCGGGCCTCGCCGCCAGGCGCTGCGCTATGCGATCGAGCGCGTCCTCGTTTTCGAGGCGCCAGACCGCGCGGACGTCGTTCGTGCATCGTGCACGCAACGGGGCAGGCGCGGCAGGCTTTGGGGTTGCCATAGTCGATCTTCTGGAGATCGCGCAACCGGCCATGGCGGAACGGCTTCAGAATGTGTCCGGCGGGGCAGAGGTAGGCGTCGTGCTTGGCGTCGTAGCGAAACTCGTCCTTGCAGAAAAAGCCTTGTTGCACGGCCGGTCCCCGTTGCGGGCGCGGCACATGCGGCGTCAGGCCAGCCTTCTCGCAGGCTTCGATATCCTCGCTCTTGAAATATCCTTTGTCGGCGACGACATCGATCTTCTCGACTTGCAGAATCTGGCGAGCGGGCTCGGCCGTCTTCTGCAGCAGGCCCATGTCCAGAACATCGTTTGATACCGCCTGTTCGACGATGGCTTTCGCCGCTCTATTCACCGCGCTTGTTTTTAGCGCCTCGATCTTTTCCGCCAGATTCTTGCCCCCCGCGAACCGCCGGTCGGCACTCCCCGGCATCGCCCGCGTCGAGCCGGTTCAGATAATCCTCCAGCTTCTTGTCAGCGGCCGATGAATTTTTGCAGCGATCCCGTCGTGAAGTTCCGGTCTTTGTTGTTGACCGCCTTGATGCGCGTGCTGTCAACCGCCAGCAACTCGCGTCCGAACAGATCAAGCCGCCGGCACAAAATCACGAACTCCCGGAAAACCTTTTTGAACGCGGCGCGATTGTCGCTCCGGCTCTTTGATGAATTGATAGTTGAAGGCCTAAGTGTCCGTCCGGGAAGAAGTTGAATCGAATGAATCATTTATAATTCAAGGGAGGCGGCCTGATTCGAGGAGGAGCCGCCGATGTGGACGTCCGAAAACCGGCCTAAATACAATCGTCACAAGCTGCGATCTGACGGACGATGTGTGGTCGCATGTCGAGCCCTTGATCCCTGCGGGCAAACGCGGCGGACGCAAGCGCTCCGTTGAGCCACGGGAAATTGTGAATGGCCTCATGTATGTGCTGAGCACGGGATGCCAGTGGCGTTATGTGCCCAAAGACCTCCCGCCGAAGAGCACGCTATTTGGCTATTTCGACCTTTGGAACTGGTACGGCACGCTGGATCGCATTCATCATGCGCTCTGCGTGAAGTGTCGCGAAACCATGGATTGCGAAGCGAGCCCGACAGCCTGCGTCATCGACAGCCAGAGTGTAAAGAGCGCGGAGGGGGGCGCCGACATCGATCCGGGCGAATATGATGCTGGCAAAAAGATCAAAGGCAAGAAGCGCCATGTCCTCGTCGATACGTTTGGCCTGCTGCTGCATGCTGTGGTTCATCCCGCTGACATTCAAGATCGTGACGGCGGCGCGCCTGTTCTCTCAACCTTGTTCGGTTTGTATCCGTTTCGGCAAAAGCTCTTTGCTGATAGCGGATATCAGGGACCGATTTTTCAAAAGGCTTCAGCCAACATCTTGCCACACGTCCAAATCGAAGTCGTCAAACGCTCCGACCAGGCCAAAGGGTTTGCGCTTCTGCCGCGACGTTGGGTTGTTGAGCGCACTTTCGCTTGGCTCAATCGCTGCCGCCGGATGGCCAAGGATTTCGAAAACCTCAACCGAAACGCACGCGTTTTTCTCCGCCTCGCCTCGATTCGCCTCATGCTCAGAAAGCTTTGCTACGCTACCAACTTTGTCATATTGTTATATTCACGACAACTTAGCAATACGACCAGTTATATTACGTTATATAGTTAAGTGACATTACAATGAATATATCGTCTGAGGCGCTTCGTAGAGGCGGTCATCGCTCAACATGGACTGGTGCTGAGGACTTTGACGGCAGAGCCGGAAAAGCCTCTTGCGTTCGACGCTCATGTCTTGGCAAATGTACGGGGGAACTGTTGGCTTATGTCGAGCCGGACGGAGTCTGGTATCATAAACTTTCGGTAGAAAACCTTTTGTTCGCCAGTCTCCGGCAGGACTTCGCGAAAGAAGCAGATCAACGCCATCGCGCCATCGCCCGACGGCGGCAGGCGAAACAACGGATTGTGCGCCGGGTTGAACAGCCCTGCCATGCCGTGCAGCCGCACCGCTTCGCCGAAGATGGCGAGCAGATATTCCGTGTCAGAGTCATGC
>DATJLX010000041.1:0-8890 GCA_035509135.1 Methylocella sp.
CCTCACCACGGTCGGCTATGGTGATATTACGCCGGTGCATCCGATCGCTCGCAGCCTGTGCAATCTCGAGGCGATCATCGGCCAACTCTACCCCGCCACTTTGCTGGCGAGGCTCGTCACCCTCGAGCTTGAAGACCGCCACCGCCGGTAATCTTTTAGTTGACGCGCGCGGTCTTGATCTTATAGGCGCCATCAAGGGCGCGCACGAACATCTCATCGACTTGGGGATGACGAACAGGATCACCGGAAGTATCGGCCATGAGATTCTGCTCCGAGACATAGGCGACATATTCGGTGTCGGCGTTCTCGGCGAAGAGATGATAGAAAGGCTGGTCTTTGCGCGGCCGGACCTCGGCCGGGATCGACTGCCACCATTCCTCGGTATTCGCAAACTCGGGATCCACGTCATAGACAATGCCCCGGAATGGATATTTCCGGTGCTTCACCACCTGACCTATGGCGAACTTCGCGGTACGCGGTTTCATCTGAGCTGCCACCGCAATGAGCCACCCGGACAGGCGGCGATTGGGGAGACCTTTCTGCTTACGCTGGTTAATCGCGGCCTCTATCGATGTCAACTTAACAACAGTTAAGCAAAGCTGGAACCTGAACATGAGAGCATTAATGATAGTGCTCAAACTGAGAGACTCGTCTTCTTTTATACGCAAGGATAAAACGACCGGGAGCGGCTCCTCTTGAAGCGCTCATGCTCTATGGCATCTTCGCCTGGCCGCCCTGGATAAAATCAAGCATGGCCGCATTCATCGAAGGCCAGCGCTTGTGTGGCAAGGACGTTTGGCAATAGGTGACACGCCGTCCCTGGGCACATCCCGTGAAGTCGCGGCAGCCATCGGCGAGCGTGGTCAAATCCGCTGGCGCGCAAGCCGCGCACCGGCCCCAATAGGCCGCGGCACCGCGGCCGTAGTCCTCCGGGAAGCGCTCATCGGTGCGGCTGTGGACGATCAGGACAGAGGCAATGGAGGGACAGGCCATCGCGGCGAGATCATCGCCGGTAATGCCCGCCGCGCTCGCGACAATGCTGCGGGGCGTGACGCCTTTGGAGATGTAAGCGGGGATCCCCTCGGCCATCAAGCCGCCATCGGAGTGACCGAGATAGGCGATCGCCGTTTCGTCGACACAGAAAAGGCTGGCGACGGTCGCGGCCACTTTCGCCTGTTCCGCCACTCCCGAGGGCGAGAGTCTGACATGATCGCTATAGGCGACAATGAAACCGTGCCCGGTCGCCTCGGGCGTCAGGCCGTAGAAAAGCTCGGAACCACGCCGCTCGTAGCCCGCCGGCGGAAAGACGACGAGCAGCGGATAGGCGCGCGTCGGATCATAGTCGCTCGGCGTGCGAACCGTGATGGTCAGCTGGTCGGAGGTTTGCAAATTGTCGTAGAGATCCGCGCGACCCGTCCGGCTGCCGGGACTGCAAGCGCCTGGAATACCGGCGTGCGGCCCCGCCGCAGCCACTTTGGGCCAGCCGGGGACCAGGAAAAACCAAAGACCGATGGCCGCAATCACGAAGAGTGCTGTCAAAGCGGCTGTCCGGCGCGACACGCCCATTCCCATAAAGCGTCCTCCCAGCTGTTGCGGCGAGGCCATGCAGCCATGGAAGCGCAGGCGGAGCCTGGCAACGCCGCTTTTATTCCCGAGACCCAACACCCGAGCCCGCGGTGCCCGCGCCTATTTGAAGCGGGCTCGCTAGAAATTCAAGGGGCGGCGAGAACCCCTTCTTCTTTATCGGAGCCCGCTTGTCGTATAGGCACACGTCTACCGGATCACCGCGCGGCGCTGCGGGCAAGCGCTCGCGGGCACGGCTGCGTTTTATCGCTCCTCAATCATGGTTGTCGCCCATGCCAGATTGTCTTTCGATCGTGTTGCTCACCAACACCGAAATGGCCGAAGCCGATCGGCTGACCATCGCGGGCGGCACGCCCGGCTCTCTGCTCATGGAAAAGGCCGGAGCGGCGGTGGCAAGGGAGGCCGCCCGCCTTGCCCCCCGCTATGGCCGCATCGCGGTCTTTTGCGGGCCGGGCAACAATGGCGGCGATGGTTTTGTCGCCGCGCGCCTGCTTGCCGCGCAAGAATTTTTCGTTGACCTCGGACTGCTCGGAGCACGTGGCCAGTTGCGGGGCGACGCGGCGATCGCCGCCGCGCATTTCAAGGGCGATGCCCGTTCCATCGCGGAAGTTGATCTTGAAGCGGCGGATCTCGCGATCGACGCGCTGTTTGGCGCCGGCCTCGCGCGCGATCTCGACGGCGAGGCCAAGGCTTCAGTTTTGCGTCTCAACGACTGGTCTCGGCGGACCCGCAAGCCCATCCTTGCCGTGGATGTTCCTTCTGGCATCGACGGGTCCAGCGGCCAAATCCGGGGCGCCGCGATCCGTGCCGCACGCACCATCACCTTCTTCCGCCGCAAGCCGGGCCATCTGCTGCTGCCCGGCCGCATCCATTGCGGCGGCACCGCCGTCGCGGATATCGGCATCGGCGAGTCTGTCCTCGCGGCGATCGCCCCCAAGACCTTCGCCAACGGCCCGGCGCTTTGGCGGAAGCATTTCCCGCTTCCCCGTGTCGATGGCCATAAATATTCGCGCGGCCATGCCTTGGTTGCCTCCGGTGGGCTGGTGCAAACGGGAGCGGCACGGCTCGCCGCGCGGGGCGCCTTGCGCGCCGGCGCCGGGCTGGTGACGATCGCGACGCCCAGCGAGGCGCTTGCCGCCCATGCCGCGGCGCTGACCGCGATCATGACCCGGGTTTGCGAGGGTCCGGACGGGCTGACGGAGCTGCTCGCCGACCACCGGAAAAATGTGCTCGTCATGGGGCCGGGGCTCGGCACCGGGGAAAAGACGCGAGGACTCGTGCGGGCCGCGCTCGGCGCCAATGACACTCCCGGCGCCCGCCGCGCCATCGTCCTCGACGCCGACGCGCTCACGAGTTTTGCCGGCGATGCGGGCATGCTGGCACGGCTGATCCGGCTATCCGGCAAGACCGTCGTGCTCACGCCGCATGATGGCGAATTCGCGCGGCTGTTCGGCGACGGTGGCCAGCACGGTGAAAGTCCGTGGGCGGGCGTCTTACCCGAGGCGCACATCGCATCGCTTGTCACGGCGTTGCATTCGGCTTCGAAACTGGACCGCGCCCGCGCCGCCGCGGCCTTAAGCGGCGCAACCGTGGTCTTGAAAGGCCCCGATACGGTGGCCGCGCATCCGGGGGGCCTCACCAGCATCGCCGAGGATTTGCCGCCCTGGCTCGCGACGGCCGGCTCCGGCGATGTCTTGGCGGGCATCACCGGCGGGCTTCTCGCGCAAGCCATGCCGCCCTTCGAAGCGGCCACCGCCGCTGTCTGGTTGCATGGAGCCGCCGCCCGGCATTTTGGACCGGGCCTCATCGCCGAGGACATCCCCGAACAGCTGCCGCCGGTTCTTCGCGCCCTTTTCGCCGGGGGCGTTTTGCCGGCCGATGAGGCTTGAGTGAAAACTCACGGGAAAACTCACGGGCGCTTCGACCATCGCAAGAGGCGGCTACCGCCGGATCTAGGGATTGACGAAACCTCCCGGCGGGGCTTCATGCGGTAACGGCCAACCAAAATAGACTTCCGCCTCGACAATCTTGCCATCCCGGACCGTCATAATTTCCGTATTGCGGAAACGCCTGCCGGTTTTGCTGTCACCTTCGTAGGTTACAAAAACGCGCTCTCCGTCGCTGACCAGATAGATGAAGGTAAAGCCAGTGATCGTCTCACTGTTCTTCCAGCACCTGTCGAAATAGGCCTCTTTATTGAGGCGATTGTCCCATGGGCTGGTGAAACGGAAGCCGTCGCCGATAACGGCCTCGATTGCGGCGCGATCCTTGTCGATATAGGCCTGATAAGCCTTACGGACGATGGAGATCGTGGCATCCTCCATCTGTTCTTTCTCCTCGTTTGCTCTTTATTCACGCGACGCATCAATACCAACACGCGGACCGGCAAAACGCCACACGATCCCGGCGGTTCCGGGCTGGTTTTCGCCACGGCTAAGGCGTGATCCCAGTCAGCAGTGGACTCCGATGATAAAATCACGAAAAAGAGAGCGGCAGCATCAGCCACGCTGTCACCGTCTAAGGATCCTCGATCTCAATTCATCTTGAACAGCTGGGACGGCGTTGTTTTTGCGTTAATGGAGTTTTTCAATCTAGGGCTTGATTGTCAAAGGCCCTCACTGTGTCCCGGATGTATGCGCGGGAGCAGGATCCAAAACCGTTTGCCAGCCTTGCGGATAGGACAATGCGCGCACCCAATGAGATCGATTTCTGGCGCGGCTTCGCCCTTGTCACGATTTTCATCAACCACATCCCGGGGATTTATTTCGAGCGCTTCACTTACCGTAATGTGTCGCTGTCTGATTCAGCCGAGCTTTTTGTGTTTCTCGCCGGTTGCTCCTTGCGGATTCTCGTCGACGGCTCGGTGCGCCCCCTGCCCGCGCGATGGCTCGTTTTCCGGCTGGAATCCCGTGCCTTTAATGTCTATATCGCGCAGACGGTTGTCACCGAAATGGCGATCGCGCTTCTCGCGGCGTCCGCGTTTGCTCTCGACGCGCCCTATTTGCTTGATTGGCATAACGCGTCCGCTGTCTTCAACGATCCGGTGAAAGCGCATATCGGCCTTGTCTTGCTCACCCACCAGCTTGGCTATTTCAACATCCTGCCCCTTTATGTCGTCTTGCTTTTTATGGCTCCGCTGGTCGCTCTTCTCCACCGCCACGCCAGGATGTTTTTGCCGTTCCTATCCTTCTTGATTTATGCCTTCGCCCTCACATTCGGCTTCAATTTGCCAACCTGGCCCGTCGAGGGAACCTGGTTCCTCAATCCGCTCACCTGGCAGTTCATCTATGTCCTCGGCTTCCTTTTGGCGGGCGCGGACGGGATTGGCGGAGCCGCGCGGCGTCATCGTTCTTCCTTGCGCTGGCTCGCCGCGCCGGTGGTTTTGCTCGGCGCCTCCCTGTCGATCTGGGATTTTTCCCCCGATCCCGTCGCCGTCCCAGAGCCGAAACTGTTGTTTACCTTTGACAAGACGTTTCTGTCGCCGGCGCGGCTCATCCATAGTCTTGCGTTGGCGGCGGTCTTTAGCGGATCGTTCACGATCATTCACGCCTTGATCCGGCGTCCTTCGGAATTTTTCTGCCTTCTCGGCCGGAATTCACTGATCGTTTTCTGTGCCCTGTCTCTTCTCAGCCTGATGGGTCAAATACTCCGCTTTATTTTCGGCGGCCATGTTGCATTGGACGCATTGATCGTTATCTTGGGTGTTCTTCTTCTCGGTTTTATCGCATGGACAGCGGAATGGCGCGAAAGATTGCGGGCGGAATTGGCAAGCAAGCTGCCTTAGCCGCTGCCCTTAGCTTGCTTTTGACCGCATCGCCTCGCGCGCAGGATGCCAGCGTGCCTCCCGTCGCGCCGCCGATGAGCCCGCCCTGCGACGTGCCAGCAGCCGATATCGCCACACCGGCCACGCTGCCCAACGTGACCCAGGCCCTGCAGAAGGGCGAGAAAGTGCAAATTCTCGCGATCGGCTCGTCCTCGACCTTGGGTTCGGGCGCCTCGTCGAAAAGCAAGAGCTATCCTTCGCGTCTCGAATCCATTCTCGATCAGGCTTTGAAGGGCGCCGATGTCACCATCCTCAATCGCGGCGTCGCTGGCGAAGTGGCGCAAACAACGGCCGAACGGATCAAAAGCGAGGTCGCACTCAGGAAGCCGGATCTCGTTCTCTGGCAATTGGGAACCAATGACGCGCTGGCCCGCATCCCGCCGCAGGATTTCGAAAACACGGTCCGCTCGACCCTCCACTGGCTGAAGGACAACCGCGTCGACCTCGTGCTCGTCGGCGTGCAATATACCTCGCGGCTCGCCCGCGACCCGAATTATATCGCGATCCGCGCCAGCTTGCAGAAAATCGCCGCCGACGAAAACGTCTTGTATGTCCACCGCTACGACGCGATGCGGTTCATCGCCCAGACACGCGCCAATCTGCAGTTAATGGCGGGCGACAATTTCCATCTCAATGATCTCGGCTACGAATGCATGGCGGAACATATCGCCCACGCCCTGATCGTGAGCCTCTTCATCAAGCGCGGGCGGCCGGTCCACAAATGACGCGATTTCGCGCACGAGACCCGTTCAGGTGACTTGGAACCAGCTTGCAAGGCCGGCGGCATGACGCCCGCCGATTGAACATTCGATGGCCCATTTGCCGGGATTGTCAGCGACGAAAGCGGCATGTTTGGTCTTGCCTTCCGGCACGAGGATGGCGTCGCGCCAATAGGGCTCCCAACCGTCATCGAGATCATGCAGAAGCCGCATGACGTGCCCATGCACGCGCATCTGTTGAAAGAACGCGGTATGATTGACAAAAGCGAGTGTCACGGGCGTTCCGCGCTTGACCGAGAAAAGCGGCTCTGGCGCAAAGCCGCTCCCGGCAACGCCATTCAGCTTCCAGCTTGTGGGAGGGTTCGGCGCCGCGCCCGGCGGCGTTCCCGGCGGGCTTACTGGCTCGATCAGAAGTTCGGCCCTGTGCGCGGCTTGCAACTTGATTTCGACCGGCAGAAGCGGATTTTCTGCGAGCGAGGCGATTGCCGGCAAGGCGGCGCGCTTGTCTCCCGCCGTCTTGAAATTCAGCAGCACGCGGTCCGGCTCATTGTCGCCGAGCAGGGTGATATTCACCTCCGCGCCGGCTGTTGCTGGAAGATCGAGCATGACATCGAAACGCGCACCAGGGCCGAGCGGAAGGGTTCCCCGCGCCGGCTCGAACGCTTCGCATGGCTGACCGTCGATCGCCAGGATCATGGGGGCCGCTCCATTGAAGGCCAGCACCATGAGCCGCGTATCGGTGGCACTGACGATGCGCAGCCGCAGACGCGATGCGGGCGGCAGCGTTTCGGCAACGGGAACCCTGCTCGCATTGACGGTGACAAGCGCCCCGCTCCTTGCGGCGTCCGGGGCGGCATCGAAGCCGGCGATCTGGCCTTTGCCATCGAGCGTCCAATCGTCGAGGACGACAAGAATGTCGCAGTCGACCTGCGGCGGTGTCTCCTCATCGACAATCAGGACGCCGTAAAGACCGCGCCCCTGCTGCTCGCGGTCGAACGGCAACACCTGCGGATGGTACCAAAAAAGTCCGCTGTCGGGCGGCGTGAAGCGGTAATCGAAGGAGCCGCCGGGCGGCACCGGCTCTTGCGTCAAGCCGCCGACGCCATCCATGGCATTGACAATCCGCACGCCATGCCAGTTGAGACTCGTCGGCTGGCCGAGCTTGTTGAGGAGCCTGATTTTGACCTCCTCGCCTTTCTTGATCCGCAGGAAGGGGCCGGGCACCTCGCCATTGTAGCCCCAGATCACGGTCTCTTTCGCCGGCTCGGGCAGAAGCTGCAAACGGCCCTGCCGCGCCTCGAGGATCCGAAAACCATCAGGGGCAGCATCTGGCTCCGCCCGGGCGGAAAGGGGCAAGGCGGAAGCAAGCGTTTGTCCCAGAAAAACGCGGCGGCTGAATAATGAGGTTGGCGGCATGATGTTTTGTACATGAGTTTTGACCGATTCGAGCCCGCAATCGTACCAAAAAGTTTCACGTGAAACATTTTTGTCCGATTGGGGCCAAAAACCTTACAAGACAGGATACAGCCAGCGGCTTCAGGGGCGTGCGATCGCGCCGAGTTCCTGCGGGAGGGTGCTTCGCCGCCGCGGCACTCATGGAAGGATGCAAAACCGCGACGCCAAACGATTTCGCCTTGGCTGCCCTGGCCAACTTGTGCCCTGCGTTCGAGGCTTGAGTCACAGAGACGAAGTATTGGGATTTTTGCAGGATTGGATAGGTCGCTCGAGACGGCGAGCCGCGCCAGGCAAGCCCGCGGCAAGCTTCCTCGGCGATGCCTCCAAAACCCCTCCATGAGGGATGAGGTCAGGCTCCGTCCATCCCCAACCAAACAGGGATCCGGAGTGCAGGCGATGTTTGCGGCCGGATCGAACCCGGGCGAGCGGGATTGCGGAATGGCCGCGTTCGATACCATTATTTTGCTGACCGGCCCGGGGGATCCCGCTGTTCTGGCGTCCCTTTTGCGCACCCATAATGCGCGCTTGACCATATGCTCAGCCGCGGCTTTGAGCGATATCCTGGCTCTTCAAGAAGAATTGCTCCGCCGTGCCCGGCTCGTTGCATTGACAACCGATGTGATCGTCCCGCCGGACGTGCTCGATCAACTCGGATTTGGCGCCTATAATTTTCATCCGGGTCCGCCCCAATTTCCCGGATGGGCTCCCGCCGCTTTCGCCATCCACCATCATGCAACAGAATTTGGTGTTACCGCGCACAAGATGACGGAACGCGTGGACACGGGGCCGATTGTCGGTATTGAGCGCTTTTTCATTCCACTGGACATCAGCCTAGCCGGTCTTGAAGAGTTGGCGTGCGTCCGTCTTATCCATTTGTTCTGGCGGCTGGCCAAAGTGCTCGCGACACAGATCGAGCCGCTTCCTGAACTTTCGATACGGTGGAGTGGAAAGAAAAATTCCCGCCGCAGCTATGCCGCCCTGTGCGGTATCTCTCCCAACCTGCCAAAGTAAAATCGGGGCTCAGGACTTATTGATTGAGAGAGAAGGCGAAGGTGGCCTCTCCTCCGAGATCCTCTCCTATATGCGCGATAGCTTGGCTTCACCAAGGTGAATAGGTCCATGGCGATCCATAGTAACCCCGGGATCCATTGTAATAATAAGGGCCGGAATAGCCTCCACGCGGACTTGTCTGGCTCCTGGCGACATTATACTCGCCGCCCGGGGTATCGCCAGTCACCACGACCTGCGTATTCTCCAGGCCATACTCCTTCACCAACCCATAAAGCGTGGCGGCATTTTTGGGCGAGAT
>DATJLX010000042.1:0-6038 GCA_035509135.1 Methylocella sp.
AAAATTCACGATCGCCCTCCGAGAGGACGCCGACGCGCGGAAACAAGGGCAATGTCTTTTGAACAGCTTGCACCGAATAAGGGTCACCCGGATCAAACCCCTCCGCGACACGGCGAATCCGCACGCCATCCGCGACGTTCGCTGAAAGAATGCTGACGCAATCGAGGCTCCAGTTGGCTGGAACGACGCCTGTCGTACTCAACAGGCCCGGCGTCGGTTTGATGCCGACAATATTGTTAAACGCCGCCGGGATACGCCCCGAGCCCGCCGTGTCGGTGCCGAGCGCAAAAGGAACAAGACCAGCTGCCACAGCGACCGCCGACCCCGAGCTTGATCCGCCCGAGACATAATCCTTATGAAACACCGAATGGGGCGCGCCATAGGGTGAACGCGTGCCATTGAGCCCCGTTGCAAACTGATCGAGATTGGTCTTGCCAAGGACGAGCGCTCCAGCTGCTCTCAGACGCGCGACAACGGTTGCGTCTTTTTCGGCGCGATAGGCAAAGGCCGGACAAGCCGCGGTTGTTTCGAGACCGGCGACGTCAATATTGTCTTTAACGGCGAATGGAATTCCCCAAAGCGGAAAAAGGGAAGGATCGGGGGCGCGTTCCAAAAGCTCATTTGCGGCACGTCGAAAATCGTCCAGTGCGACAAGCGAGATGAAGATCGCGGGTTCTTGCTCGGCTGCAACACGCGCGAGCACGGCTTCGACAACATCCTTTACGGCATAGGGCCGATCGAGATAGCGGGCGCGCAAGGCATCGAGCGTAAACGTTGCGGGAAACAAATTGCTGTCTCCTCAATCCTTAGAGACCGCCTACGCGACGGGACTGTCTCAATCCCCGCGCATGAGGCGACGCGTCTTCGTCAAAACAGTGATCCTTATCGTTGATCCTTGCATCGCGTCAGCGCTTGCGAACTGTCTATAGACGCTTTTTGCGAACTTCATTGCCAGATATTTCTCACTTGAGAATGGCCTTATCGTCCGCGTAAGAATATTGTCCGCTCGAATGCCGTCTGCCGGCATTTGAAACACTCCGCCCTTTCATGAACCGCCGCTTTGAATTATTCCAGATTAGGCCTAAGCGATTCCATGCGAACATTTTTTGCCCCTTTCTGTTGGAGCTGGCTGCCATGCAGACCCTTGCCCATGTTCCATTTTTCAAGGACGTCGCTGATCTGGATTTCGAGCGATTTGACCGGCGTTGCACGTGGCGGCGGTACAATGAAGGGGAAATTGTCGTCGATTTTGAAGACGAATCCTCGGATGTCTATTTTATCATTTCGGGCGAAGTCAGAATATTGATTCGAACTCTCGCGGGCAAGGAGATCATTTTAGGCGAGATCAAGTCCGGCCAATTTTTCGGCGAGATGGCGGCCATCGACGGCGCGAAACGATCGGCCAATGTGACCGCTTTGACAAACTCCGAAGTCTGTATCATGCCGACAAATGTGTTTCGGGAGGTCATTTTCTCATCGCCAACCACCTGTGAACGAATTCTGAGGCTTTTGACCGGGCGCGTGCGCGAACTCAACGCGCGGCTCGCGGAACATTCGATCTTCGATCTCAAACACCGTCTCTATGCAGAACTCTTGCGCATGGCGCATCCTCGCCAAGGCAAGCCAGATGAACGTGCTGTGACGCCGCCGCCTTTCCATCATGTTCTGGCCTCGCGGATTGGTTGCCGGCGCGAGCAAGTGACGCGCGAGTTGTCGGCCTTGGTTGAAGAGGGATTGATCGAAAAAACGCGCGGCGCTCTGATCCTCTTGCGTCCGACGGTTCTGGAGACGCGGCTCGACGAGGCCATGCGAGAAAGCGGCTAGCCAACCCTGGTGCAACCGGCCATGAAGCGATCATTGTAAGCGAGAGATATCTGGCAGGCAGTGACGCTGCTCGCTCCCGTTTCCGATTAACCAGCCAGCTTAGGCAGCCCTTTGGCACTGCGGGCACCCCGCATAGGTGGCGCGCCCGCAGGCTTGAAAATTGTTAAGTGATTTGGTGCTTCCTTTTCAAGGAATCCGGTTTCTTGTAACCGGGAACTGGGCTCATATTGGAGGCTTCTTATGAGGCTTTCCCCCGCGGGATCCCCCTAGCTCAAACACGGAGCCGGCCCTGCCCTTTGGCTCCCGCCCGAGACTACCGTGAGCAATAGCGTGACCCCCGCACTTCGGATTCGCGCAACGCCTTGAAGCAAGGCCCTTACTTACGTTTCAATACGGACTGCTTTCGTTCAAGCCTCATCACGGCGAATTGACTCTTCACTGCGAGCATTTCCCCTGGAACGGAATCCTAACAGACGCATTTTTACTGTTGAAAGGGTCACATAGAAGTTTGCAGGCCGCACCCCTATCGCGTGACCTTGCTAGCGGGAGCCATGGCATTTCCGCGGCGATGGTGCTGTCTCGAGCAATGTCCATCCTCTTGAGGAGAAACAAATGTCTATGATGACAGAGACCCTAGCGCGTGAGCCTTCCGCTTATGGCGGGTTCGCCGATGCACTCGGTGGCATTGCCACGATTGTGCTCGCCGTTCTCGGCTTGGCGGGAGTTCACCCGCAAATGCTGATCTCAATCGCGACCATCATCTTTGGGGTGGCCCTGCTGATTGAGGGCGGCACAATGATAACCGAATACGTCCGAGTGGCCTTTCCGACAAAGTCGTATGCCGAGACGGCCGACCCATTAAACAGCAATGGCCTATCGGCTCTTTTCCTCGTTGGCGGGGCTGGTATCGTCCTTGGTGTGCTGGCTGTGCTTTCAGTTCATCCCGAGGTTCTCACAGCGATTGCGGTCATCGCTTTCGGCACAGGGTTAGTGTTCAGCAGCAATGCCGTTTGGCATCTTCACACGCTTAAGCATGCCGCCGTTCTTGCCGCTCAAGCCGAAGAAGGGCGCGGCGGTGAAGCCATTGCCAGCCAAATGGCCTCAGGGTCCGCGGGCTTGCAGGCGCTTGCGGGACTGACCGGAGGCGTGCTTGGCATTCTGGCGCTCGTCGGGACGGGCGTGGATAGCGTGGCCCTGATTCTCATTGCTTTGCTGGTCTTCGGCGGCGCGATTCTGATGACGGGAAGCGCGCTGACCGGAACCATCGTGAGCTTCATGAAGAAGGAGGAGGAAACTCCGAACTCTCCCGCCCGCACCCCTCGCTCCACCTACGGCCAAGACAACGCGGCGGAGTGACGAATGCGAGCTCAAGCGCCGGCGGTCTTTCTGCCGATAACGCTCAAGATCATTGCTATTGCTCTCTAGTCAAAAAGGAGGTGCTTGCTTTCCGCCACACATCGAATGGCGTTGATGTGTGGTTGATGTGTGGCGGATTTCCGAACTCGTAAAGATGCTTTAAAGTGCGGTGCCATGCACTGCTCCTTGACACCCATCCATGTCATTGGCGGCGGCCTTGCCGGCAGCGAGGCTGCATGGCAGATTGCGCGGGCCGGCGTTCCCGTTGTGCTTCACGAGATGCGGCCGTCGCGCAGGACGCCGGTGCACAGCACTGGCGGGCTTGCCGAACTTGTCTGTTCGAATTCCTTTCGCGCCGATGATCCGCAAACGAGCGCGATTGGCATTTTGCACCGGGAAATGCGGAGTCTCGACTCCCTCATCATGGCCGCCGCCGATGCCCATAAGTTGCCCGCCGGCGGCGCTCTCGCGGTCGACCGCGGTCAATTCTCGGAATTCATCACGGGGCGGATTGGCGCGCAGCCGCTCATCACCCTCATTCGCGAAGAAATCGATGCTCTGCCGCCAGAGAGTTGGGACAATGTGATCATCGCGACGGGGCCGTTGACATCGCCGCCGCTCGCCTCGGCGCTCGGCGGACTGACCGGCGAGCGTGACCTCGCTTTTTTCGACGCGATCGCCCCGGTCGTGCTTCGGGAGTCGATCGATATGGAGAAGGCCTGGTTCCAATCGCGTTATGACAAGCAGGGGCCAGCCGGGACCGGCGCCGATTACATCAATTGCCCGCTGACCAAGGATCAATATGCCGCCTTCGTCGCGGCTCTCGTTGAGGCCGATCGCGCCGAACCGCACGTCCTCGCTGAGGAATGCGCGGACACGCCATATTTCAATGGCTGCCTGCCCATCGAAGTCATGGCCGAGCGCGGCCGCGAGACTCTGCGGCATGGACCCATGAAACCCTTCGGTCTGACCAATCCCCACGCGGAAAGCGCCAAACCCTATGCCGTCGTCCAATTGCGTCAGGACAATGCGCTCGGAACGCTCTACAATATGGTTGGTTTTCAGACCAAGCTGAAACATCACGCGCAACTCGACATTTTCCGTACCGTTCCGGGGCTCGAAAGCGCCCGTTTCGCCCGCCTCGGCGGGATGCACCGCAATACTTTTTTAAATGCGCCCAAATTGCTCGATGGCGCCTTGCGGCTCAAGGCCGCCCCGAGATTGCGTTTCGCGGGCCAGATCACTGGCTGCGAGGGCTATGTCGAAAGCGCCGCCATCGGTCTCGCCGCGGGCCGGATGGCGGCGGCCGACCGAAAGGGCGAAGATTTCCCGCCATTGCCGCCGACGACAGCCCTTGGCGCTCTCATCAACCATATTACGGGCGGCCATATCGCGATCATCGATGCCGGACCGCCATCGTTTCAGCCAATGAACGTCAATTTCGGGCTGTTTCCTCCCCTTGCGCCAAAGGTCGC
The DNA here is from genome assembly GCA_035509135.1 of Methylocella sp. Taxonomy (GTDB): domain Bacteria; phylum Pseudomonadota; class Alphaproteobacteria; order Rhizobiales; family Beijerinckiaceae; genus Methylocapsa. The sequence goes on from DATJLX010000042.1 coordinate 4,656, forward strand.
GGGCAGAAGATCGGGCGCCGAAAAGGGCCGGGCTCGCAAAGCCGCGATCAGCCTGCGCGCGGCGCGCGATTTGGATGCCTGGCGGAGTCTCGCCCGTGCGGCCGAATAAAGGGGCCGGCACTGCGGCACTTTTGAACTCATTGCCGTGCCAGCTTGGCCATGCGAGCTTGTGAGATTGGAGCAGCGCTACAGCCGTCAGCTGATCGCCTGCCCGCCCAAGAGGCCAAGCACGAGAAAAACAAGAAATACGACGACGAAGATAAAAAATAGTATGCGTGCGATTCCTCCGGCCGCCACGGCTACGTCGGAGAAGCCGAAGACGCCGGCAACAATCGAGATCACGAAAAAAATAATTGCCCATCTCAGCATTGCCGTTCCCCTTCAATTGATGCGGTCATGGGACGTCTTCCGGAAAACTTGGGTTCCTTTTTCGGTCCAGCGTGCTTCAATCCGGTCCGGTGGCAAGGGAATTCATAAGCGCCATGATTGTTCCACGCGGCATTTTCGTCGGCCGCCGTCAAGCGGATTGGACCTTATCTTCGCAGAAGAAGAATTTCCACTGCAAGACCCGCGAAAAGAAAGAGTCCCGCGTCGCGGTTCGAACGGAACAAACGCAATGCGAGCGCCCCATTGCCTGGATCAATCCGCATCACCTGCCACGCAAGATGCAGGGCAAAAAGGACAAGCCCGGCTTGCGCCAACCCCCCTGCCCCCGCGGCAAGCAACGCTGCCGCGATACAGAGGACGGCAAGCCCGTAAAGACACCCGATCCCTAAACGAATACGGCCGCCAAAAACCCGCGCCGTCGAACCGATGCCTGCCATGATATCGTCCTCGATATCCTGGACCGCATAGATCGTATCATAACCAATGGTCCAAAACACCGTGCCAAGATAAAGCAAAAGAGGCGCGAGCGCGAGCGATCCAAAAACGGCCGCCCAGCCGACCAAGGCCCCCCAAGCGAAGGCGGCGCCCAGGACCGCCTGCGGCCAGGAGCTGATCCGCTTCATGAACGGATAGAGAGCAACGACGGCGAGCGAGGCGCAGCCAAGAGCAATCGTGAATGTGTTGAAACAAAGAAGGACGGCGAGCCCGACGAGACATTGGGCGATGAGAAAGAGTTTCGCGGTCAGGACGCCGGTGCGGCCCGAGGCGAGCGGGCGCTGTTTCGTGCGCTCTACCTTCGCATCGATATGGCGGTCGATAATATCGTTGTAGGTCGAGCCGGCACCGCGCATGACGACCGCCCCAATGAAAAACAAAACAAGGTCACGGCCATGCAGCGGGCCACCTTGATGAAGGCTTGCGAGCGCGCTCGACCACCAGCAAGGCAAGAGGAGCAGCCACCAGCCGATCGGCTGATCGAGGCGCGCGAGCTCAAGC
>DATJLX010000043.1:0-4296 GCA_035509135.1 Methylocella sp.
CGCCGCAAGCCGCGGCATAGAGGGGCGGTAACAATTCATTAATGTTTGACCCGTTGCGGGGCATGGGGGAGCAACTCTAGCGCAACGGCCAGTAGATTTCCACAGCTAGTTACTCCCGAGTTATCCCCGGACGGGGATTGCGGTCGGCTTCAGCGGGCGCTACTCTGCCGCGCACCAAATGAGCCGCTCGCATCCAGGGTGTCTTGAGATCTCGGAAAGGCAAGGGAGACAAATAAAGGCCACAACGGATCGAAAGCCGAATGCGCTTTGGCATTTTGCGATCCTGGCGGCGCTTGTTCTTGTGGCATCTCTTGCCGCGGCAGGCAGGGCGCGTGCCGACAGCCTCGTCCTGAACAGCGGGCGCCAGCGTCACGTACTTGGGCAGCAGCACGAGTACCGGCGATTTTTCATAACCCTTTACTTCCACCCAGTTCACCGAGGCGCAAACGGGCCGCAAACGCGGCGCAGCCAGAAAGGTGAGGCGACATGTTAAGCCGTCTTGGTAAAACAATCCTTTTAGTGTCGGCTGTGTTGCTGCCAGCGAGCCTGTCAATACGTCCGCATCAGCCAGGCATCGCGCTGGCTGAAGTGCTGCCGCCTGGTGCATGCGCTGTTACAGGCACTGCGTTGGCGGCTGCCCAAACGGCCAGCGATGAGGGTGCGCCCGGGCTGGATCTGGCCAGTCTGGACCGCTCGGTCTCGCCTTGCACCGATTTTTATCAATTCGCCGATGGGGGCTGGATCAAGGCGAATCCGATTCCGGCCGATCACACACGTTGGTACTCCTTCGATGTTTTACAGCAGCAAGATCAGGTCGAACTGCGCTCCATCCTCGAAGACGCGGCAGCCAACCCGACGAAACACCCCGAGGCGAATTGGCAAAAGATCGGCGACTTCTACGCGAGCTGCATGAATGAAGCACAGATTGAGGCAGCAGGCACGAAGGCGCTCGATTCTGAATTCGCGAAGATCGCGGCTATCCATGACGTGAAGTCGCTAGAAACGGCAATGGCGCAGCTTGACCGCGTAGGCCTTAACGCCGTTTTTGAGCTCGGCGCTCGGATCGATATCACAAATAGCTCCGCAATGATCGCCAGCGCCAATCAGGGCGGTCTCGGGTTGCCTGATCGCGACTATTACCTTAAGACCGATACAAAATCGCAGGTGCTGCGCGAGGAGTATGTCGCTCATGTAACGAACATGTTCAAGCTCCTCGGCGACGCGCCGAGTCAGGCCGCTAAAGAAGCCCACACCGTACTTGCGATCGAGACCCAGCTGGCGCAGGCCTCGATGTCTCGCGTTGACTTGCGCGATCCAAACAAGTCCTTTCACAAGATGAGCCTCGCCGAAGCTCAGGCGCTCACGCCGCATTTCTCATGGGCGGCATACATCGAGACGGCCGGCTCTCCCGAAATGGCAAAGGTCGACTCGCTCGATATCGCCGAACCGGATTTCTTCAAAGCCGCGGACGGCATGCTTGAATCGACGCCTATCGCCGATTGGAAAACGTATCTGCGCTGGCACCTTGTTCACGTCGCCGCGACCTCGCTGCCTAAAGCATTTGTGGATGAAGACTTCTCGTTTAATGGAAAGACGCTGACCGGAGCCCAACAACTCCAGCCGCGGTGGCAACGTTGCGTGCAGAATACAGACCTCGCGCTCGGCGAAGCGCTCGGGCAGTATTATGTAAAACAGTTTTTCCCGCCCGAGGCCAAAGAGCGAGCCTTGGTGATGGTCCATAACCTCATCGCGGCCTTGCGGGAGGATTTGCAGACGCTCGACTGGATGAGTCCGGCCACGCGGCAGCAGGCAATCGCGAAGCTGGATGCGATGGGCGTGAAGATCGGATATCCCGACAAGTGGCGCGACTATTCTGGCTACAACGTGACGCGAGAAGCGTACGTGCTGAACGCAATGCGAGGCGCTGCGTTCAATCACGCATACAATCTCGGCAAAGTGGGCAAGCCCGTCGACCGTTCCGAGTGGCGAATGACGCCGCCGACCGTGAACGCGTATTACCAAGCGGCGGCCAACGACATCAATTTCCCGGCCGGAATTTTGCAGCCTCCCTTTTTCAACCCCAAAGCTGACGACGCGGTCAACTACGGCGCTATTGGAGCCGTGATCGGCCACGAAATGACCCACGGCTTTGACGATGAAGGCGCGAAGTTCGACGCCAAGGGGAATTTGCACAATTGGTGGACACCCGAAGATTACGCGAATTTCCAAGCGCGCGGCGAATGCATCGTCAAGGAGTTCGACGGCTTTCAAGTAGAACCGGGCTTGAACGAGAACGGAAAGCTCGTCGAGGGCGAAAGCATCGCCGATCTTGGAGGACTCGTAATCGCATACAGAGCATTTCGGAAGAGTCTTGAAGGCAATCCCAGGCCTGCGCCCATTGATGGTTTTACGGCCGAGCAGCGGTTCTTCCTCAGCTATGGCCGCGTTTGGGGCGGCAGTGCCCGCATGGAGGAGGCGCGCGTGCTCGTCGCAACCGACCCGCATCCGTTGCCTCAATTTCGCCTGATGGGAGCCGTCTCGAACATGCCGGAATTTCAGAAGGCCTTTGGCTGCGGATCGGACTCGGCGATGGCGAGGCCGGATGCGGTACGCTGCCGCATCTGGTAGGCCCGCGCTGTAAGGGTTTAGATCAAACACGGAAGGGGAGGAACAATGAATCGGAAACTCGCAGTTGTTGCGTCTATCGTATGCGGCTTGGCCATTGCGTGTATTGCTGTGCGCGGAGCAGGTACAAACGCAACCGAAGAGGCGGCGATCCGCAAACTCATCGCGGCTCAAGACGCCGGCATGCCCGCGCCATACCTGCCTGATAGGGTTTTCTGGAGCGGAGCCTATATGAGGCCCGTGGCCGGCAATGAAACACCCGATCCACGGACCGGATCGCGAGGCATCGCAAACCGCGTGCCAGGATCCCAAAAGGATCAGACGGAGGTAATCCGCATCGTCGTCTCTGACAACGCCGACATGGCATACGAGTACAGCAAAGCGGGGTTGGACTTCGATCTCAAGTCAGGGGGGCACGTCCACATCGATGCCGGCCGACTCAGGATCTGGCAGAAACAGGACGGGCAGTGGAAGGTGGCGGCTATATTCCAGTTCCCCTATGACATCCCGTTTGCCGAGCCCGACGGGGCCAAACAATAGGCGATTCTCCGGCCCAGAGCTTTTGCTGCTCCCTGAACCCTGGGTCGCCGGGCTTGCTGGCGGTTGTGCGCTGGAGATTGGAAAGGAGAGGAAGCAATGAAGAAGGGTAGTTATCGTCACCGAGCGTTCCTGTTTGTTTTCGCAATTGCGTTTATCGCGGCCCCGCTCGCCTCAGCGCAAAGCCGCTTCGATGGCACATGGCGCATCAACTACGACGAATCGACACCGCCAGATAAGCCAAATACGTACCTGTTGCAAAACGGCATGTTCGAATGCTCCTGCGTCCCTCCGCTTCACGTTAAAGCCGACGGTACGGATCAACCAGCACCCGGCCACGCAGGCTTCGATACCGTGAACGTGCGCGAGCTTAGCCCTAGCTCTGTCACACTCACTGAGAAAAAAAGCGGAAAGCTTGTATACGACGCAACCCTAGTGGTCGACGATAGTAATAGCCTGACGGTGAAGGCAGTCGAGTATCCTCCGAACAGCCCCGAGCCGGTAACAATTCAGACCACCTCGACCAGAGTCGCCACAGCACCGGCCGGAGCAAACGAAATTTCCGGCGCTTGGCATTTCTCCAAGAGGCACGACAGCGAAAACGGCCTGCTCATCACATTGAGGACCAATGGTGACGGCCTCGACATGAGTGACCCAATTGGCGAGAGCTACTCGGCGAAATTTGACGGCAAGGACTATCCGGTAACCGGGGTGGAGGGGAACGTCACCGTTTTGCTACAGCGATCGGACGAAAGCACGATCGAGTTCACGTTTAAGCGCGATGGCAGGGCTTATCTCGTGCGCACGGTCACCGTTTCCGCTGACGGGAGCAAGATGACGGGCGTCTCCAAGAATCTTCAGACCGGCGCGACCAGCGTCAGTGTCTTGGATAAGCAGTAGCGCGCCTGGGTCTTTCTGACCAAGGCAAAATCGAAAGCAAATTCAAGAACGCCGACCGGGGGGCGCCTGCCTACCGGCGGGCAGGCGCGCGAAAATCGCGCGCAACGGTGGCCGCCACGGGACACCGGCAATTCAACAGCAAAGGCAAAGGCGCGTACAAAGCTACAAAACCAAATTCAAGGGCTGGCCGCCTCGCGCAAAAGGCGCGCGTCCCCGCTGCGAACCGCGGGGCAA
>DATJLX010000044.1:0-5276 GCA_035509135.1 Methylocella sp.
GAAATATCGCGGCAAATCGATCGCCGACGTGCTGGACATGACCGTCGAGGAGGCCGCAGCCCTTTTCAAGGCGGTGCCTTCGATCCGCGAAAAAATGGAAACGCTGTCCCGTGTCGGCCTTGGCTATGTCAAGGTCGGGCAGCAAGCCAACACGCTGTCCGGCGGCGAGGCGCAGCGCGTCAAGCTCGCCAAGGAGCTTTCCAGACGCTCAACCGGCCGCACCCTCTACATTCTTGACGAGCCAACCACGGGGCTGCATTTCCATGACGTCGCCAAGCTCCTCGAAGTGCTGCATGAACTGGTCGACCAGGGCAACACGGTCATCGTCATTGAGCACAATCTCGAGGTCGTAAAAACCGCCGATTGGATCATCGATCTTGGTCCGGAAGGCGGCGATGGTGGCGGCGAAATCGTCGCGGAAGGCCCCCCTGAGGACATCGTCAAGGTCAAGCGCAGCTTTACGGGACGCTATCTCAAGGAAGCGCTCGATCGCCGTCCGCCGAAAAAACAAGCGGCGGAATAAGCCATGACACCATGCACGCTACACATTCAAGCGTTAGCGGTGGCGAGGGTACTCCTCGAAGGCATGCAATTTACGCATATCAGCTGCCTGTATTCTAGAGTTGTATGTTTCCTTCAATCCGTTATATTGCATCGCAACAAAAGCATGGGAAGCTTTTTTTGGTATTCATGTCGGGTTCATGGGGGATGGCGCGTTATGACAATCGGGCGTCGATTTCCGACGACCTTCGAAGCGTGGTCATAGGAAAACCCTAATTGGGTTTAGAGTTGGAAAGTTGCGCCGTAATTCCACGTCTCTGTTGTAACGGTTAAGTCTCTGTCGTAACGGTTAAGCCTCTCTCCTGGTAATAGCTCAGTCATAGTAAAAGCTCTGATAAAGTTAAAATTCGGATGCGCCGGTGGGGCTCTGGCCGCACTCAAGCCCCCTCACCGGTCAGAAGCGCCCGCCGATCCTCCCCGGCGGGCGCTTTCTTTTGATCGGGGCGGAAAGCGGAAAACGGCATCGGCTCAGGATTGCGACGGCGCCGGACCACCGCCAATGGTCAGTTGAACAACTTCCGGCGGCCGCATGAAACGCACGGGCGCATTGGACGTGCCAAGGCCGGCGGAGATAATCATATGGCGGTCTTTTTCCACGATATGCCCATAGACCTGATCGGTCCCGAAGTGGGTGAGCATGAATCTTTTGGTGATTCTCGGCAGATTGACCTGTCCACCATGCGTGTGGCCGCAAAGTGTCAGAGAAACTCTATCGGGAACACGCCTGAAGATATCGGGCTCATGCGCGAGAAGAATGACAGGTGCCTGGTCCTTGATTTGCGCCATGGTTCCGGCGAGATCATCCAAGCCCCTAAAACGCCGTGGACCCAAGACCTCACCAATTTGGTCGCCAAGACCTGCCACCCAAAATGATTGGCTGTCCTTGGTCAGGCGCAAGGCATGATTTTCAAGAACTCCAATGCCAGCCGCAAGCAAGGCTTCACGTACCCCTTTCGCTTTGTCGGCAGGCATCCCCGGCAAGGGTCCGTGCCACCAATCGTGGTTGCCGAGAACCGAGAAGGCGCCGAGGGGCGCTTTGAGAATGGAAAGAGCCTCGCCCCATTCGTCCGGCATCACCGGCCCGGTGACAAAACGATGCCCGGCTGAATAATCGCCGAGCAGGAACACAATATCCGGCGCAAGATCATTCGTTAAATTCGCGATCCCGCGCACGCGGCTCGCGGGCATCCAAGGGTCGCAGGCATGGATGTCGGCCAGCACCACGGCCTTGACGGTCAATCCGTCTGGCCAGTGCGGCGGCGTGATGTGATAGGAAGTGACGTCGAGGCGCAGCGCCGGTTCAAACCCGAAGGCATAGGAGCCAAGCCCCGCTGTCGCCCAAGCGTATGTGCCGGCGCCCTGTAAGAAAAGTCGTCGGCTCACGCTGGTCATAAATGCATTATACGCTAAAGCGGGAAGGCCATCAAATCATAAGCTCGACAGCCCACATCATGAAAGGATGGCGTCACGCCGCCTCGTCGCCCCGCAGCACCGCCGGAATGTCCTTACGGTTTGGCCCCGGCTTCTGCGGTTTGCGGGCGGTTGCTTCAAGCGCCGCGGCCACAGCCGAAATTCCGATTTCACGATAGAGCCGCGAAATAAGGTCGCGGGTCCCGTTCGGGCCAGCGGATTTTTCTGCAATTTTCTGATCGTAAGTCATTTTGATTAATCCAAACTGTAAGAGACAATTCCAGCTCTTGGGGGTGCGTTCACTCCCGATCATGTGGGGAGGAAGTTAATGCCCTGTAACCTCATTCCCATAGTTTTGAGAAAAAGATTTCCAAACCGCCACGCTTGCGCAGAGTCCTGCCGAGATGAAAGCCGCTTCTGTCCCTTTGACAATGACGCTAACTGGCCAAGCTTGCATCGGGCTTGCGCGAAGCCTTTGCGGCGATCGTGAATGGTGGACTAAGCCCCCCATCGCTCAGGGTGAAGCTATCGGCGGCGCTTTGAAGCCAAGGCCCAGCCTTTCAAGCATCGCGGCGCAGGCGATGGCCGTATGATCCTCGCGGCTGGCCGCGAGGATCTGCACACCGCGCGGCAATCCATCCCCGCCCAATGTCACCGGAGCGACAACAGCCGGCAATCCAGCGCCGGTGGCGAGGCATGCCCAAAGCATCAAATCGAAATATGGCCTTTCTATGCCATTGACATCGATGGAACGCGCATGCGGATCAGGCCTTTGATCATGTTTAATGGCACCGCTCGGCGCGGGCGGACACAGCACAACATCGTAGCGTTCGAAAAACCGCGCCCAATTCGCCAAAAGACTCTGCCGGCGCGCCTGAATATCGATAAAATCCGGCGATGCCATGCGCATTCCGCGCGCCTGCAAGGCGCGATGAGATAGATCGCCGGCCAAAAAATCCTGCTCTCTTGCCGCGAGACGCTCACGGATTGTTTCCGGCAGACCGGCGCCAATGAGCGCATGGACAAGAACCGCGGAAATCTCCCAGGCTTCCTCGAAGGAAAACGCGGGCCGGGCGGTGGGCTCAATAATAGCTCCGGCCTTTTCAAGCCCATGCGCGGCCTTGAGCACCGCGTCCCGCACCGAGGCGTCAACCGGCGCGAGAGGCTCGTCGAGCCAGAGCGCGACGCGCAGCCCGTTGGGCGATGCTGCGCGCGCCCGAGGCAAAGGGGCCGCCTGCATCAAGGGATCGCGCGGGCCAGCCAAGACATCGAGAGCCAGGTCCAGATCGGCGGCCGAACGGGCCAGTGGGCCAGCGGCGAGAAGTTCGGGATTGCGATCGAGACGCATGTCGGGCATCGGCGGGATGTGCCCATAGGTCGCGACAATGTTCCATGTCGTTCTTAGGCCATAAACCCCGCAGCAATGGGCGGGCCAGCGGATGGATCCGGCGAGGTCCGAGCCAAGTTCGAGAGCGCTCATGCCCGTGGCGATGGCGGCCGCGGCGCCGCCTGAGGAGCCTCCTGGAGAGAAATCCCGATTCCATGGATTGTTCGTCGTCCCGTAAAGGCTGTTGGCGGTCTGGAAGTCGCCGGTCAGCAGCGGAACATTGGTCTTGCCGAGAATGATCGCGCCTGCGCGGCGAAGGCGGGCGACCGCGCTGGCATCCTCCTTCGGAATATAATTTCGCAGCGCGGGAGCGCCCACCGATGTCACCATCCCGGCGACCTCGAAACAATCCTTGATCGTCACAGGCAAGCCTTCAAGAGGACGAGCGTCGCCGCGCGAGATCCGCAGATCGGAGTCTTCGGCGGCGGACCAGGCCGAGGCCGCATCGATTTGCACAAGGGCGTTCAAGGCCGGATTGAGACGCTCGATCACGGCCAAAGTCGCGGCAAGAAGATCCCGCGCGGAAAAGTCCCGCCTCAGCAGCGCGGCGCGGAGATTGCTGGCGGAATCGAGCACATTCAGCATGAGTCAGTTGCGCAAGAAGATGCTTAGCTAGATCTTATGGCGACCTCGCGTGATCGGGCTTGGCGAGAGTAAGGAAGGCCAGCCGGGCGGATGATCCTCAATTATTCATGGCAGGCGGGTTTCTTTATATTTCTGATAAGGAGACGTTGGCCTTGTTATGAGTCAAGAGCACGTTAGCGGCGAGTTCATCCCGTGTGATGCGGGCCGAATGGCGTGACGATGGTGACTTGAACTTAATTGGCATCCGGATAGGTCGTGGGCAAGGGGTTGAAGCCGGGCGGGATTGTGTTTGCGATGCCTTGCCGCCGGTCCTCGGTTGTGATTCCCAGAGCGGCGCAACCCTGGCCACCGTAATGCGGGAAGGTGTTCACAACTTCCGCGCTGATGCTCGCATAACTTCCCGGCAGCAGTGGCTCAAGCCCGAGCAGCCGTTTTGGATCGAAAGCAGAAAGAAGGTCATCCGTAACCGGCGAGTTGATATCGCGCGGCCCAAGATAATTCTGAACGAAGCCGCCGGGTCCGTTGAAAGCAGGGGCGCGGCCGCTGGCCAACGCCTGCGCTTCGTCGGGCAGGTTGGCGAGCGCGGGAAGTCCAAAGATGGCATTGACCGTCTCGATCACCGCATTGTGGTCGCCTTCCGCATGGGAGACGGCATGAACGCGCGCGTAGGGCGAAATCACGATGAGAGGCACGCGAATCCCGCGCGCCAGCGGCTGTTTGTCCGGCCCATAGGACAGAATCCGGGGCGGAACGTGGTCGTAAGAGCCGTCGGACTCATCATAGGCGATAATGATCACGCTCCGTTTCCAAATGTCTTTATTGCTGGCGATGGCATTGATGGCGCGCGCGGTCATCGCTTCGCTGATTTGGTGATCGCTATAGCCCGGGTGATCGTCGTCACCGCTCATTGTCTTGATGATCTTTTGGGCCTTCTCGACCGGCGTGCCCGGCCGGACATAAGGTTTATCTCCGGCGATATTGAAATAGCCTCCTCGAAGGTAAAAAACGCCGCCATCCGGCGGCAGAGCGCCATTTGACATGTCGGTGAAGAAATCGTTCAGGCCACGGAAATTGCCCCTCAGTGCCGGATTGTTCGCGATATAGCCGAAAAATTGCGGAGCCTCGTGATGGCTGATGTAGCTATCATGCGAGACAGTATCCCCGCTATCCGCCGGCTCGCGATCATAGCCTTCCTCATACCAGCGCCAGGCAACCGGATTGCCGTTCTGGCGGGCGATAAAATCAATGTCCTGCTGGATAGCCGACAAATCATTTTTCGGATCGAGATCCTGTTGCGTCACCGCCTTCACGTCGCGGCCCATGAAGGTGAGCG
>DATJLX010000045.1:0-4279 GCA_035509135.1 Methylocella sp.
GCCGATGCCTGGGTGATCAAGGCGAAATAAACGCCGCCCACCCTGCGCCGGAACACAAGCCACGAAAATGCAGTGGCGAAGATGCCGGGCACGAGAATGACGCCAATAACGGCGATGAAGGGATTGTTAAATGGGATCCACCACCACGGCAGCGTCTCGCGCCCGCTCCATGTCATAAAATCCGGCAGATCTCCTGGGGCAAGTGTCACAAGTTTTAAATTCATCGCTAAGACATAGCCGCCGAGGCCGAAAAACAGCCCCTGCCCCAAGCTCAAAATACCGGCTTCTCCCCAGAGCAGCACCAAGCCGATCGCCAAGATCGCCATAGCGAGGAACCGGGATAAAAGGCTGAGTTCATAGGGCGAAATCAACCACGGAGCGAGCAATGCAAGGCCGGCCAAGAAGTATGGCGCATTATTTGTCAATTGCGCTTTCATATCGGTGCTCCACGCGAATGCCGCTGGGTCAATTTTCGAGCGCGCGTGACCGGACAGCAATCACCCCCTGCGGGCGGAATTGAATGAACACAATAACGAAGATGAGAAGGAGTACTTGCGACATGCTGACATCGACGAAGATCTGCACCAATGCCGAAAACAGCCCTGTGATGATTGAAGCAATGGTTGTGCCAACCATGCTTCCCAAACCGCCGAGGATTACCACGAGAAAAGCGGTCACGATGTAGCTTTGGCCGACATTCGGCGTCACCGGGCCGAGCAGTGCCAAAACGACGCCCGCCAGGCCCGCAATGCCTGTGCCGAGACTAAACACCAAAAGATCGACCCGCCGGACATCGATCCCGACAGCGGCGGCCATGAACCGGTCCTGGTTAACCGCCCTCACAAGCAGCCCTATCCGGCTTCGCGCCATGAACATCGCAAGCACCGACAACACCACCACGGCAACAAAGATTATGAAGACACGCGTTGCCGGCAAATTGAGTCCAGCCAAGGAACCCGTCTCGATGCGAAACGAATGATCGAGCCATTTGGGTGCCGTTACCTCGACGCCGATGGCGCCAAAAAGGTCGCGCGCCGCTTGCTGAAGGATCAGGCTCACGCCCCAGGTCGCCAACAATGTATCAAGCGGGCGCGAGCATAGCCTGTGAACGACAGTTGACTCAATCAAAATACCCGCAACAGCCGCGCCAATGAAGGCGACGGGCATCGCGGCGAGTATGCCGAAGGGGCCGTGAACAGCCTGCAGTGTCAGAAAGGCGAGATAGCCGCCAAGCATCAGCATCTCGCCATGCGCCATATTGATGACACGCATCAAACCGAAGCTCAATGCCAGTCCCAAGGCAGCAAGCACGAAAAGAGACGCGACACTGAAACCGTTAAAAATCTGCCCGACGAGGAGAGTCAAATCACCCATGGGGTACACTCCTGAACACAGAACCGCGGCTCCAACCTACGATCAGACCCGTGAGGCGTAAGTGTTTCCAAATTCAGAGTTTACATTTCTTGCCTGGGAAGGCGACAGGATCATAGGGGTCGGGCGCGATCACACCTTTCGATTTCCAGATAATCTTGAATTGACCCATGGGATCGAGTTGACCAACATAGGCCGACTGATAGAGGCTTTGGTTCGGCGCGAACTTGATAGGCCCCATTGGGCTATTGGGGAACTCCAAGCCTACCGCTGCCTTGCGAACCTTATCCGTTTCGAAGCTGTGGGCCTTCTCGACCGCGTCTTTCCAGATATAGACATCCACATAGCCGTGGACCATCGGATCGGTGACGGCCGCGCCCTTGGCAAACTTCGCCTGGTAGTCGGCAACGAACTTCTTGTTCGCTTCGTTGGTGAAACTTTGAAAGTAATTCCAGGCGGCATAGCTGCCTTCGACAAGCGATGGACCCATAGCTTGCGCTTCCTGTTCGCCGATGCTGAATGACATGACCGGCAGCGCAATGCCCGCAGCGGCCATTTGTTTGAAGAAGGAGACGTTGCTATCGCCGTTGAGGGTACTGTAGATCACGTCCGGGCTGGCTGCTTGAACCTTGGCTATCACCGCACTGAAATCGGTGCCGCCGAGAGGCACGTATTCCTCGCCAGCGACTTTAAGCTTAAGGGCCTCGAGGTGTTTCTTGAGGATCAGATTCGCTGTTCGTGGGAATACGTAATCGGAGCCGATGAGGAAGTAACTCTTGTAGCCTTTCTCCTTGCCCCACTCGAGAGCGGGCACAATCTGCTGATTGGGTTGAGCGCCGGAATACATGATATTGGGAGAGCATTCATGCCCCTCGAATTGAACTGGATACCAAAGCAGACTTTTCAGGCGCTGAAATACTGGCAGCATGGCCTTGCGGCTTGCTGAAGTCCAGCCGCCGAATACGGTGACGACCCCTTCGTCCTGCACCAACTTGGCTGCTTTCTGCGCGAAAACCGCTGGATCCGAGGCCCCGTCTTCGACAATCGGTTCGATCTGTTTCCCGAGAACGCCGCCTGCGGCGTTGATCTCGTCAATCGCCATCATTTCGGCGTTCTTTACCGTGACTTCGCTAATTGCCATCGTGCCGCTCAAAGATTGCAGCACGCCAACCTTAACAGAATCAAGCGCGAAGGCCGACGACGGCAACATCGCGCCAGCGAGCATTGCAGCGAAAGTCTTGGCAACGCACCTAAGCCTTAGCTTCATATCGTTCCTCATAAGCAAAACCTCAGATCTTAACGGCGTTGCGCGGGTCACCCGGTCAGCCGATTGACAAGGCAGGACACTAGAGATCTGTCAGCATCGCGCATATAGGGCATTCGACGTATCCTGGTCTTCTCGCCAGGGGCCGGTGAAATGGCAGCCGCCGCTCAATGCCGCACGAATCCGCCCTTGTTTTCGATGAAAGCGACGATCTCGGCGACCCCCGTATTCTCCTTCAAATTTGTGAAGATAAACGGACGAGTGCCGCGCATCCGCCGTGAATCTTGATCCATAACATCGAGCGAGGCTTCGACGAACGCCGCAAGATCGATCTTGTTGATCACCAGCAAATCGCTGCGGGTAATACCGGGACCGCCTTTACGAGGAATCTTATCTCCAGCGGCTACATCAATGACGTAGATCGTCAAATCAGCGAGTTCCGGACTGAAGGTTGCCGCGAGATTATCGCCACCGCTTTCGATGAAAATCATATCGAGGCCAGGAAAGCGCGCGCTTATCGTGTCGATCGCCGCGAGATTTATCGAAGCGTCTTCCCGAATCGCGGCATGCGGACAGCCGCCAGTCTCGACGCCGATGATCCGTTCCGGAGCAAGGGCGCCCGACCGTGTCAAAAATTCCGCGTCTTCCCTTGTGTAGATGTCATTGGTGATCGCCGCGATATTCCAACGATCCCGCATCGCCTTGCAAAGCCTTTCCGTCAGAGCCGTCTTGCCAGATCCCACGGGGCCGCCAATGCCGATGCGGAAAGGCCCGTTTGAAGAGCTCATGAGCGGAACAGCCTCGTGTATTGCGTTTCGTGATGCATGGAATAAATCTCGATTCCAGGAGCCGCGCCACCAAGATCAGCCAGCGAAGCCGCCGCCGCCCGCGCGACGACTGCCGCAATAATCGGGCCAAGCGCGGCCATGGTCCGCTGACCATCCGTCTGGCCCAAGGGAACCAGCCGCAACCCGGCTGACATGAAGTTAACCGCGATCGCATGGCAGAGCGCTGCGAGCATCGCCCGCATCGGTACGCGCCCCGCACAAGCACAGCCAACAGCCACGGAATAGACGATCCCCGCTGGATATTTAGGTGCCAGCCAATCGAGTGCTGTGCCAGGCCAAGCCGCGCGCGTCGTCGCAACGAAAGCCGACCCTTGCTGAAGCGATTCCTGTGCTATCTCGTGGGTCGGACGCAAGGCGAGCCCGAGCTCAGTGATGTCGTTCAACTCATCGTGCCGCCCGCTTTCCGCCGCGCGCCAGGATGCTGCGGCCAAAACAAGATCCGGCCAGCCAGCCCCAACTTCTAGAACCGTAGCTATGTAGTCGGTAAGATCCCTGACGGTTTTAACGGCCCCGGCCTCGACCGCCCATTCGATTGCATGACTGTAGCTATAGGCGCCAACCGGATAGGCTGGCGACAACCAGCTGGCGAGAAGCACCAGCCAGCCATAGCCCTCATCGATTGGGTTCGTGGTCATGGTCATGGGCGTGGTCACGGCTGTGATTGCCTCCATAAGCGCCCGGCTCGGGACAAAACGCACGTTCCACCTTGGTGCATCCCGCGCCAAGCAAGGTCACCATTTCCTCGATCACATGATCTTGCCGAATGAGCAGCGAGTCATTCAGGACCTGCACCGGC
>DATJLX010000046.1:0-5613 GCA_035509135.1 Methylocella sp.
CGATCTGACGCCGCCTCTCTTCGAAGCGCTCGAAGGTCTCAAGCATGAGGGGCTGGTGCGCTTCATCGGCATCAACTCGTTCGACGACGATGTCATCCGTTTTGGGCTGACGATCCCGCTCTTCGATAGTTTCATGATCGAATATAACGTGCTCAAGAAGCGCAATTTGGCGTTGCTTACGGAAATTGCGGCCTCTGGAGCTGGCGCGGTGATCGGCACGCCCGTTGCCCAGGCCCTCTTTCGTCCGGCGGCCGCGCTGTGGCCAATAAGCCGGAAGACGATTTGGGAATTGGCCCGCGCACTCAAAAACCATCATCGCGACTTACGTACCGCACGGGCGTACAAGTTCCTGAACGAAATCCCCGGCATGACGGGCGCGCAAGCGGCTCTCGCCTTCGTTCTCCGGGCGCGGCCCTTTGCCACAGCTGTGTTCGGGACGACCTCCTCTTCTCATCTCTCGTCGAACTTGGCGGCCGCACGCATCACCTTGCCGCCGGAGTTGATCCAGCAGATTGAAGCTCTGCCCGACGGGTGATCATCAGGCGTAACGGAAACGGAACACGCGATCACGTCTTGTCGAAACGTATTTTCCGGACTTTGATCGGCTTCGCTGGATTGCCGGCATAGACCGTCCATGGTTCGAGGTCGTAAAAGGCCACGCCCCGGGCGCCGAGCACCGCGCCTTCACCGACGGTGATGCCAGGGCCGACAAACGCCTTTGCCGCCACCCACGCGCGCGCCTTGATTCGAATGGGTTTCGCGACTGTCTGAAAATAGGGACTGTCGATATCGTGCGTGCCGGTGCAAAGATGGGCGCCGTATGAAATGACCGTATTGTCGTCGAGGGTGATCTTGGCCATCGAGTAGATAATAGCGTGACGTCCGATATAGACATGGTTCCCGATTTCGGTATTTGCCGGATACCAGATCCGGGCGCTGCCAAAAATGAGTGCCGTCGACGAGATTTTGGCGCCGAAGCTCCGCAAAAGAAAGCGCCTCCAGCCGAACAGGGGCGGCGGGGTCCAGGCGCCAAGCAAAAGCCAAGTCACGTCCCACAAAGTGCGAATGACCAGGAATTTGAGCGGGAAGGTCGGCCCTCCTTCAAGCGGCCGGTGAGTTCGCGCATCCAGAATTTCCATTGGGCAGGCCTCTTGACCGTTATTCGAAAAGGGGTCGCTAACACTGAAGAAGGGGAATAAAATTATTTCTCTTTCAATCGACATTCATCATATTTTCCAGCGCCCCGGGTGTGAGGCCAAGGAGCCGTCGTGTGAGAGCTGGAACAGTGTGTTAACAAAGTGCGCTCGCTGCCGGTCGCTTTAAGAGGTGAGTCCAGATGTTCTGTCGCGGCGCTCGCGCAACCAAAGTAAGGTCTTGATCGCCCTTTTCTTCACTCCGTAGAACAGAGATGGGAAATGCGTTTCTAGCCAAAAGATAGCGCGGTTAGGCATGCAAGCCAGATCCTTGGGCCGATGGATTCGAACTCCGTTCACGGTGTCAAGCTGGAGTGGGATGAGCCGGGTTTGCAACTGAAGAAAGCGGTGCGAATCGGGAATTGCGTGGCAGGTTATCGAAGATCTGGAATAGTCGAGGTCCTGGCTATCCAGAGAACCATGGATGGTCCACGCGTTCCAGAACAAAACGTCACCTTTCTCAAGTAACGGAGCACGAATTTGCAAATTCAACTCGCGAGTTTTGGCGACAACGGATTGGATATAGGATTCATGGCCGTCGGCGATGTTGTTTGCCAAGCTCTGCTTACCAAGATCAATGTTGTGCGAACCCGGAGAAATGAAAAAACGCCCTGCCCTCGCATGGATGTCCTCAATTGCAATCCAGGCCGCGGCCATTGACCCGATTCGTTCCGAGTCAAGATAGTAACTGTCCTGGTGCTCCCACGTTGCTGAATTGCCTTCGAAATACATTGATTGCACTATTTTCGGGCTTTCACCTGCGAATAAGACGCGGAAGACGTCAGTGAAAGCATTGGCAGCCAAGATACTTTTGGTCGCAAAGGCCCGAAAACCCGGATATTTTTCGGGGTCTACGCTTTGTAAATTAAGAATTGGGTTCATAACCCAATTCTTGGAATTGAAAACGTGTTTCTCAGCTTTTGCCGTAGCTTGACGGTAGATGAATTCGCGGCTCGGTTTAACCTCTTTGTCCCATAGCTCCCGAATCCGTTCGCAGTCGCTTGATTGGAAAAGCGATCGCACGATGACGTAGCCGTTCTGATCGTAATATGACTTAATGCCCGCACTGTCTCGGGCGTCAAATTTTGGAGAAGGATCTTCCGATTCTGTCTCAGGAACATTGACAGATAACCCGCGTGGAGTTTTCAATTCAATCATAATACACCTCAATTTAAACCGGCACGAAACGCTTCGATCAGTTGCGGTGCCATCGCGCCAATATCGAATTTATTCAAAAACCCTTGGCGGGCGCGTTGACCCATGATTTGCTTTTCTTCAAACGAAAGGCCGAGGAATTGCTCCAGCAGTTGCGTAATTCCATTGAGGTCGTCAGTGGCAACCAAGCCCGCTCCGCTGTCTTGAACCTCTCGCCATGAATTGACCTTGTCCGTTGTCAGCACCGGCCTGCCGCAGGCCATGGCCTCGGCGATCACCATGCCGAAGTTTTCCTGGTGCGAAGGCAGAATAAAAGCTTCAGCCGAGCGGAAAGCGCCCCATTTCTGATCACCTTTCAGCATCCCCGGCCAATGAATCCGGTCATCAATGCCGAGGTCCTCTGCGATCATTCGCAGCTTTGCGCCCCATCCGGCCGCATCGGGACCGGCCATGACCAAATCGAGCGCCGGATCTCGTGTGGCCACCGCCTTCGCGAAGGCTTGGATCAACAAATCACATCCCTTTTTGGGATCAATACGGCTTAAAAACAAGATGAACTTGCGGCTATCGAGCTGCGGATAGGCGGCGCGAAATGCCGCAATCTGGGCCTCGCTGTTTTTCGGGACGTCTTGTGTGCCGAAGGCGATCACGCGATCCCGGCAGCGGAAGGGCCAAAAGGAATGATGGGCGAGCTGTCTTTCCTCCTCGGTGGCGAAAAAGACATTGCGCGCGTGGGCAAGAAGAGGACCGCCGCTGAACCACCAGACAATCTGTTTGGCAACCGATTTGACCCGATGCGCCTTGTTGAAATAGGGATCGAGCATGCCATGGGGGTAAACGAAATAGGGCACTTTGCTTTTGGCGAGCGCGCGCCGCGCGCCAAGCGCCACATAATCCCACAGACCGTGGATGACAATGGCGTCATAGAGCTTGGCGTTTTCCTTGAGCCAGGGGACCAAATGCGGCGAATAGGCCGAACGCAGCCGGGGAATGGCGTGGCACAATTTGAGAAAAAGCGGATGGCGTGGTCCCATGGCATATAGCGGAAGGGGCAGTGACTTGATCCATGGATCAATCGGCGAATCGAGTGACAAGACCTCAGAAGTGCAGCCGTGCTCCTTCAGAACACCGGCCGAAGTCAAAATGACTTCGATCGGCCCGCCGGTCTCGGGATTAACAGACGATATCACATGCAATATATTCATCTTACCCGTCGCGAATCGCGGCCACCGCTGCGGCCGAAATGCCATCCCTTTTACGCCCTTTCTCTATCACAGTCTTTCATTCGTGACTTGCCGGAATTCGCCCTTCAGTTCGAAAGTGTCCCGCTTTGCAAGGCTGCGGCGCAGGCGCCAGCTGATGGAACCCATGGTTTGCGTTTGACAGGGATATGAAGATCAAATAGCCCGCAAACGCCGGGCGGCGGCAGCTATCGAAACCAGCAAGATAGTCGAAACAATCAAAACAATGATGACGCATGTTGCAACGCTTGTCGCCAATCCGGCGATTCCGGCTTTAACGGGTGAGAGACTCCAACTGGCAAGCGAAGTCCTGAAGTGCGGTCTCTCAAGAAAGCAGAGCCCGCCACGATGGCTTGCTCAAGCGGTTGCCGCCGATATTGTGTTCGAGCCCGAACCCGCGGTGAGCGCAAGAGCCGTGGCGGACAGGCTGCGCGGCGCTTTCAATAACGCTCCGATCGATGTCATCGTGCAAAGAACTCAGGGGCGGCGCAAGAAGCTCTTGCTCGCCGACATGGACTCGACCATGATCGGCCAGGAATGTCTCGACGAGCTCGCCGCCGAAATCGGCGAGCTGGCGCATATTGCGGCGATCACGGAATCCGCCATGCGTGGCGATATCGCCTTTGAACCGGCTCTGCGCGAACGTGTCGCCCTTCTCAAGGGCCTGGATCGCGCCACGATCACCCGCGTCATCGAAAGCAAAATCGCCGTGACAGCGGGGGGGCGTGCCTTGGTGCAAACGATGCGGGCGCATGGTGCCCATACCGTTCTGGTCTCGGGCGGCTTCTCGGTCTTCACATCCGTCATCGGGACAAGAATAGGCTTTCACGAGCATCGGGCCAATGAGCTTCTCTTCGGCGAGGATGGCAGGCTCAGCGGCTTTGTCGCCGAGCCAATTCTCGGCAAGGATGCCAAGCTCGCGGCGTTGGAAGAATTGCGCGAAAAGCATCATCTTTCCGCCGAGGAAACACTCGCGGTTGGCGATGGCGCCAACGATCTCGCGATGCTCGAAGCTGCGGGCCTCGGCATTGCCTTTCATGCCAAACCCAAGGTCGCGGCCGCCGCGCATGCGCGAATCGATCATGGCGATCTCACCGCGCTGCTTTATGCGCAAGGATATCAGAGCGCGGAATTTGTTGAAGACCGGGAAGAAGGCGAGAGTGCCATAAAACGCTCGCCGCCATGAAGGTTTTTTGGTTATGCGCAGTGTCGATTTGAATTGCGATTGCGGCGAAGGTTTCGGCGCCTACCGGTGCGGCGACGACGCCGCCATGCTTGAGACTGTCACGAGCATTAACGTCGCCTGCGGCTTTCATGCTGGCGACCCGGAGATCATGGCGCACACTTTCGCTGCTGCCAAGGCCCGGGGCATTGCGATCGGCGCGCATCCTGGATTCCCGGATCTCTTTGGATTTGGCCGCCGCAGGCTGCCTTTCACGGCCGGAGAAATCGAGCGGCTTGTCGCCTATCAGATCGGCGCCGCGCAGGCGCTTTGCCTCTATGCGGGGGCAAGGCTCGGCCATGTGAAAGCGCATGGCGCCTTGAGCACTCT
This sequence comes from Methylocella sp., assembly GCA_035509135.1. GTDB lineage: Bacteria > Pseudomonadota > Alphaproteobacteria > Rhizobiales > Beijerinckiaceae > Methylocapsa. The sequence goes on from DATJLX010000046.1 coordinate 5,142, forward strand.
CGCGGCGGAGGATCCGACAATCGCCGCGGCCATTGCGCGGGCAGTCAAAATGACCGCGTCCGATCTCCGGCTGCTCGTCCCCGCTGGCACAGAACTGGAGACGGCGGGGCTTACGCTAGGGCTGAAGGTCGCCCGCGAAATCTATGCTGATCGTGCCTATACGGATGCGGGTCAGCTTGTTGGGCGGTCCAACCCTGGCGCCGTGCTGCACGACGTGGAAGAAACCGCCGCGCGGGTTCTTGCCATGGTTTCGGAAGGCGCGATCATCACAAGCTCCGGCAAGCGCTTGGCGGCCCAGATCGAGAGTATCTGTGTCCATGGCGATAGTCCGAACGCGGTCGCGATGGCGAAGGCGGTGCGATCCCGTCTTGAGGACGCAGGGATCGGGCTCGCGCCTTTCGCGCCGGTTTGAAAGGTGCGCCCATGACGGAGAGGCCAGCGCCGCGCTATCTGCCCGCCGGAGAGTCGGCCC
>DATJLX010000047.1:0-12434 GCA_035509135.1 Methylocella sp.
CGAACCCGCAATAGAGGCAAGGTCGAGGCCCGACTCCTTGGCGGTCCGGCGCGCCAGCGGCGAGGCAAAAATGCGCGGGCCGCGTTCACCATTGAGCGTTGGCGGCGCGGTCCTGGCGGCCGCCACATCAGGCGCCGCGTCCGCCTCATTTTTGCTGGCAGGCAGAGGCCCTTTTGCAACGGACTTTGCGTCCTCCCCTTCGCCCGCGATCAAGCCAATCACATTATTGACCGGCACATCAGCGGTGCCGTCAGGCACGACGATCTTCGCCAGCACGCCTTCATCGATCGCTTCGACCTCCATGGTCGCCTTGTCGGTCTCGATTTCGGCCAGCACGTCGCCTGGCTTGATTGTGTCACCCTCTTTCTTCAGCCAGCGGGAAAGATTGCCTTTTTCCATCGTCGGCGAAAGAGCGGGCATGAGGATGTCGATCGGCATGGAATGGCTCACATTTTTGAACTCAATGATAGAGCACAGCTTTTGCTGCCGCGACGACCTCTTCGGCATTTGGCAGAGCGAGCTTTTCGAGATTGGCCGCATAAGGCATCGGCACATCCTTGCCGCAAATCCGCACGACCGGCGCATCGAGATAATCGAAGGCCTCTTCCATGATTCTGGCCATGATCTCGGCGCCGACGCCGCTTTGCGGCCAGCCTTCCTCGACGGTCACGCAGCGGCCGGTTTTCTTGACCGATTGGATGATCATTTCGCTGTCCATCGGGCGGATCGTGCGCAGATCGATGACCTCGGCGTCGATGCCCTCGCGCTCCAAATCTTCCGCCGCCTTCAGTGCATGCAGCATGCCGATGCCGAAGGAAACGAGGGTGACATCCTTGCCCGCGCGGGCGATCCGCGCCTTGCCGATGGGGACGAGAAAATCGTCGAGCTTGGGCACCTCGAATTTGTGCCCATAGAGTATCTCGTTTTCGAGAAAGATGACCGGATTGGGATCGCGGATCGCGCTCTTCAAAAGCCCCTTGGCGTCGGCCGCCGTGAAGGGCATGACGACCTTAAGCCCCGGAATATGCGAATACCATGCGGCATAATCCTGGCTGTGCTGCGCGGCCACCCGCGCCGCCGCCCCATTCGGGCCGCGAAACACAATCGGACAATCCATCTGCCCGCCGGACATATAGCGAGTCTTGGAAGCGGAATTGATGATCTGGTCCATCGCCTGCATCGCGAAATTGAAGGTCATGAATTCGACGATGGGGCGCAGGCCCGCCATGGCCGCTCCGATGCCGAGCCCGGTAAAACCATGTTCGGTGATCGGCGTATCGACCACCCGGCGGGGCCCGAATTCCTGCAACAGCCCCTGCGTGACTTTGTAAGCGCCTTCATATTCCGCCACTTCCTCGCCGATAATGAACACGCTGGCATCCCGGCGCATCTCCTCGGCCATCGCGTCGCGCAAGGCCTCGCGCACGCTCAGCGTCAGCATTTCCGTGCCCTCGGGAATTTCGGGCCTTAAGTCTTGCGCGGGTTTGATCGGAGCGGCTTGCGGCGCAATGGGCGGAACGGACGCTGTGAGGGTGCGCGCCACCGGTTCCTCCCCGCCATTGGCGCCGCCGCGCTCATCCCCGCCATGGCTTATGTCTTGTGTTGCATCCGTCTTCGCGGCGGGTGCCGCCGGCGCTGGCGCCTGCACCGAGCCGGCATCCTCGCCCTCCCCCGCGATCACCGCGATCGGCGTATTGACCGCAACATTGTCGGTTCCATCCGGCACCAGAATCTTGGCGAGCGTGCCGTCATCGATCGCCTCGACCTCCATGGTCGCCTTGTCGGTTTCGATCTCCGCGAGGATATCGCCCGAACGCACTGCATCCCCTTCTTTCTTAAGCCACTTCGCGAGCCTGCCCTGTTCCATGGTCGGCGAAAGCGCGGGCATGAGGATATTCGTCGCCATCACCTGTCCCTGTGTTGCCTGCTCGTGCGTTTGATGATGCCATTATGCCAGGACATCGGTCCACAATTCCGCCGGGTCCGGTTCTGGATCATGCGAGGCAAAATCCGCGGCCTCCGCGACGATGGCGCGGACTTCCGCATCAATCTTCTTGAGATCGTCTTCGGCTGCTTGCTTGGCTGCCAAAAGGCGGGCGCGGACCTGTTCGATCGGATCATGCTCCGCGCGCATTTTTTGTACTTCGTCCTTCGAGCGGTATTTCGCGGGATCCGACATCGAGTGGCCGCGATAGCGGTAGGTCTTCATTTCGAGGATGATCGGACCATTGCCGGTCCGACACCATTCGGCGGCGCGCGTGGCGGCGGCTTTCACCGCGCGCACATCCATGCCGTCGACCTGCTCGCCTGGAATGTTGAAGGACTGTCCGCGCTTGGAAAAATCAGTCAATGCCGAAGACCGGCTGACGGATGTGCCCATCGCATAGCGGTTGTTTTCGATGACATAGACAACAGGCAGTTTCCAAAGTTCGGCCATGTTGAAACTCTCGTAGACCTGGCCCTGGTTCGCCGCGCCATCGCCAAGATAGGTAAAGCAAATCTTGCCATTGCCGCGATAAAGATTGGCGAACGCCAGGCCGCTGCCGAGCGGCACTTGCGCGCCGACGATGCCATGGCCGCCATAAAAATTGGCGGCTTTCGAAAACATATGCATGGAGCCGCCCTTGCCTTTCGAGGCGCCGCTCCGGCGCCCGGTCAATTCCGCCATGACGGCCTTGGGGTCCATGCCACAAGCGAGCATATGGCCATGATCGCGATAGCTCGCGATGGTTTGATCGCCTTCCGCCGCCGCCATTCTGACCCCGGTCACGACAGCCTCTTGACCGATGTAGAGATGGCAGAAGCCGCCAATGAGACCCATGCCATACATCTGCCCGGCTTTTTCCTCGAAGCGGCGGATCAGCAACATGTTCCGGTAGGCGGTCAGTTCCTCTTCCTTGCTGAAAGAGGCGCTATTCGCGGGTGCTTTTGCTGTTTTCCCGGACACGGGTTTGCCACGCTCGGGGGCGGATGCGGCGACCATGAAAAACCCTTCATGAAATGGAGACGTCAAACCAAATATAAGGCGTCAACTCAAATATAAATAGCGCGCCAGGAAGAGGAAAGCGAGCCCTTGGGAGGGCGGATCAAGGCGTGACACAAAAACAACAGCTTGAACACGATCCGGTGATTCCGAGCGTGACAAAGCAGAACCTTGCCCTGATCCTCCCTCACGCCAGCCACCATGTGCCAAAAGCGAGGCTCATCAAGGTCAACGGCAGGCCGATCCGCAAATAGGCAAGAAACGAGAGTGTCACCCCTTCCTTCTTGGCGCGTTCCGCAACAATAAGATTGGCGACCGAGCCGATCAAAGTCAGGTTTCCGGCGAAGGTGGAACTCATCGCCACGATCCGCCAGGCCTTGCCAGGATCTGGCAAATGGATGACGAAAGGTTTCAAGATCAAGACCGCCGGCACATTGCTGACGAGGTTTGAGAGAGACGCCGTAACACCGGCCAAAATCCAAACATTCTCGAAATGAAGCTGGTGAACCGCCGCCAGGAGATCTGGCGTCAGAAGCACCTTTTCGGCGCCCGCCACAACAATAAACAGTCCAGCGAACATCAACAAAAGCCCGCCATCGATTCCGGCGTAGAGTTTGCGTGGGTTAACAGAACGGGACAGAAGCAGCAGCGAGCCGCCGATGAGCGCGGTTTCGGCGAGGGGAATGCCTGCAAAAAAACTCGCAATGACGCCCAGGGTCACGATCAATCCCTTGACGAGCTGCCTTGGATGCCGGCGCGGACGCGACTCCGTTGCGCCCGGATCGAAAGCGGTTGAGAATTCCTTGCGATAAGAGAGAATGATGAGGCTTGCCGTCAGAACAAGGGCGACGGCCGCGGCCGGGGCGAGCGTGCTTGCGAAATCGGCATAAGCAAGATGCGACGAGACCCCGATGATCATATTTTGCGGATTGCCGGTGAAGGTTGCAGCACTTCCCGCGTTCGAGGCCATCGCCACCGCGAGGAGATAAGGCACCGGGTTGCGGCGTAAAGTGCGGGTGATATCGATGATGAGGGGTGCCATCACGAGACAGATAGCATCATTGACGAGGAAGGCGGAGAAAAACCCGGTGACAATGACGGTGGTCACCAAAAGCACGGGCGCCGAAGGGGCGCTGCGAAGGGCGAAACGGGTCGCGAGTTCGAAAAAACCTGAAACCCGCAATTGGCTCACAATGATCATCATGCCGAGCAAAAGCGCGATGGCCTCGAGATCGACGGCCTTCAACGCTTCATCGAGGCTCAGAGTCCCAAGACCGATCATCAGACTTGCGCCGACGAGCGCTATGCCGGCGCGATCGATCCGCAACCCGGGCGCGCGGCCGAGCGCCACGCCAGCATAGGTCAAAACGAAGACAACAATCGTGGCGTACATCCCGAGCGAAGCGGTGCTCATGGGGCTATTGTTCATGTCGCGATCGCAGTTGGCGTCCCCGCGTCAAAATCTCGCGTTTCCGGCATGCCCAAGACATAAAGCAGAAAACCTGAAGCTGCGATGCCAGACAAAACAAGGAAGCCCGCGGAAAAGCCCGCATGAACGACGACAACTCCGGCCAAAGAGGTGCTCAGCGACGCGCCAATGCCTTGCGCGGTAATCACGGCGCCCTGGGCCAGATTGAAATGGCCCGTGCCGCGCGTCAGATCGGCGACGATGAGCGGAAATAATGCCCCATAAAGACCTGCCCCCACACCATCGAGACTTTGAACCGCAAACAACCAAATGCGGTCATCCGATAAGGTGTAGAGGAAGCCGCGCAGAGACAGGATAGCGAGGCCAGCGAGAAAAAGAGGCTTGCGGCCCCAAATATCGGCCTTGTGGCCAACAAGAGCCGCCATGGGCACCATCACGATCTGTGCCGCGACAATGCAGCCCGACATGAGAGCGGTCCCCTGATTTTCGTCCTGCATAGCCAGTTTCTGGCCCACAAGCGGCAACATGGCGGCGTTGGCGAGATGAAAAATAACGCAGCAAAAGCAGAAGATCAAAAGACTTCGGTTGCCCATAAGCTCACCGAGGCTTGAGGGTTTTTCATGTGATGCGGATAGGCCATCTTTGAGACCACGCGCGCGATCATAGTCGATCGCTTCGGGGCTAATCGTGAGGACGCTCACGATGGAAAGGAGAGCCATAACGGCGATGAGAGGGAAGACGGCGATTGGCCCCCATATCCAGGCGCAAACGCCTGCAAGTGCCGCTGCGAACGCGTTGCCCGCATGATTGAAGCTCTCGTTGCGGCCGATACGGCGGGTGAACCCGCGCGGCCCCAAGAGGCCCAAAGTGATCGCGGCGATCGCCGGACCGAAAAAGGCTGCCGCCGCGTCGGCTGACGCTTGCGAGCCAGCAACGAGGATGAAGGAAGACAGGGAAGGAAGCAGGATCGTCGCGCCAGTCACGGCGAACGCAGCGGCAGCAATGATCGCTCTTTTGGCGTGGGTTGAATCGGTTAGGGCGCCAGCCGGAGTCTGCACGATAAGGCCGCAGACCGTGGCAATCGTCATGACGAAGCCGATCTGATCCTCCGCCCAATGCCGCTCCGTCAACAGATAGATCGCAAGATAAGGTCCAAGTCCTTGACGAACGTCGGCTAGGAAGAAGTTCAAGGCATCAAGTGAATGTTCATAATGCATGAATATTCCGTAACACTAAAGCATCCGTCGCTTAAAGTCTCGCGATGCAACAAAGTTCCCGGCTCGCTTATGAAGGAAAGCGCAAGCGAGCTGCCTTGCGCGTAAGGCGCGGGGCTTGGTCCCTCGCGCATTTCACTTTTGCGGCTGCGATAAGAATATGACAAGATCGTTCCGGTTGGCGCGGCCGAGCAGCATGCGCGCCTCTTCGTCGAGAAGATCGCGATCAATCTCGCGGCCGGACAGCAAGGCGATCCGGTGATCCCACGAGGCATGCTCCAATTTGAGATCGTTCAACTGGCTGCGCAAGGACGCGATCTTCTGTTCATATTCATCCTTGGTTTTAAGCCCGCGCGCGTCATTCACCGCGTGCCAGACAAAATAGCCGCCGATCGCGCCGGAGACGCAATAAAGAGCCAAGGGATAAAGTGTCGCGCGCAAGCGGCGATAAATAACCATGCCGCGAGATTGGCCGATCGCGGTAAGCGATTCGTTAATGAGAATACGCAATTTTCCAATCGCCCAGCCCGCTCGCGGGAGTTGAGCCACGGGGACGGCTCGGAAATTTCCGGCATCTTCCTAAGATCATTCAAGAAAACAAAGAGTTAGCCGCAAGCTTGCCCTTGAAGCGATCCTTGCCCAAGGCGAAAGCAAGGGCACGGCGCCCCTTAAACCGGAATATTCTGGGCTTTTGCGAATTTGCGCAATTTGTCGCGCAAGGATTGTCCTCCCCTCGCCTCTTCCGTAAGAGTTGCGACAAAGGCTTGCGCTTCACCAATATTGGTCGCGAGCACCATGGACTTGACGGGTCCGATCGATGCCGCCGACATCGAAAGGCTACGATAGCCCAGGGCAAGCAAGACCATGGCTTCGAGCGGCTTGCTGCCCATTTCGCCGCAGAGCGTCAATGGGGTGGCGGATGCCCTCGCCGTGTCGGCGATCAGCTTCAAAACGCGCAGCACCGGCGCCGAGAGGGGATCGAACCGCGTCGCGACCCGCTTGTTGTCCCGATCGGCGGCGTAAAGATACTGTATGAGGTCGTTCGAGCCGACCGAGAGAAAATCGACGCGCTTGCAGGCTTCGTCGAGTTGCCAGAGCATGGAAGGCACCTCGACCATGATGCCAAGCTTGAGGCCTGCAGGCGGCGCGGGGCCATGCAGACGCAAATGAGCGAGTTCATTCTCGACAAAGGATTTGGCGGTTTCGAATTCTTCGAGCGTTGCGATCATCGGGAACATGATCCGCATTTCGCGCCCAGAGCCGGCCCGCAACAAGGCACGCAACTGCGACCGCAAGAGGCCAGGCCGGTCAAGACCGATGCGGATAGCGCGCCAGCCAAGCGCCGGATTTTCCTCTTCGACCTTCTCCAGGTAAGGCAGAACTTTGTCAGAGCCGATATCAAGGGTGCGGAAAGTAATGGATTTTCCATCGAGCGAATCGAGGGCAGTCCGGTAAAGAGCCTCCTGTTCGCTCATCTTCGGCAGTCGCGAGGCGAGCATGAACTGGATTTCGGTCCGGAACAGCCCGACCGATGCGGCACCTGTCTCGGCAACATGCTGGAGATCGACCAGCATCCCGGCATTCATATGCAGATCAATCGCGACGCCGTCCTTGGTGACGGCGGGCACGTCGCGCAATTTGTGATATTGCGCCTGCTTACGGGCGCGCAGCCGTGCTTTTTCGGCATAGGAATGTTCGATGTCCGGCGTCGGGCGCACATGAACGTCACCGCAGAGGCCATCGACGATCAAGGCATCGCCGGGTTCAACCAAATCGACAATATTCGCGACGTCGCCGACAGCCGCGATGCCGAGCGCGCGAGCAACGATCGCGACATGACTCAAAGCGCCCGATTCTTCGAGAACGAGAGCGCGAACCTTGGCGCGATCATATTCGAGCAGCGCGGCCGGCCCCATGGAGCGCGCGACAATGATCGAATTATAAGGCAAATCCTCATGCGCCCCGGCGAAACTCTGACCAGTGAGCTGATGCAGCAGCCGGTTGGCGAGATCGTCGAGATCATGCAGCCGTTCGCGGATATAAGGCTCGGTTTGGCGCTGCAATTTGGCGCGCGTGTCGTTTTGCACGCGTTCGACCGCGGCTTCGGCGGTAAGACCCGTCGCCACAGCCTCGCGCAGCCGGCGAAGCCAGCCGCGGTCATGCGCGAAAAGCCTGAATGTTTCAAGCACATCGCGATGTTCGCCAGGACCCATGTTGCCGTTTTCGATCAGAAGATCGAGGGAGTGACGCATGGCGCCAATCGCGGTATCGAGCCGCTCCATCTCCCGCTTGACGTCTTCGGCAACGAGCTGCTTGACGACAATGCGCGGCTCATGAAGGATAACGTGACCAAGACCGACACCATCGGCAATCGGGGTCCCCTTCAAGGCGAGCGGCCGGCGCAGCGCAATATCCCGGCCAGGCGGCGCCAGCGATTGCAATTCGCCCGAAGCGATCATTTCGGCGAGCAGCATGGCCGTCGTTTCGAGCGCTTCGATCTCCTCCTCGGGATAGGTGCGGCGCGCCTTGTTTTGGACCACCAGCACGCCAAGCGTATTGCCGCCGCGCAGGATGGGCACGCCAAGGAAAGAAGAATAGATTTCCTCGCCGGTCTCCGGCCGGTACATGAACGAGGGATGCAATTGCGCGTCGGCCAGCGCGAGGGGCTCTGCGGTCTCGGCAATGAGGCCGACGAGGCCTTCCCCGGTGCGCAATGTGGTCAGGTGAACCGCCTCGCGGTTCAAACCTTCCGTCGCATAAAGTTCGAGCCGGCCATCGGCACGCAGCACATAGACCGAGCAGACTTCCGCGACCATGTTCGCCGCGATATGGACGACGATCTTGTCGAGCCTTGCCTGCGGACTGACCGGCTCCGCCATGACTTCGCGAAGGCGGCGCAGCAGCAGACGTGGACCGCCGAGCGTGCCAAACATGGACGTTTCCCGTTCAGGCCTAAGATTGCATCCATCCGCCCCGGCTCGCCAGACCCAGCAAGGGTCCCGTCCAGCAAATCCGGCAACGGCTCCGTCGGTTCCAAAGTTTCAGCGTCCGCCTCATGACCTCATCTGGCAAGTGGCCAAGTCCCTTCCGGGTGCGATCCGCCAGCAAGTTCCGTTCGCCAAACTCTAAAAAATATCACATGACATTCGCGTCGAACCCGGCTTTTGCTGGCGCCAATCATTTATCGGCCGCCCTTTTCATGTTTTTCGAAGCATAGAAATGCTCACGAGCGCTTACCCTTCGGACGCCCTCCATTGAATGAAAAGGAATCACGCAGCTTCTAAGAGCTGGATCCTGTTCTGATCTAAAAATCGCGCAACTTTTTGGGAACCCTCTCGTGAACATCATCACTGCAACATCGATGGCTCAGGGGCCTAATCTATTCGTTTTCTCCCATGATCCTACCCAAAATGACTAAAGCTCAGATCCGATCGTCTTCCAGGCCAGTGACGAAGCCAATAGTCTTGATGCGAAACCTGATCCCCATCGCCCAAAAACGCATGTGAGCCGACCCAGTTTTACGGTTTAGCTCCGTTCATTACCCTAGCAAACACCAGACCACCAGAAAACCGGCACGTTGGCGAGCGGACTTACCAGCACCGCTCAAGTTTTATCCAAACCATAGAGGGTGTGCAAAGTCCTTACCGCCAATTCCGTGTAGGCGGCCTCGATCAAAACGGAGAATTTAATCTCAGAGGTTGTAATTGCCCGGATGTTGATCCCTTTTTCCGCCAAGGCCTTGAAGGCCCGCGCCGCGACGCCGGCATGGCTGCGCATGCCGACGCCGATCGCGGAAATCTTGACGACATCGCTCGCGCCCTGCAGTGTGGAAAAACCAATCTGCGGCTGCGCTTCGTATAAAATCGTTTGTGCACGAGCGAAATCAGCGGCAGAAACCGTAAAGGTGATATCCGTCACACCCGAATTCTCGGATGCCACCTGGATGATCATATCCACATTGATATTCGCGTCGGCGAGCGGCATGAAAATGGCGGCGGCGATGCCTGGGCGGTCGGCGACGCGGCGCAAGGTAATCTGCGCCTCGTCCCGCGAGAAAGCGATACCGGTGACCACTTGGTTCTCCACGATGTCCTCCTCGCCGCAAATCAACGTGCCCTGTTTGGATTGGCCGGGGTCGTCGAACGACGACCGGACAAATGTCCTGACCTTGTGCGCCATCGCAAGTTCCACCGAGCGGACATGAAGAACCTTGGCGCCGAGCGAGGCCATTTCCAGCATTTCCTCGAAAGCAATGCGATCGAGCCGCCTGGCTTTCGCGACGATCCTGGGATCGGTGGTATAGACTCCATCGACATCGGTATATATGTCGCAGCGTTCGGCTCCGATCGCCGCGGCGACCGCCACGGCGCTGGTATCCGAGCCGCCCCGTCCAAGCGTGACGATGCGGCCGGTGTCTTTGTGAAGGCCCTGGAAGCCAGTGATCACCGCCACCTCTCCCCGGGCGGCAAAACCATCGAGGATCGCGGCGGCGCCAATATGTTGAACGCGCCCCGAACCGTGCTCGTTCGAGGTCAGGATCGGTATTTGCCAACCTTGCCAAGACCTCGCTGGGATTCCTTGCTCCTGCAGAACGATCGCGAGGAGACCGGCGGTCACCTGCTCGCCCGAGGCAACGACGGCGTCATATTCGCGCTGGTCGCAAAGCTTTGCAGCTTCCCCGCACCAGCCGACGAGTTCATTGGTCTTCCCGGCCATGGCGGAGACCACCACGGCAACGTCATGGCCCGCCTGCCGCTCGCGCGCGATGTGCCTTGCAACATTGCGAATGCGCTCTATGTTTGCGACCGACGTGCCGCCAAATTTCATCACAAGACGGGACATCCGGCCGAAAACGCCTCCCTTCCGGCATTGAATTTTCGTGAGGAAATCAACGGCCCCGGCATAGGCCCGCCACTCATACATGCAAATGCCGGAACCTGAAGTCAATGGGAATTAGAGCCATGGATAGCGACGAAAAGCTCCACAGCGACACAACGATCGACCCGGAGGAGGTCGCCCGTTTTGACCAGCTTGGCGCGCAATGGTGGGATCCCGATGGGCCCATGCGAGCTCTGCACAAGCTCAACCCGGTCCGGATTGCCTTTTTGCGCGAGCTTCTCGGCCGCCACTTTTCGACCGAAGGACAGAAGCGCGATTGGCGCTCGGCACAAGCGCTCGCGGGTCTGTCGATCCTCGATATCGGATGCGGCGCCGGCCTTCTCTCGGAACCCCTGGCGCGGCTTGGCGCTTCAATGACCGCGATCGATCCATCCCGCCGGAATATCGAGGTGGCGAAGGACCATGCCGCCAAGGCCAGGCTTTCCATTCATTACCACCGCCTGAGCATTGAGGCGCTTGCCAGAGAGGGCGCCGTCTTTGATGCTGTCTTGGCGATGGAAGTCCTCGAACATGTAAGCGATGTGGGGAACTTCCTCCGGCAAGCGAGTCGGATGGTGCGGCCTGGCGGAATGCTGGCCGCCGCAACGCTCAACCGGACCCTGAAGAGCTTCGTTTTCGCCATCGTCGGCGCCGAATATGTCTTGCGGTGGGTTCCGCGTGGAACCCATGATTGGAATCACTTTATCACGCCGCAGGAACTCGCCAAGGCGTTGCGCGCCGCTGGACTGCATATCAAAAATGAGACGGGCGTCGTCTACGATCCGGTCACGGGCCAATGGCGGCTCTCGCATGACATGGACATCAATTACATGGTGGCCGCCTCTCGTCCGTCATAATGACGCCGTTCGCGCGGCGAAACTAGGGTTTCGAGAGGCCGCGCACAGCCTGCGCCACCCGGTCGAAAACCTCATCCCAATCGCCGCGCTCTTTCTGCCGGAACAAACGCATCGAAGGGTACCAGGGGCTATCCTCGCGATCGAGAAGCCAGCGCCAATCCGGCACCTGCTTCAAGAGGACGAAGACCGGCCGGCCAAGCGCTCCCGCGAGATGCGCGATCGACGTATCGCAGCTGATGATCAAATCCAGGTTTTGCATGACCGCCGCGGTGTCGATGAAAGCATCCGGACCGGCATCGAAGTCCTCGCCAAGCGGGATCAAGCCAGGCAAAACCGCTGCCTTCGCCGAACCCTCCATTTTCTGGGTGCTGAAGAGGCGCACGCCGTCAAGGCCCGCCAGCTTTGCGAAGCAAGCAAGAGGGATTGAGCGGGCCGGGTCGGCGTTAACGTTTTGATTGCCTTGCCAGCAAATTCCGATTCTGAACCCCTGCGATCCGATCCGTGCCGCCCATTTTTGCACAAGGGAGGGCTCGGCGGTTAAATAGGAGAATTCCGCTGGAATGGTCGCAAGCCTCGTCTTGAACGCGCGTGCAAGGCTTGAGAGGGCTATCTGGTAGTCGAAAGGCTCATTCGAAAGAGGCTGATCGCTGAGCTTGATTTGCCCCCCAAGTCCCTTGAAAAGGCGGTGCAATTTTCCTCGGCAGAAGAAGGTCACCTTGGCGCCTTGCCCGGCAAGAAGAGGCAGATAGCGGGCGAATTGGATCGCGTCGCCAAGCCCGAGTTCGTCGAACACGGCGATACGGCACCCGTTTGGATTTTCGCCTTTCCACCCCGGGGCTGGATGCGCCCGCGCATGGTTTGGCGTTCCAGGAACACTCCAGCGGTATTCATAGAGTTCGAGACCTTGCTCGAAATCCCCGCGCAGAAGCAACAAGACACCTTTATTGTTGTTGACGTGAACCGAGGCGGGATCGCACGCCAAGGTCGCGTCGAAAGCTTGGAGAGCCTCGTCGAACCGTTCCAAATATTTCAGCGCGACGGCGCGCCCGCTGAGGGCTTCGACGTAGCGCGGG
>DATJLX010000048.1:0-3848 GCA_035509135.1 Methylocella sp.
GGGCTTGTGGCGGCAAGCAGGCAAGAGCGTGTCGCCGCCCGCATGGCGCTGGCCGATCTGCCGCTTAAGCGCTTTCTCGATGAGGCCGTGGTGCCTTACGAGAAGGACGCGGTGACACGCCTCATTCTTGATACGCATGACAGCCGGGCCTTTGCTCCGATCGCCGCCATGACCGCTGGAGAGTTTCGTGATTTTCTTTTGTCCGACGAGGCGACGGGCGACGCACTCACCTGCCTGGCGCCGGGCATTACACCGGAAATGGCGGCGGCGGTGTCGAAACTCATGCGCAACCAGGATTTGATCGCCGTTGCGAAAAAGATCTCGGTGGTGACGCGGTTTCGGACAACCATTGGTTTACCAGGCCGGCTTTGCGTAAGGATCCAGCCCAATCACCCAGCCGATGATCTGGCCGGCATCGGCGCCGCGATTCTCGATGGACTCATGTATGGCTGCGGCGATGCCTGCATCGGAATCAATCCGGCCTCCGACAGCACCAAGCGGACCCTGCTGCTGCTCGAACGGATCGAGGAGCTGCGTTTGCGTTTCGATATACCCGCGCAATCCTGTGTGCTGGCCCATGTCACGACGCTGCTGCAGGTCATGAATAGACAAGGCCCGGTCGATCTTGTTTTTCAGTCGATCGCGGGGTCCGAGGCCGCCAATGACGCCTTTGGCGTGACCATCGCCTTGCTCGATGAAGCCCATCAGGCTGTGCGGGCGTTGGGCCGCGCGCCGGCTGGCGCCAATCTCATGTATTTCGAGACCGGCCAAGGCGCGGCGCTGTCGGCGCAAGCTCATCATGGCGTCGATCAGCAAACCATGGAAGCCCGCGCCTACGCGGTCGCGCGCCGCTATGCGCCTTTGCTCGTCAATACGGTCGTTGGCTTCATTGGCCCGGAATATCTCTACAACGGCAAGGAAATCATCCGCGCCGGGCTCGAGGATCATTTCTGCGGCAAGCTCTTGGGCCTGCCGATGGGCGTCGATGTTTGCTACACCAACCATGCCGAGGCGGATCAGGACGACATGGACACGCTCCTGACACTGCTTGGCGTGGCCGGCTGCAGCTACATCATGGGGGTTCCTGGCGCCGACGACATCATGCTCGGCTATCAATCGACCTCCTACCATGACGCGCTTTATGTGCGTTCGGTGCTCGGCTTGCGGCCAGCGCCGGAGTTCGAGACCTGGCTCAAGACCTTCGGAATCATGGACGCGCATGCCCGGATCCGGCCTAGCGCATCCGGGGGAGTCGCCCGCTTGCTGGCGGCGGCGCGATGACGCGGGATCCCGGAGATTTCTGGGATTATCTCCGCTCCGCGACGCCCGCCCGCATTGCGCTTGGGCGCGCGGGTGATGGCCTGCCGACGCACCGCGTCCTCGAATTTGAACTCGCGCATGCCCGCGCCCGCGATGCGGTATGGGCGGAACTCGACGGCGCGGCTCTCCTTGCCGAGCTTGCCGCCTGGCACCCCTTGCTTGTGCGCAGTGCCGCGCCGGACCGGGCGATTTTCTTGCAAAGACCCGATCTTGGCCGCCGCCTCGCGCAACCGTCCCTGCACGCTCTTTTGCCCGGCTCCTACGACGCCACCATCATCATCGCCGACGGGCTTTCGGCGAGCGCCATGCAAGGGCAAGCAGCACCCTTGTGCAAAATGCTTTTGGCGGCCCCGGATTTTGTTTTTGCGCCTCCGGTCATCGCGCTCCAGGCGCGCGTCGCCTTGGGGGACGAGATCGCGGCGCGGCAAAATGCGGCGCTGGCCGTCGTCCTCATCGGCGAGCGCCCCGGCCTTTCCGCTTGCGACAGCATGGGCGCTTACATCACCTTCGATCCGAAGCCCGGCGTGACTCGCGATGCCAACCGCAATTGCGTCTCGAATATTCGTGGGCAGGGACTGTCCCTGAGCGAGGCGAGCCGCCGTATCCTCGCCATCATGGGACTCGCCCGGACGATCCGGCAAAGCGGAACGGGCCTCAAGGAAGACGATGCCCTCGATGCCTTGCCGCCTCTCCCATAAATGCCTGATTGGAATGGACCGGCCCGTTCAATGCGATCCGTTGAACGGCGCCAGAATGTCTTCGGCCTTCGTGAAAAGCTCTGGCGCGATGGCGTGCTCGGCCGCCGCTGCGTTCTCCACCACTTGTTCGGGACGCGTTGCGCCAATGATCGCCGAGGTCACCTCTTGCCTTCGCAACACCCAGGCAAGCGCAAATTGCGGCAAACTCACCCCGGCTTCCCGTTGAGCGATGAGCTGGACCTGCCGCACAGCCTTCAGCACGGGCGTTTCAAGCCAATGTTTCGGCAGCCAGGCGCCCATCGACTGATGAATGGCCCTGGACTCCGCCGGCAGCGGCGCGCCTGGCCTGTATTTGCCGGTCAGCACGCCTTGGGCGAGCGGCGACCAGACGATCTGGCCGATGCCGAGCCTGGCACAGCCTTGAAAAATCTCGTTTTGCGGAGACGGCCAGAGCATCGAATATTGCGGTTGACTCGACACGAAACGGACGACATCCGGCAGTTTCGCCGCCGCCTCGATCTTGTCGAGCGGCCATTCGCTGAAACCGACATAGCGTGTCTTGCCCTGACGGACGGCCGCCGTCAAAGCCTCCATCGTTTCCTCAAGAGGCGTTTCCGTGTCGTAGCGGTGACATTGATAAAGATCGACATAATCGGTCTGAAGCCGCTTTAGAGAAGCGTCGAGCTGCTTGACGATCTGCGCCCGCGACAGCCCGCTATCGGTGTCGCTCATCGCGCCAAAAACCTTGGTCGCCAGAACGAAGGAATGGCGGGGAATGCCGCTCAGCGCTTCGCCAAGCACGCTTTCGGCGGCGCCGCGGCCATAGACATTCGCCGTATCGAAAAAATTGATTCCAAGGTCGAGCGCCTTGTGGACACAAGCCAGCGACTGCTGCTTCTCGACGCCCCCCGAATAGGTGAGCCAGGAGCCGAGCGAAATGGTGGGAACCTGCAAGTCACTGGTGCCAAGCTGGCGGTATTTCAAAACGCGGACTCCCTCTTGATTTCCGAACGGCGGCGAACCTCCAGAAATTCACCGGCAAGTGCTTTTTCCCAAGTGCTTTTTCCATGCTATGAACAACAGCTATCAACACTGTTATCACCACCTTGGCAATGCAAATGACTGCTGCCGGTCGCCGCCCGCTCCCCCGCAAAGGCAATGGCGCTTCCGTGGGAAAAGCACGCAATCTCCGGACTGGATCCGTTGTTGAGCGGGAGCCATGTCGCAGGGCGGGCCAAACATGGTGAACGACCGGTTGCACCGCCTGAAAACGGGCGCCATCGATGAGGCCAGAAAACTCTTCGGGATATTTGTCTATTTCTGGGTTCTGTTGAGTTTGTTTTCCTTTCATAAAGCGCTCATTTTGAATGAAGAGGACCTCATTTACCATCAAGGATTTGCTTTTATCAATGCCTTGGCCTTGGCGAAGGTCGTGATGGCCGGAGAGTTTCTTCACGTTGGAGACGATTTTAAAAATAGGCCGTTGATTTATCCAATCCTATTTAAGTCCGCTGTTTTTGCCGTGCTGCTGATTTGCTTTCATGTGATCGAGGAAACGTTTATCGGAGTCCTTCGCGGCAAGGCGCTTTATCAAAGTATTCCCAGCATCGGCGGCGGCAAACTGCAGGGAATACTCATGATCGGAATCACCATGTTCGTCGTGTTGATGCCGTTCTTTGCCTTCCGGGAACTCGAGCGGGCACTTGGGGCGGAAGCATTGCGCGCCCTTTTGTTCGGCGACGCAACCAGGGCTGGCGCGGCTCCGTCTTTGCTGCACCGGGGAGGGCGGACAGCGGCGGCCGCCGCCCTCGGCTTCCTGCTTCTTGGGGG
>DATJLX010000049.1:0-4703 GCA_035509135.1 Methylocella sp.
CCCATGACCAACACGCGCTGTTGGCGGGATGCCCGTTGGCTGAGGGTCTGCCGGCGGGACGCCTTCCTCGACACCTGCTTCATGCCCGGAAATTAATCAAAATGAGCGGCCAGCGCCAGAGCCGGAATGGAAAAAGAATCCGCCGCCCTGCCACAATTTTCAATGTCGGGCTTACGGACTGCGCCCCGCGACATGTCTTGTCAGCCATCCAGGCCTACGTTATAACCTTCATCATGCGATCTCGCTGGTGTCAGGATCTGCCATGAGCATTGCCCGCGAAAGGCTGAATGCCGGAACCGCCGCGCCCGCCTTCTCTTTGCTGCGCTTGTCCGTCCTTGCGCGTTGCGGCGGCGCCCTGGTGGTGATCGCGGGCTTATGGGCGGTGGTCTGTTGGGCTCTGGCGTGACAGGGTTTTGCTTGGATCCTTGGAGCCTTTTTTGATGGGCGTAGCGATTCGTTTCAACGATCTCACCCTTGGCTATGACCGGCATCCCGCCGTGCATCATCTCGACGGTGAAGTCGAGAGCGGCGCGCTGCTTGCGATTTGCGGCCCGAACGGCGCCGGCAAATCGACCTTGCTCAAAGGCATCGCGGGAACGCTTGCGCCTCTCTCGGGCTCGATCGCCCTGCCCCGCGTCAAGCCCCGCGAGATTGCCTATCTGCCCCAGGCAGCGGATATCGACAAGAGCTTCCCGATCAGCGTGTTTGATGTTGTCGCCATGGGGCTGTGGCGGCGTTGCGGCTTGTTTGGCGGCATTTCCCGGAGCGAAACCGCGAAAATCCGCGGCGCCATCGCGGCGGTTGGCCTCGATGGTTTCGAAGCGCGCCCCATCGGGACGCTTTCGGGCGGCCAGTTGCAGCGGATGCTGTTCGCCCGGCTGCTCATGCAAAATGCCGCCCTTATTTTGCTGGACGAGCCTTTCACTGCCATCGACTCCAAAACCGTCGCCGATCTCCTCGGGCTCGTCGCTCGCTGGCACGCGGAACAGCGCACTGTGCTCGTTGTCTTGCATGATCTTGATCTCGTGCGGGAGTCTTTCCCCCATACGCTCTTGCTCGCGCGGGAAGCCATCGCCAATGGGGAAACCGATGCCGTGCTGACCCCGGAAAATCTGACGAAAGCGCGCGCCATGATCGAGGCATTCGATCGGCAGGCCCCGGCCTGCGCGCGGGCTGCATGATGTGTTGTAACGACGCTTAGCCTTGGAGCGCGCGCTTGGGGTTGCATGACCTCCTCATTTCGCCTTTTGCCGAATTTGCCTTCATGCGCCGGGCGCTCGCGGGCTCGATTGCGCTTGCAATCGCCGGCCCGCCGCTCGGCGTGTTTTTGATTTTGCGCCGCATGGCGCTGACCGGCGATGCGGTGGGCCACGCGATTTTGCCAGGCGCCGCGATCGGCTATCTCGCCGCAGGCCTCTCGCTCGGGCCGATGACCCTGGGCGGGCTGGCGGCGGGCCTTCTCGTCGCAGTCGGCTCGGGTGTCGTGGCCCGCACCACAATCCTGCGCGAGGATACTTCGCTTGCGGCCTTCTATCTGATTTCGCTCGCGCTTGGCGTGACCATCGTGTCCCTTCGCGGCTCGAATATCGACCTTCTGCATGTGCTCTTCGGCAGCGTGCTGGCGCTTGACGACGCAACCTTGATCCTGCTTGCCGCGATCGCGAGCGTGACCCTCACGGCGCTCGCCGCGCTCTACCGGCCCCTCGTGCTGGAGACGGTCGATCCGGGCTTTCTCGCCTCGGTCAGCCGCAGCGGCGGGGTGGTACAAATTACCTTTTTCGCGCTGGTCGTCTTAAACCTTGTCGGCGGATTTCAAGCGCTCGGCACGCTTCTCGCCGTCGGCATGATGATGCTGCCCGCCGCATCCGCCATGCTGATGACCACCGACATGACCCTCATGATCGTGGCCGCCACGGCGCAGGGCATGTTCGCCGGCTATGCCGGGCTTGTCATATCCTTTCACGGCGGCCTGCCCTCGGGACCGCTTATTATTTTGGTCGCGGGCATCCTTTATCTCTTGGCTCTGATCTTTGGCCCGGCCGGCGGACTATTGCGCCGCTTCAAACCTGGACGTCATTTGGAGGCCTGAACCCCTCGTCACGCGGAGACTCTACCATGGCGAAATTACGTTATGTTATAACCTTTGTTTTGGCTTGCATAAGCCCGGCGGCCGCCTCGCCAGCGCAAGCGCAATCTGCCGGCACGCTGCCGGTCGTCGCGACCTTTTCCATTCTCGCCGATTTCGCCCGCAATGTCGGCGGCGAACGGGTCGCGGTGACGTCGCTCGTCGGCCCGAATGGTGATACCCATGTCTATCAGCCAAAGCCCGCCGATGCGAAAGAACTTGAAGCGGCGCGGCTCATATTGGTGAACGGCCTTGGCTTGGAAGGTTGGATCGATCGTCTGATTAAGGCATCCGGCTCCACCGCCCCGGTCATTGTTGCGACGAAGGGCATAAAGCCGCAACAAATGCGCGAGGAAGGGCGTATCGAGCAAGACCCCCATGCTTGGCAATCGATCGCCAATGCCAAGATCTATGTCGCCAATATCCGCGACGCTTTGATCGCTGTCGATCCCGGCGGCGCTGCGGTCTATCGGGCCAATGCGGAGAACTATCTCCAAAAGCTCGATGCGCTTGAAAAGGAGGTTTTTGCGGCCATCGCGAAAATTCCGCCCAAACACCGGGAAATCATCACGACCCACGACGCTTTCGGCTATTTTGGCTCGGCCTATGGTTTCCGCTTCATCGCTCCCGAAGGGGTTTCAACGGAGACGGAGGCGAGCGCCCGCGACGTCGCCAAAATCATCCGCCAGATCAAGGCGCAGAAAATCCCGGCGGTGTTTCTCGAAAATGTGACCGACCCGAGACTCGTGCAAAGCATCGCCAGCGAATCCGGGGCAAAAATCGGCGGAACGCTCTATTCCGACGCCCTTTCGCCCCCCGACGGCCCGGCCGCCACCTATATCGAGATGATGCACAACAATATTCAGCAATTGACAGAGGCGCTCGTCAATTAGACCGCAAATCTTGCTCCATGCCATCGATCCCCGCGCTGATCGCGCCTTGCACCAATTCCGCCACCGCGGCGCAATCCTCTGGGTTCGACTCGAAGTCAATCGTCCAGACGACAACGCCCAAACCATCGTAAGACGTGAAGACCTCGACGGTCCCTTTGTAGTAGGTCACCGGGAACGGAGATATTGGCCGCAGATAGACGAGCCTCATGTTCTTGGAATCAATGGCCTCAATCGTGTCCTTGATATCGCCGCCGCCATTCGCGACGGTCATAGACCGCGATGCGCCCGGCCCTTGCCCTTCCACTGTGCACGTCTCGATGATTGGAAACCAGACATCGAGCCTTCCGATCTTGCTGATCGCCTCCCACACTTTCTCCGAGGGCACGCTCAACTTTTTTGTGATCGCTTGCTTAGCAAACATTGGCATCCCCCCGCGCATGACATTCAGGCTCCCCCGTGAGCCGTCAGGGGGATTCTTAATCCTGCGCGCTATCTTGCGTATTGGAAAAAACCGACAAATCCATTCGGGACTGAAGCGCAAGCACGTGCGATCGGAAGCCCCGCGATGGGGCGTGACGCAGCATGGCTTTTATGCAGTCTGATGCAAATTCAACAATCCGGAAAACTGGATCGTTTGCGAAAATTCAATTTGAGGATCAAGTGTTTCTGGCGACAGTCCATACAGGTCTTGAAAATCCCGTATCATATGGCTTTGATCATAATAACCGGCCGTCTGCGCGACATCCGCCCAAGCCGATCGTTTTCGCCGCTGGACTATGGCATTTCGCAATCGCGCCACGCGGGCATATTTTTTAGGCGTGGCACCGACATGAGCATAAAAGCGCCGCTCCAGGGTGCGCTCCGTCAAACCGAGGTTTCGCGCGAGCCTCCAAATCGGATAATTTCCGTTGGACTCATTTAAATCCTTGCACGCTCTCTGAATCAGGAGATCCTCATTGTTGCGGTTCAAGACCGAAAGTAAAAAACACTCCACGCAATGAACACGGTCTCTCGCGGTTCTCAGATGCGCCAATCTCTCTTCTATTTCCTCTATCGTGTAGGGAGGAAAAATATCGCGGCAATCGACGCGCTTTTCCGCGCAGTCCTTGGCGACGCCGCCACGAAAGACATTCAACCCCCAAGGCGTGAGACGGGCGGAAACGCCGGATATCTTTCCTGGACCGCCGAGATCACTGCGGAAGCTTTGGAAGCCCGCGAGGCCGCTCCGTGTCGTATAGACTCTGGTTTTGTGAGTCGTCTGGAGCCGATCAGCATATAAAAAACACAAATATGTCGCGGTGTCCGGCAGGATCGAAAGCGCCACATTATCGCGGCCCATCAAATCCTCGTAATCCCATATGGCCGTGACATAGGGTGCCAGAAGCCGGGACGGCCCAAACACACGTAAACTCAAGATGACATCCTCATATGAGGTGGTTTCCGCGATGAGCGGCCCATACGGCCGATATAGACGGCAGCCTAGCCAATTTTCAGCAGATTGTGTATCCAAAACCGCCTTTGCAAAAGCCCTCGGTCATTTGTTCCTGGCCGAGGAAGCATTTGTCCAGCTTGGCGCGGGCGCTTGTGTTTTCTATGGTGACACTGCCGCTTCGCGCCAACTCTTCCGGAGATTTCGCATGGCCGAAAAAATTCCCGTCACCGTGCTCACCGGCTATCTCGGCGCC
>DATJLX010000050.1:0-9516 GCA_035509135.1 Methylocella sp.
ATCGCCGGATGTGTGTCATTAAGCTGAATCGCCACTTTATCAGCCAGCGAGTCAATCGCGTCATGCTGGCTGAGATGACGGCGCACAAGATCTTGCAGCGAAGCGGAAGCGAAGAAATATTCCTGCCGCAGGCGCAGCTCCTCGCCGGCCGGCGAGGCGTCGCTTGGATAGAGCACTTTGGAGATGGCTTCAGCGCGCACCCGGTCCATCAGCGCGCCCACATGATCGCCGCTTTGGAACCTGTCAAGCTGGAGCGGATCGGGGGCCCGCGCCGACCACAGCCGCAGTGCGTTGACATGATTTCCGCGCCAGCCAGGAATCGGCGTGTCATAGGCAACGGCCCTGACCGTTTCGCCAGGATGCCAAATATGCCTGACCGAGCCGTCCTCCAGATGTCCCGCCTCTATGCGGCCGCCAAAACCGATCTCATACTCGAATTCCGGCCGCGGAAACTCCCAAGGATTGCCAAAAGACAGCCAGTCTTCCGGATATTCGAGCTGACACCCGTTCTTGATGCGCTGGCGGAACAAGCCATGATCGTAGCGGATTCCATAGCCATAGGCCGCGATGGAGAGCGTCGCCATGCTTTCCATGAAACAGGCGGCGAGCCGCCCCAGCCCGCCATTGCCGAGCGCCGCATCCGGTTCGAGTTCGCGCAATTCCTCGAGATCCACTCCAAGCTCGGCCAGAGCGGCGCGGGTTTCCTCAATCATCTCCATGTTGGTCAGCGCATCGATCAACAGGCGGCCAATGAGAAATTCGAGGCTGAGATAATAGACCCGCTTGCGGCGCGTCCGATGGGCCTCGTCGTTCGAGGCGATCCATCGTTCGACGACCCGGTCACGAACGGTCAGCGCCGTCGCGACGAACCAATCGCGCGGACGCGCGGTGACGACGCGCTTGCCAATGGCATAGGTGAGTTTGTTGACGATGGCGTCCCGGATCGCCGCGACGTCGTTTCGAGTCCTCGGGCTGCTTTCGCTTGCCGGCACGCCAGCTTCTACGGGGGTGCTATCGATTGCCAATTCCATCGCGGCGGACCTCCTTCGTGAACTCAAGGACCGCCGGGCGGCCCGCTGCGTCCCGGGACAATGACCCGAGACTGACTGGCAAGATCCGTTCCCGATGTTTCCCTATGCACCCGTGTTCGTTAGGAACATAAACGATCAACACGTTCTGCATTTTGAAAGTCTGCTGCCCGCTTGCCCACTATAGGGAGCGGCCCGGCATGCCGCAAGATCCGTTTGCCCCGGTCTTGCCTGGAGCGCGGCCACCTGCCGTTTTGCGGCAATGATCGCGAGGCGCTTCCCCTCGCCGAAAAACCCGATAGGATATCCGTCGATCGGCTTCAACGGAGCGTGACGGCTCCGCCCGCGCAAATAAAGTGAGCACGGATGCGGGACGCGACGCCCATCGGCAAAAGACCTTCCGCCTTTGAGTTTTGCAGAGGGAACGGACATGGCCATCGATAAGCAGAAGAGTTGGAATATCTGGTACCTCGTCGCCGCGGTCTTGGGCGCGCTTCTGTTGCAGCAGGTCTGGAATACGTCGCAGCAAACTGAAGCGATCCCTTATAGCGCGTTCGAACAGCTCGTGGCCGAAAAAAAAATCGCCGAGGTCGTGATTGGCTCGGATATGATCGAAGGGACACTCAAGCAGCCAGGACCGGATGGTAAAGACAAATTTGTGACCATGCGGGTTGATCCGGCCATCGCCGATAAGCTCATCGCCGAAGGCATCAAGGTTTCCGGCGCGCCGCCAACGGGTTTCATCGGGACGATCTTGGCCTGGACGGTTCCCGCCGTAATCTTCTATTTCCTTTGGGTCTTCCTGGCTCGCAGATTCGCCGGCGGGCAAGGCCTCGGCGGCCTCATGACGGTCGGCAAATCGCGCGCAAAGGTCTATGTTGAAACCGACACGAAAGTCACCTTCAAGGACGTTGCCGGCGTTGACGAAGCCAAATTCGAACTTCAGGAAATCGTCTCCTTTCTCAGGAATCCAAAATCCTTTGGGCGCCTTGGCGCCCGCGCCCCCAAGGGAATCCTCCTGGTCGGACCGCCTGGAACCGGCAAAACACTGCTTGCGCGCGCGGTCGCCGGCGAAGCGGGAGTCTCTTTCTTCTCGATATCAGGTTCGGAGTTTGTCGAAATGTTCGTCGGCGTCGGCGCCGCTCGCGTCCGCGATCTCTTCGAGCAAGCGCGCAAGACGGCGCCCTGCATCATCTTCATTGACGAACTCGACGCGCTTGGCCGCTCGCGCCAGGCGGGCGGCATCGGCGGCATGGACGAGAAGGAGCAAACCCTCAATCAGCTTCTCGCCGAACTCGACGGTTTCGATCCCTCGACTGGCGTCATCTTGCTTGCCGCCACAAACCGGCCGGAAATCCTCGACCCAGCGCTTCTGCGGGCCGGCCGCTTCGATCGCCAGGTGCTTGTCGATCGTCCCGACCGCAAGGGACGGCTGGAAATTTTGAAAGTGCATGTCAAGAAAATTATCCTCGATCCAAAAACCGATCTCGATCGCATAGCCGCCATGACGACTGGTTTTACTGGCGCCGATATCGCCAATCTGGTGAACGAGGCGGCGGTCGTCGCGACCCGCCGCGGCAGTCAGCAAGTGACTTTCGAGGATGTGACAGCCGCGATCGAGCGTATCGTCGCCGGGCTTGAAAAGAAGAGCCGGATTTTGACGCCGCCTGAGCGCCGCCGCGTCGCTTATCACGAAATGGGCCATGCGCTCGTCGCCGCTAGCCTGCCGGGGGTCGACCCCGTCTTGAAGGTTTCGATCATCCCGCGCGGGGTTGGCGCGCTGGGCTATACGATCCAGCATCCGACAGAAGACCGTTTTGTTCTGGCCGCCAGCGAATTGCGCAACCGCATCGCTGTGCTCATGGGCGGCCGCGCCGCCGAGGTTCTCCTCTTCGAAGGCGACATTTCGACCGGGGCGGCCGACGATCTTCAACGCGCGACCGATATCGCCACCGAAATGGTGACGCTCTACGGAATGGCGAAAACTGTCGGACAGCGAACCTATAAGCCAGCGCCGCAAGGATTTCTTTCGGGGCAGGTGCTCGACAAGCCCATAGCCTCCGAAGCGACACAGCGCGAGATCGATCTGAGCGTCCGCGATATCGTCGCCGCCGCATTTGACGAGGCACAGGGCATTCTGACGCGGCGGCGCACCGATCTCGACGAAGGCGCCGAACTCTTGCTTAAGAAGGAGGCGATCACGGCGGAGGATTTTCCGGCCCTCCGGCAGACCAAACCAGATGGAGAATTCCCTACCATGCCAGCGGCTTCAGCCTGATTTTTCCGCCGCGAAGTTTCGACGAACATCGGCCGGAAGCAGGTGGCCTGTAGCGAGCATCGCGGTTATGCAGGTGTTCATTCTTTTTCCAGGGAGTTTTGCCGTGGATCGTGCCGTGTCCCTTTCACCAACGCTGGGCGCCCCGGATGATCCGGTCGAGCGAATCGCTGGAGACTTTGCGGCGGGTGTCCTTTTCCTTTGCGATCACGCGGCCAATGCGTTGCCCAAAGCCTATGGCACGCTCGGTTTGAACAAGAACCAGCTCGATCGCCATATCGCCTATGACATTGGCGCGGCCTGGGTCACCCGCCGTCTCGCCGCGCTTTTTGACTCTCCCGCGGTTTTGTCGCGGTTCTCGCGCCTCCTCATCGATCCCAATCGCGGCGCCGATGATCCAACTCTCGTCATGCGGCTTTCGGACGGCGACATCGTCCCCGGAAACGCAAGAATCGGCGCCGAAGAAATCGAATTTCGCCGCGCATATTTTTGGCAGCCTTACCGCACAGCGATCGCAACGGCGATCGAAGCCATGCTGGACCGTGGAGTGCCACCCGCCGTCGTTTCGATCCATACCTTTACGCCTTCGTGGAAGACGACCCCAAGGCCGTGGGAGATCGGAATCTTGTGGGACAGCGATCCGCGTTTCGCGCTCCCCCTCATCGCGGCCTTGGCCAGCGAAGGGTTCTGTGTCGGCGACAATGAACCCTATGACGGAGCGCTCATGGGCGACACCTTGGACGAGGAGGTCACCCGCCGTGGGCTCGCTGGCCTCCTCATCGAAATCCGCCAGGATCTCGTCGGCACCCCGGGAGACGCCGCTGCTTTCGCCGAGCGGCTGGCGCGTCTCTTGCGCCCCGTTCTCGCGCGCCCCGAACTTCATTGCAAAGCGTTTTTCCCAAGCCGCACGGGCCGCCATGTTTGAGCCTCGAGCGCCGCGATACCGGACGCGCCATTAGGGATAGGATTGCGGGGATATTGACGCCGGTGTCTTGACGCTCGCCGGAGAAGCTCTCATTGCGGGTTCAAGCACACGCGCGGGATCCCTTGATGGGCTACGCGCGCTTTTCTTTGTCAGCGGCGGTCAAAAGATGGAACAAGGTGGAATATGGACGATATAGCCAAAACAGGTGTCGCGGCGCAGGAACTCACGCAATTCGTCGAAAGGGTGGAACGGCTGGAGGAAGAAAAGAAGGCCATTTCGGATGATATTCGCGATGTCTATGCCGAAATGAAAGGGCGCGGTTTCGACGTGCGGGCCGTGCGGCAAATCATCCGGATCCGGAAGCAGGACCATTCCGAGCGCAAGGAAATGGAAGCCATTCTCGAACTCTATATGTCGGCCCTGAACATGACTTGAGCCTGGCTCGCTTTTTTCTCGTATGGCTGAAGGCGATGCCGTGGTGCCCGGTGTCTTATGGTGATATGTTTATCTGAGATGGCTTTGGATCGCCACGGCTGAGAGATTTGAGATACTCGGCGAATGGGCATCCGGCAAAGATGTCATAGGGCCTCCAATGGTTTGGCATCCCCGACCTGCGCAACCCGCGCGCCGCCGCCAAGCAGGCTTAGCGAAGCACGACCACATGCGTAACATCGATCCATTGATCCTCATCATCCACCTGCAAAAGCCGCCTCGCCTGCTCCACCATTCCGATCATTGCGCCATAGCAAGGGACGAGCGCCATGACCTTAGGGAACGCACGCGCCGCTGTTAAAGCGAGAAGTCTCAAGACCGGCCATAATCTTGGTTCTTGGCTTTTTATTTTCTGCACGCTTTTGCTGCTCGCGAGCGTCATTCGCATGTGGAGGCATTGGTACGAAATCTCTGCCTCGCTTGGCTCAAACCGAGCGGCTTGCGTGCTCACGGCGGTTACGGGAGCCGCGCTGATCGTTTCATGGTGGGTGAACACGGGCAATGAATAGGGTGCTGCTTGTGAGGCGCCCCTTAGTCATGACTCCAGCCTCGTGTTTGCGTCTTCCAGAACAGGAAGCAGATCATCGGTGTTCCGACGACCGCGCTTGAGAGCCTGGCCAGGATTTCCTGCCGGTGATCCGGCCGGCCGGCATGCGGGTGACATCCGGCACGACAAGCCCGCGCCCAAACCTTCCCATGGCAAGCGGTATCGGCTGGCGCTCGAGCCAGAGTTGCATCCACCGCTGTCCTATGCTGGGAAAGTTCGCTATCCGACCGTGCGGGTCGCATCCAATCAGGATTCCGGGATAAGGGTCCCCAGCGGCCTCCTGATCTTCGGGAATGCCAGAGTCGGGATGCTGGTTTTAGAGATGACGGAGCCGTTGTTACCGGGAGAAGCCGCTTAGAGAGGCGAGGAACAACCGATGTCGAGCTACTTCACGAGCGACCATCACTTTGGCCATGCGGGGGCACTGGGCCTTTACCGCCGTCCGTTTGCTTCCATTGCCGAAATGGATCGCCAGATGATTGAGGGGTGGAATATGGTGGTTGCGCCCGAGGATGAAGTTTGGCACCTGGGTGACTTCGCCATCCGCCAACAGCCGGAGCGCGTCGCATCGCTATTGAAGGCGCTGCATGGCCGCAAACATCTTATCATCGGCAACAATGACGATGCCGCGGTCATTGGTTGCGACGGCTGGGAAAGCATCCAGCCATATGCCGAAGTGACCATCGATGGCACACATCTCGTCTTGTGCCACTATCCCTTCCGGACCTGGCGGAATATGAATAAGGGTTGGGCCAATCTGCATGGCCATAGTCATGGCCGGCTGAAGCCGCTGCCGCGTCAGTTCGACGTAGGGGTCGAGGTCTGGAATTTCCGGCCTGTGCAGCTCGCGGAAGTGTTTGGCCGCTTGAAAGCTGGTGTACGAAGGCCTGCTTGAATGCGCCCATCCCAGACGGCCGCGCCCATCCTTCCAGACGTACTCTGCCCAAGCCTCCAAGTCGCTTTCTGCGGCAACTGCGGCAGGTGCCGTGTCAGCCGATCTGCCCTATGGTCCGTTTTCGTCGCCACGCGCTGACTTTCCCCTGGTCATTGTGCTGCCCTCGACTTCCGGCGCGGCATCAAGTGATGCGGGGAAAATGATGCCTTGCGGCTCGGAATCGTTTACGATTCACATGTCTGGTCGCGGCCGCACTTCGGCGACGCCCGCGTTAGAATGTCGCTTATCATTTTCACGATGCACCATCCGCCAAAGGAAACGGAAAGCCTGCTTGTCCCCATGAGCGACAAGGATGTGCCCGGCTCAATTGTGCGTGCGGGTGCGGCCTGTTGGTGCGTGGATTGCTTGCGTCACTCTATTCTGCTTCCTCGCGACCGACACATTCAACTTTGTCCGGAAAGGATCAGTCGATGAATGAGCTTTTTGCCATATGTCGGACATTTGAGATCGATGACGGTCAGGCAAGAGGTTTTGTGCTGATGCGGGCGGACGAGAGTGGCGAGGCCAAGCCGTGGCCAATCCTGATCACGCGCAAATCCAACCGGTACTTTGGCTTTGAGAATGCCTGCCCCCATCAAGGCTCGCGCCTGGATACGCGGCCAGGCGAGTTTCTGGACGAAGAAGGCAATTTCATCACATGCGGCAAGCACCGCGCCCAGTTCGACCCGGACACCGGGCATTGCTTCATCGGACCCTGCCAGGGCCAGCGCCTGACACCTATCACGCTGGTGATCGACGACGGCGATGTGTGCCTGACGGGGGTCCAACTGGCGGAAGAGGATGGGCTCGATATTCCCGATCCGGAGGAGATACCGGAAGTGATGATCACGGGGGATTGACCGGAAGTTCAGTGGCTTTCACTCAATCTGCGAAAACCAACACGCGAGGGCGGGTGCCCGTGCAGGGTATTGCCTTGATTTTTTGAACGTGTGACTGTCTTTTTTGCCATGGCTCCCAAATTCAGCCCTCTTCCCCCGGACTTGGTGCAAACGCACCCTGGGCTTGGCATCCTTCGTCTGGCGGCTCTGTTGGCCGAAGAGGATGGCGAGCTCGATCAAGAGGCTCTCGACGCGATGTTCGAACAAGTGGAGGCTGGCGAGCTCGTCGATACGGCGCCGGCCGCGATGTGGCCGGAACTGATTCGCGGCCTGATGGCCCGCTCACCCTCCAAGATGATCCAGGCTTTGCGCGAATGCGGTGCGCTCACCGAAGTGCTGCCCGAGGTTGCAGGCTTGTTCGGGGTCCCGCAAATCGCGGACGACCCGGCGGAGGTCGACCTTGGCGATCATTTGCTGAATACCCTTGCCGAGGCGGCCCGGTGTGATGCGCCTTTGGCCGTGCGTTTCGCCTTGCTGGTGATGAATGTTGGCAAGACGGACTCGCCGCGCGAGCATTTGCCGGTCCATTATCGACACATCGAGCGAGGGCAGCCGCGCATCGAAGCGATGTGCAGCCGATTCGCGGTGCCGCCGGTATGCCGTGAACTTGCCCTTTTAGCGCTTGCCGAATGTGAGCGTGTCCACCGGGTGTCGGAGGTGCGGGCCGGGCCTGTCGCTTTGATGCTGGAACGGGTGGGGGCCTTTGACGCCCCCGATCTTTTCACGCTTTTGATGACTGTTTGCACTTGTGATTATCGCGCTTACGGCAACCGCTCCGGCCAGGATTATCCCAAGGCAGCGTTGTTGAATGCCGCTCTGCGGGCCTGTGCCGAAGTCGATGAGACTGAATTCGCCGCCGATCTAAGCGCCACGGATGCCATAGACGCTAGACAGACAGCGCGTGCCGCGGCGATCGCGCAGGCTTTCCGCTCGCAACGATGGTCCGGCGAAGCAACGTCGGACTAAGGGCTCGCCCCGAGATGCTTTAAGGCCTCCTTGCGGCTCTGGTCGTTCGGCACCAGAGCAAGCTGGCGGGCGGTAATCGGCAATCGCCCTATTCGCGTCTCCCTTTCTGGCAAGTTGCAGCAGGTCAAAAGTGTTGCTCAAAGCGGCGTTTACTATACCCCTACTATACCCTTAAAGGAACAAAAAACGCGATTATATACTTGACTGATAGAAGCCGATCTGCTAGTGTCATGGTCAAGGAGATGAACCATGACGCCTGTAGAGCTTTCTAACCCTATTTATCACGATGAGGACGCCGCGCGGGCTCACATCGAGGCCGTTCGGTGGCCGGACGGTCCCGTATGCCCGCACTGCGGCGTCGTTAGCGAGGGCATCCGGCCCCTCCATGGCAACTCAATGGGGCCGGGCTGGTACTATTGCGAGTCCTGCAAGGACAAGTTCACGGTCCGGATGGGGACCGTCTACGAGCGGTCGCACCTGCCGCTGCACAAGTGGCTCCTGGCGTTCCGGCTCATGGCAAGCTCCAAGAAGGGGTTCTCGGCGCACCAGTTGAGCCGGACCCTGGCCGTGACCTACAAGACGGCTTGGTTCGTCGCGCACCGGATCAGGGAGGCCATGGCCGACCACGACCCCGAGCCGTTTGGCGGCAAAGACAAGGTTGTCGAGGTTGATGAGACATTTCATGGTCCGGCAGACGATGTTTTCGTCAACGGCAAGGGCTGGCAAAAAAAATGCGGGGAACCGTATCGAAGCGGAAGATCATATCGCTTGTCGAGCGGGGTGGCCGGGCCAAGTCGGTCAAGGTTGAGGATTTAACGGCCAAGACAATCAAAAAGGTCTTGTTTAATAATATCGTGCTTGATAATACGCTGAACACAGACGAAGCGCAGCACTATAAGGAACTTGGCCAGTCATTCTCCAAGCATGAAGGCGTGAACCATAGCGCCGGTGAATATAAGCGGGGAGCGGCCTGCACAAATACCGTCGAAGGCTTCTTCTCAATATTCAAGAGGGGCATGGTCGGCGTCTACCAACACTGCGGCGAGCAGCACCTGCAACGCTACCTGGATGAGTTCACCTTCCGCTGGAACAACCGTTCCAGGCTCGGCGTCGAGGATGCGCAGCGTGCCTGCATCGCGATCTATGGCGCGGGTGGCAAGCGGCTGACATATGAGGGGCCTGCGTCGGCCTAAGACCCCGAGGCAGCTTGCCCGCGCTTTCCTGGCTTGGCGGCGGAAGCGGGGCCGCGTGCCCTAGCCGGATTCGACTCCTTCACTTTCCCGTGCTTCGGTTGTGGCGGCGTGTTCAGCGCCAGCCGCAGTGCGGCATCCCGCCGGCGCGCGGTTTCTGCCTTAGAGTATTGGGCATCTTGGTCCATGACCGTTGCATTCCCTCGTTTGGACGTGCCGCAAGAGCGATTACTCCCTAAAGGAACATGGGCGCAGCCTAA
>DATJLX010000051.1:0-10429 GCA_035509135.1 Methylocella sp.
GTCGCGCGCGAAGATCGCGAAGCCGTCATAGCCGTGATAGGGACCGGAATAGTCCCAGCTGTGCATCTGGCGGAAAGGCACGCCCATCTTCTGGAAGACGTATTTTTCCTTGATGCCGGAGCCGACCAGGTCGGGCTGGACCTTTTCCACGAACTTCTCGAATTCATAGCCGGTCACGTCGTCATAGATCAGGGTGCCGTCCTTCACGTAATGCTGGGCGGTGCGCTGATAATCGTCGTTGTGGCCAAATTCATAACCGGTTCCGACAACTTCCATGCCGAGATCCTCATAGGCGCCAATCACGTGACGCGGACGAAGACCACCAACAAAAAGCATAACGGTTTTGCCTTCCAGCCTCGGCCGATATCTGGCGATAACCGCATCCATCAAGGGCTGATATTTCGCGATAACACGCTCGGCTCCCTCTTTGATTTTGTCGTCAAAGAAGGCTGCAATCTTACGCAGCGATTCAGCGATCTTGGAGGGACCAAAGAAATTATACTCACACCATGGAATACCGTACTTCTCTTCCATATGCCGCGAAATATAGTTCATTGAGCGGTAGCAATGCAGCACATTGAGTTTTGCCTTCGGGGTAGCCTCGAGCTCCGCCAAGCTGCCATCGCCCGACCACTGAGCAATCACTCGCAGTCCCATTTCCTCGAGCAGAATACGAGATGACCAGGCATCGCCGCCAATATTGTAGTCGCCGATAATGGCAACGTCATAGGGCGTCAATTCGAACGGGGGTGGCGTATCCTTCTCAATCTTATCGAAAACCCAATCCCGGATTGAGTCATTGGCGATATGATGCCCGAGCGACTGAGACACGCCGCGGAAACCTTCGCAGCGGACAGGGACAATCGTTTTGCCCTCATATTCCTTGGATTTTTGCTTTGACACGGCTTCGATGTCATCACCAATCAAACCGATTGGGCATTCCGATTGAACCGTGATCCCGTTGTTCAGCGGGAAAAGCTCTTGAATCTCATCCATGATCTTGGCAAGCTTCTTGTCGCCGCCAAAAACAATATCCTTTTCCTGGAAATCGGATGTGAATTGCATGGTCACGAAAGTGTCTATGCCTGTTGTACCAATATAGTAATTGCGCCGCGCCGCCCAGGAATATTGGCCGCAGCCCACTGGACCATGACTAATGTGAATCATGTCCTTGATCGGCCCCCAAACGACACCCTTCGAGCCCGCATAGGCGCAGCCGCGGATCGTCATCACGCCGGGGATGGATTTGAGGTTGGATTTGACACCGCAGTCAGACTTGCCGTTTTCGTGCACATTGAGATGCTTGGCACGCCGCTTGGCGGTCTTCTCTGGATAAACTTTCAAAACCTCGTTGATCAGTTCTTTGTTACGAGCCTTGATTTCCGCAATGCTCTCGGTTTTCGCCAAACTCATAGCCCCACCTCGCTCTCATCCCTGTTGTGGCCGCACGCCGGCCCCTCACATGAGGGGCCGGGTTGCTTGTCTCCTGAACGTTCAGGCCGTTGCTGCCAATTCCGCAGCCGACTTGCCGATCTGGCTCTCGTCGACCGCCTTCATGATGCCGTGCGCCATCAGCATGTCTTCGAGTTCGTCCATAGTGATTGGCGTCGGGATAACACCATTGCCCGCATTGGCGTGAACCTTTTTGGCCAAGTTACGGTAATGATTGGCCTGCGTAGATTCGGGCGCATATTCGAGCACCGTCATGCGGCGAAGCTCGGCGTGCTGGACAATATTGTCGCGCGGCACGAAATAGATGAGCTTCGATCCAAGCTTTGCAGCCAAGGCCTCCGCAAGCTCCAGCTCCTTGTCGGTCTGGCGCTCATTGCAAACGAGCCCGCCAAGACGCACACCGCCGGAATTGGCATATTTCAAAATGCCCTTGGAAATGTTGTTGCCGGCATACATGGCCATCATTTCGCCGGACATGACGATGTAGATTTCCTGCGCCTTGTTTTCGCGGATCGGCATTGCGAAGCCGCCGCAGACAACGTCGCCAAGCACGTCGTAGGACACATAGTCGATGTCCTCATAGGCGCCATTCTCTTCAAGGAAGTTGATCGAGGTGATGACGCCCCGTCCGGCGCAACCAACACCTGGCTCCGGACCGCCAGATTCAACGCAACGGATGTCCCGGTAACCCACCTTCATCACTTCTTCGATCTCAAGATCCTCAACGCTGCCCGCTGCCGCTGCGAGGCTCAGAATGGTGTCCTGGGCCTTGGCATGCAGAATGAGACGGGTGGAATCCGCCTTCGGATCGCAACCAACGATCAGAATCCGATGCCCGTCTTCGGCGAGCGCCGCAAGAGTGTTCTGGGAGGTTGTGGACTTGCCGATGCCTCCTTTACCGTAAAACGCGATTTGTCGTAGGGACGACATGTAGCTCTCCTTCGGATTGATTGCCAAATTATTACCGCGCATTGAGCGCGAGACTGTTCCTCTGTCAGAAACTGGCTCGCGGATTACGGGAAGGAGCGCATTGCTCGTCTTAGCGTCTGCTTGCGCTCAGCCCTCACTTGCCGTTCCGGGCACCAATGGAGCAACCCGCGTGCCAATTAATTTCTCTTGCGCAAGTCTTTGATTTAGAAAGAATAACAGCCAACTCAAGAATGCGATATTGAGATGTTTTGAACCCGACATCGGAATGTCGGCCTGTAAGAAACAACACAACAACGACAGCACCGTTTTTTAATGGTCATGCCCCCTCGTGGTGGCGTTGCGCGACGCGATTTGAGGTCCTGCATCCCACGGAACGGAACTTGCTAGAATTGTTCCGGGCCACAGTGACGGGTTCGTCCGTGCGGCTGCGGTCAGAGAGAATTATGGCGATGGCATGAGGGCATAATGCAAATCGGTGTCGAAACTTCCAAGGCCGTCGATCAACGGCGGGTTTTCGTTGTCGACCATGACGAGGTCACGCGCGCGGCGTTGCAATTCATGCTCCACGATGAAATCGAGACCCACGAGCTTGCGAGCCTTGAAGAAGCCTATGAAAAATGCACAGATTGGCTCAAGCCCGATGTCCTACTGCTTGGTGTTGCATTCCTGAAGGACAAAGGCGTGGAGCTTGTCGCCGAGTTAAAGGCGAATTTTCCAGGTGTTCGGATACTGATTGTTTGTGACAAATCAGACGAAGCGATCGCCGTGAGCGGCATGAAGGCGGGCGCTCATGGCGCACTCGTCAAGCCGCTCACCATTGAAGCCGTACGGAAGAAGGTGGACACGATCCTTGGCCGAGGCGGCGCGGCTCCGATCATCCAGCTCGGCACACTGTAACCGTGTGCCGCAGGCGAATCGCATTAAAAAATCCAGTTGGCATTTTCCGAGGAGACTTGTTTGGCCAACATCATATTTTATGAAAAGCCGGGCTGCGGGACGAATGCTCGCCAGAAGCGCCTGCTCGAAGCAGCAGGTCACACAGTCATTGCGAGAAGTCTGCTTGCCGAACCTTGGACTCCAGAGCGCTTGCGGGGGTTTTTTGGAGGCGCGCCCGTGGCTTCATGGTTCAATGCCGCTGCACCCCGCGTGAAATCTGGCGAGATCGATCCCGAGAAGATGACGGGTTCCGACACGCTCGCACTCATGGTCACCGAGCCCCTTCTGATTCGGCGCCCGCTCATCGAAACCGACGGGCACAGATGTGCTGGCTTCGAAGGCGATCTCGTCGCAACCTTGCTCGGCGGTGAAAAAGTAAGAGCCGACGTGCTCAACTGCGGGCGGATCGGGGTTTCGGTGCCTTGCCCGGCTCCGGACAACGCAGAGCGGCGTGCCCATCAATGACGCATTCGACGGAGCCAGCGGCGGATCCCGGTGAAATCACGCGCGCCTATCATACGCGCACCAAACATCGGCTTGAGCGTTACGCCGCAAGCCCCGAGACCCTCGACTGGGACATGCAGCCCAATCCGTTTCGTGAATTCGAAGGTTGTGTACATATCACTCTACCGCTCGCAGCGGCCCAACTCGACACCAGCTTTAGACATGTTTATGCGACGGATCGCGTCCGGCCCGCGGCGCTTTCCATGGCTTCGGTAAGCATCCTTATGGAGCTTTCCCTGGGGCTCTCCGCCTGGAAGCAGTATGGACCGGACCGGTGGGCCCTGCGCTGCAATCCATCGAGTGGCAATTTGCATCCGACCGAAGCCTATGTGCTTTCTAGCAGGGTGCCAAGCCTGGAAGATGGCCTTTATCACTATCTAAGCCGGGACCATAAGCTGGAACAAAGGTGTCGGCATGCCGGCACCTCCGATATAGTCGGCCATGGGACCCCTTCCGCCCGCTTATGGATCGGGCTTTCATCAATCCATTGGCGGGAAGCCTGGAAATACGGCGAACGCGCTTTCCGCTACTGTCAGCTTGATATCGGCCATGCACTCGGCGCCTTGCGTTATGCGGCGGCGGCGCTCGGATGGACGGCTCGTATCGTTGATCAAATTGGCTGTGCGGAGCTGACAGCGCTTATGGGCCTTGATCGGGCCGAAGATTTTTCTGGTGTGGAAGCCGAAGAGCCCGATCTCTTGCTTGCTATCGACCCCGATCCCCTAATCAATCATTCAGACTCAGAAAGTTACGTCCATCGAGTCTTCGAGCCAACCGCTGGACAATGGGCAGGGCGCGCGAACCTTCTCGACCCGCACAAGCTCTATCGCTGGCCCGTGATCGATCAAGTGAGCAGGGCAACACGCGGGGGGCCCGCAAGAGAACAACTTGATCCAGTAAGCTATCCACCGCTGCCCCAGATCGGCGAAGCGCGCGCCGCCAGCATCATCCTGAACCGGCGCAGTGCCCAACACTTCGATAACAAATTCACGATGGGCGCCGACAGTTTCTTTCACATGCTGGACTGCCTGCTCAACCGTCCGATCGCGCCTTGGGATGTGTGGACCTACACGCCTCGCATCCACCCTATTTTCTTCATTCACCGGGTCGAAGGTCTTGAAGCGGGTCTTTATGCATTGTCCCGGCATCCGGCAGTCGCGCGCGTTCTGCGTGACGCGCTACGTCCGGACTTCGTCTGGCAGACTCTAGAAAATGCCCCCGCCCATCTTCCTTTGATCAAACTCATGCCCGTCGATTGCAGATCCATCGCGAGGACGGTGAGCTGTCATCAGGCGATTGCTCGCGACAGCTGCTTCTCGCTAGGCATGCTCGCTGAATTCGAAGATATCGTAAAATCAAACCCTTGGCGCTACCGCCAGCTTCACTGGGAAGCGGGCCTGCTCGGGCATGTTCTCTACCTGGAAGCAGAGGCGGCAGGGCTCAGAGGCACCGGTATCGGCTGCTATTTCGATGACGTCTTGCATGATCTTTTTGGCATGAAGTCCGAGCGATTTCAGTCACTCTATCATTTCACGGTGGGCTATCCGCTGACCGACGAGCGAATCACGACCTTGCCTGCCTATCCAAGCAGGTCAGATCACCATTAAGGAGCACGGTTCCATGCGACAGCGCGTGCCATTTCAACGCATTGGCGTTCCCGAGGCCCGGAGCCTGATCGAGGGGAGAGGTGTATTGCTACTCGATGTTCGAGACGCAGAGTCCTTTCGTCGCAGCCACGTCGCGGGGGCGCAAAATGTTTCCATCGCCAATCTTGACACGATTCTTCAGACAATGGCGCGGAGCATGCCAATTCTGATCTATTGCTATCATGGCTACGCGAGCCAAGAATATGCGCAAATCTTCTCCGATTTTGGGTTCTCTGAGGTCTATAGCCTGGACGGGGGATACAAGGCTTGGAGCAAAGGAAAGCGTGCCGCCGGCCGGCCGGTACCCAGTGCAACATTGCGGCGGTGGCTCGCGGGGCAAGGATTTTCCGGCAACAATGTCAATACCGCCATCGCCAACGGCACAACTCCTTTGATGAAGGCAAGCCACGGCGGAGACGTCAAGATTGTGCGCGCGCTCATCGCGGCCGGTTCGCAAGTGGAGGCCAGAAATGCCGATGGCAACAATGCGCTCTGGCTCGCCTGCGTTGGTAATCATCTCGACATTATGGATGTCCTCATCGAGGCGGGCATCGACATCGACAACCGCAATGACAATGGCGCGACTTCCCTGATATATGCGGCTTCGAGCGGCAAGACCGCCGTCGTGGAGCGCTTGCTCGTGGCGGGGGCCGATATTTCACATGAAACGCTGGATGGCTTCACCGCCCTCGACATGGCCGCTACGGTTGAATGCCTCACATTGTTGCGCAATGCCGCGCGCGCGCAATCAGGCTGGCCCACCGAGACGAGCCCGAGCCCGGAGATCAAGCACGTCAATCTTTAAGCGCGCATGGCGTGCCTGTTCCCGGGGACAAGGCCAACCCGCATCTTATGCGTTAGCTCCGGGTCAAGATCATGACAAGGCGCTCTACAAGTTTTCCCTGCTTGAAGTGCGACTCGAAAATTTCGTCAATATCCTCGGGCGTGGTCGGCCGGTACCATACCCCCTCCGGATAGACCACCATCAACGGGCCAGCGCTGCAAAAGCCGAGACATCCCGAGGCTGTGAAGCCGGTATCGGAGAGGCCTTCGGCCTCAAACTTCTTGCCAAGCCGGTCCCAGAGTGGCTGCGCGCCAGCTGCGCCGCAGCTCCCACGCGGATGATTTGGGGGGCGTTGCGTAAAACAGGCAAAAGCGTGGCGCTTATAGACTTGCGGAAGTTCGATCGCCTCATCCTCGGCTGTCGTCTGAGGGGCTGTCATTGCACCGCCGCCCCAATACCCTTGGCGCTCAACAGCGTCGCGAGCTCCCCTGACTGAAACATTTCCCGCATGATGTCGCTGCCGCCAATGAACTCCCCCTTGACAAAAAGCTGTGGAATTGTTGGCCAGTTCGAAAAGGCTTTGATACCCTCGCGTATCTCCATGTCCGCCAGCACATCCACGGTCTTGAACGGCACGGCAAGCTGGCCAAGGATCTGAACAGCCGCTGCGGAGAAGCCGCATTGTGGAGCCTCGGGGATTCCCTTCATAAAAAGTACAACATCGCTGCTCGCGATTACGGCTTCGATGCGTTGTGCCGTTGGTTCAGCCATAAACCACCTCCTCAAGTTCGAGTTACATCAAACGCCAGAATGCAAGAGGCAGTCCGTTTATTTGGATATAGATTATTGGATACAGTCGTCTGGAGGGCAAGCACGCGGAGCGCGCCACCGACCTGCCCCTGCAGCGCCCATAGACGAACTTGCCCGATCAGGCTCTTGCGCACGAAGCCTGCGAGGCGATAGGTGCGGCGAAATGATCACGATCGCCGCCCAGATTGGCGACAACGGCCAAGGCATCTGGGAAGGCCTGTCTAATCAGCTGCTCAATTTCCGGTCCCTCCATTGCTCTTGCCGCCCCTTATATCACGAACGCCAAGGCAAGGCCGAAACCACGTTTCGCGGCAGGCTCAAGAACCGAAAAATCTTGGCGCGAGTGCTCAGACGCTTGGCTTCTTTTCAGGGCTGGCCGAGCAAGATACCAGCGGGCTGGGGGGCGTTCATGTCGGTTTCCTTACATCCAACGCCATATCTGTTTGAGACCTGACGTGTACGGCACCGGACTCGACGCTGGCACGCGGCATCCCTTCTTGTCGACGCGCGAGAATCCTCGCATTTCTGTCGGTATGTCTCGACGGCCCGGCTTTTGCTTGCGCAAGCTAGGCCGAAAAGGAAAACGCATGAGCAGCCCGCCATATTTGGACAGACAAAGCCCGCATCCCCCATTCGCGGTAATCCTCGGCACCAATGAGATTGCGTCAGCCGTCGCGGTCAACCTTTATCATGGCGGCTATGGCGTGGTGCTCTCTCATGACCCGCTTCCACCCGTGATCCGGAGGAAAATGGCCTTCCATGACGCCCTCTTCGACGATCCGGTCATTGTCGGTGGCGTTGCGGCGCGGCGCGTCGATACAGGCCTTGAGATTCTCTCAAGTTTCAGATCCACAAAGGATGTGATCATAACCGAACTTGGTCTCCTGGATTTGATCGTTCTTCGGACGATCGACATTCTCGTCGACGCCAGATTGCAGAAATATCAGGTCACACCGGATTTGCGGCCGCTCGCGCGCTTTACGATCGGCCTTGGTCCTGGCTTCACCGCTGGCGCAAATTGCGATTTTGCCATTGAAACGCGTCCAGCGAAGACAGGACGGATCATCGAGCAAGGCGCGACCGATGAGGCTGATGGAGTCGCACGCCGCCTCGGAAGCGCCGGAGCGGAGCGCTTTGTCTACTCGGCGATGCCCGGCCGATGGCATACGGCGATTGAGATCGGCACGCGGATCTTCAAGGATTTCATTATCGGCCATCTCGGTGGTGAAGCCGTGAGAGCACCTTTCGATGGGATTTTAAGAGGCGTGGTTCGCGATGGAATCGAAGTGCCCGCAGGCGTGAAGCTCCTTGAAGTCGATCCCCGCGGCCGAGCAGCCAACTGGACCGGAACCGACAGCCGGGCACGCACCATTGCCACGGCTGTCTCGAAAGCCGTCTCTATTCATCATGCAAATGTCTCCGCTCACCGGCGTCAGACTTTGACTGTTGTCAAATAGGCGGCCCGCCAAACCAAGTGTGCAGAAGCACCCTCCAGGGGTATAGTGTACAAGCAGGCATTAAGGACGTGCTTTCAGACCCCGACACAATCAATTTCGGCGATCTTCCAGACGCGATCAACGCCTTGCTCCAGCAAGGGGTCGCTGCCTATCGCCACGACCATGCACTCGCGGACCGGCTGTTTCGCCAAGCAATGGCCGCCGCTCCAGAGGAGCTACCAGTCTATTTCTGCCTCTATAAGATTCACACCTATCAAGGTAATCTTGATATGGCGCTCACCGCCGCCGAGGATGGCCTTGGGGTTGCGGCACGCCAAGCTGGCTGGAGCTCTGATTGGCGCGCTTGGCCGGCGCACCCGATCATCCCCGATGGGGCCGGCCGTTTCGCACTCTATACGTTGAAGGCCCTGGCGTTCATTCGCCTCCGGCGCTCTGAGCGATCACAAGCTTTAGAGATCCTTGATGCATTGAGAAAATTGGATCCGGCAGGCGCCGTCGGTTGGCCGGTCGTTGCGGAGCTCGCCGAGGGCGCTGCCTGAATTGCCGAAGGGTTTCCGATTTTCCTCGAGAAATCGCCGGGCGCGCTGCTGCCGGTGCGCTTTGAGACCCTCACTCAACAGATCGAACGCGAGTAATGCGCTGAACCGCACGGCAGCGGCGCGCATAAGTGTCGATGGCATCGTGCTTGCAGTAGTATCCATAACAGCCGGGTAGCGGCATCGTTTTGGGACTTGAACCTCGGCGAATATTAAAAATTCGATACCGCGGCTCAAAGATAAGCGAAATCCTTGCAATGCCAGTACTGTGTGGCAGTGCCCTCTGAATTTCAACGTCGGGAACCTGACATGAGCCAAGAGGCAGATACTCTACAAGAGCTTGCGGACCAAAAATACAAATACGGGTTCGTCACGGAAATCGAGAGCGAGTTTGCGCCAAAGGGGTTGTCCGAAGAGATTGTCCGATTCATTTCAAAGAAGAAGAGTGAGCCCGAGTGGATGCTGGAGATGCGCCTTGCGGCTTTTCGCCGCTGGCGAACCATGGCGGAGCCCAACTGGGCGCGCATCCATTATCCGCCGATTGACTTCCAGGACGCCTATTATTACGCCGCTCCCAAGGCAAAGGAGGAGGCTCCCGGAAGCCTCGATGAGGTTGACCCCGAGCTCTTAAAGACTTACGAAAAGCTTGGCATACCGCTCTCCGAGCAAAAGATGCTGAGCGGTATAGCCGTCGATGCGGTATTTGATTCGGTATCGGTCGCGACAACCTTCAAGGCCAAACTCGAAGAGGTGGGCGTCATCTTCTGCCCGATCTCCGAAGCGCTAGCAAAGCACCCTGACCTTGTGCGGAAATATTTGGGTTCCGTCGTTCCGGACACCGATAATTTCTACGCGACGCTTAACTCTGCGGTCTTTTCAGACGGATCCTTTGTCTATATCCCCGAGGGCGTACGCTGCCCGATGGAGCTTTCAACCTATTTCCGCATCAACGCGTCTAAGACGGGGCAGTTCGAGCGCACGCTTATCATCGCCGACAAAAACGCTTATGTCAGTTATCTTGAAGGCTGCACCGCGCCCATGCGTGACGAGAATCAGCTGCACGCTGCCGTCGTCGAACTTGTCGCATTGGAAGGAGCGGAAATTAAATATTCGACCGTGCAGAACTGGTATCCGGGCGATGAGGATGGCAAAGGCGGGATCTATAATTTCGTGACCAAGCGCGGCGACTGCCGGGGCGCCAACTCGAAAATATCCTGGACACAGGTCGAAACCGGATCCGCCATCACTTGGAAATATCCTTCCTGCATCCTGCGCGGGGATAATTCTGTTGGCGAATTTTATTCAATCGCGATCGCCAATCACTTTCAACAGGCCGATACCGGCACCAAGATGATCCATCTCGGCCGCAATACG
>DATJLX010000052.1:0-4665 GCA_035509135.1 Methylocella sp.
CCTCGCTCGGCCACCCTGCCTCGCACGGATGCATCCGTCTCGCACCCGGCAATGCTGCAGTGCTGTACCACCTAGTGCAAGCCGAAGGCGCCCGGATCACAATCTACGGGTTGCCGCCGAGCACGGGCACCTATGCCATGGCCCGCCGGAGAAAACCGGTCACCTACGCCCGCCTTGACGGAAGCGTGGGAACGGCCACTGCTGTGTGGCACCAGAGACATCACCATGCCCTTGCTTATGTGCCGGCGGAACGTCCCCCGGGTGTCCGCGCCTGGCAGGCCAATCCCGCCGTCAGATCGTTTCCACAGCAATGGCCCGCCTGGCCGTAAGCGGCATGCGATTTGAGGGGACGGCGCCGGAGCGCTGACAAGACACCCTCCCCTCAGCCGAGACAAGACATTCCATACAAGTCTTGCCATACAAGTCTTGCAATCTCAGCCTTGCGCCATGACGACCACAATCGGGCACGCGCGGAAATAAATGTCCGGCGCCCGCAAATGCGCTATTAAGCGAGCGCGTTTTTGAGCTTGCCCGATTCGTCCCCTGGTTGAACTGTCCATTGGTTTACATTGTAGCTCGACTCGCCACAAGACTGAACGCTACAGCAGCAGGGCTTTGGGTTACGGTAGTGTGCATGTTCTTCGGTTCGATCGTCGCGGCAACAGCCTTCCACCTGAACGTAGAGCGGCCCACTGACACGTTGGGTCCGTGTTTTCGCAGATCTTCAAGCGCCCGCTCGTCGCAATGCGACGACCTCCGCGTGACCTCAAGGCAGGAAACACAATGAATACTTCGGGCATGCGCAGTTGGACGACACCACGCGAGAGCGATCTTGGCCTGTCCCGGATCGAGAATAGCGGAGGCCTGTCCATCAGCATTCTCCCAAACGGCTGCCTCTTCGCGATCGAACACCGGCGCCCGGATGGCGTGATCGTCATCAACCAACTGCTTGGCTCGCCCGTCGATCATGGCATTGCCCGCATTTATCTGCGCGCCGACGGCGAGGCGCCGCTTTCGGTCCAAACCGCCGGAGCAACCGCCAATACCCGCTTTGCCGCTCTTCGAGACCATTTGATATGGGATGGGGAGACCAACCATATTCGCCACCGCCTAACGCTCTCGCTGCACAAACGCAAGGCGGCTTGGCTGTGGCAGCTGGAGGTGCTGAATACAAGCGCCGCTCCGCGATCCCTCGATGCGATCCTTATCCAGGACATTGGCCTTGGCGAGCGCGGTTTCCTCATGAACAACGAGGCCTACGCCTCGCAATATCTCGACCATCATGTCGCGCGGCACCCTATTTACGGGCCCGTGATCATGAGCCGGCAGAACCTCGCGCAGAGGGGCCAAAACCCCTGGGTTGCGCACGGATGTCTCGACGGCGCGAGCGGCTTTGCAACCGACGGGCTGCAGCTTTTCGGCCCAGCCTGCCGCGACGGCAATGCGTTTGGCTTTGCCTATGGCGCACGCCTGCCTGCTGTACGCCTGCAACACGAACTCGCCTGCGCCGCGCTCCAATCCGCGCCCGTCACGCTGCCGCCAGGATCCCGCGCGGCATGGCGTTTCTTCGGTCTTTATGAAGCAGATCACGCCGAGGCATCAAGCGATCGCGATCTCGTGCGGCTCGATGCCGTGGGTTGGAACGAAATTGAACCCGCATCCATCGCGGGCGCCGCGCCGGTCATGAGCCTTGCTCAGGAAGCGCCCGCAGCCGTCGCCGAGCCGCTCGATGCAGCGACTCTCGCTAGGCTCTATCCCGAAAGGCTTCACGAGGAGAAGCAGGACGACCGGCTCCTTTCCTTTTTCACCGCCGATCCGCCGCACAACCGGCATGTCGTGCTAAGGGACAAGGAGCGCCTCGTCACGCGCCGCCATGGTACTTTGATCCGCTCCGGCCAAGCCATGTTGCCCGACGAAGCGACGCTTTGCGCCACATGCTGGATGCATGGCGTGTTCGCCGCCCAGCTGACGATTGGAAACACATCTTTTCACAAGCTTTTTTCGGTGTCGCGCGACCCTTATAACATCACCCGCGCGAGCGGTCTGCGTATCCTGATCGACGCCGGAGGCGGCTGGCGGCTCCTCACGGTTCCGTCGGCCTTCGAAATGGGCCTCTCCGATTGCCGCTGGATCTATTGTTTTTCCGGGCGCACCGTCAGCGTGCATGCCGTCGCATCCGGCGAAGACCCGGCAATGCAATGGCGGATCGCCGTCGATGGCGAGGCTTGCCGCTTTCTTGTCTTCGGACATGTGGTGCTGGGGGAATGCGAACTCGATTCCGAGGGCTGTATCGAAGTTGATCCGCACGCCAAGCGCTGCTCCTTGCGTCCAGACCCGCTTTCGATCTGGGGCCAGTATTACCCCAACGCTGTCTATCATCTGGTCACCAGCACGCCGGACACCGTTGAAGCGATCGGCGGCGATGAACTGCTCTACGCTGATGGGCAGCCTCGGCATGGGGCCTATCTGGCGCTTCGCACAGGGCCCGTGCGCGAATTCTGTTTCGCCGTCGCCGGTTCGATGACCGATGCCGGTCAAGCGGCGGCATGTGCCGCCAAATATCAGGCCGGCATCGGCGACCAAAACCTTCTCGCGCCAGCCAGCCGTTTCTGGGAAAGCGTCACCCGCAGTCTCCGGATCACGGGCGGCGGCGACGGTGACGCTCTTAGCTTGCTCGTCCCGTGGCTCGTCCACAATGCGATGATCCATCTCACCGTGCCGCATGGGCTCGAACAATACACCGGCGCCGCTTGGGGAACGCGCGACGTCTGCCAGGGGCCGGTCGAGCTGCTGCTCGCCCTGAAGCACGACGAACCCGTAAAGCAGATCCTGCGGATTATCTTCGGGCAGCAGTATGAGACGCGGGGCGATTGGCCGCAATGGTTCATGCTCGAACCTTATTCGATCATTCAGGATAGAGTGAGCCACGGCGATATCATCGTCTGGCCACTGAAGGCGCTCAACGACTACATCGAGGCAACCGGGGATTTCGGCTTTCTCGGCGAGAAGATGGCCTGGCGGAACATGGACACGCTCGCTCAGACGGGGCACGAGGATACAGTCGCCGCCCATGTGGATAAGTTGCTGGCTGCGGTTCGCGACCGTTTCGTCCCTG
This sequence comes from Methylocella sp., assembly GCA_035509135.1. Taxonomy (GTDB): domain Bacteria; phylum Pseudomonadota; class Alphaproteobacteria; order Rhizobiales; family Beijerinckiaceae; genus Methylocapsa. Next base: position 3,116 of record DATJLX010000052.1, read on the forward strand.
GCACTCATTTCATTCGCTACGGCGAGGGCGACTGGAATGATTCGCTGCAGCCGGTCGATCCCCGGATGCGGGACTGTATGGTAAGCAGCTGGACGGTCGCGCTTTTGTTCCAGCAGATCAGTCGCTACGCCGAGGTGTTGCGCCGGGCGGGTCAGGACGCCGGCGCCGGGAAACTGAGCGAGCTCGCCGCCAGGATGCGCAGCGACTTCAATCGCTATCTGATGCGTGACGGTATAGTCGCGGGCTACGCGATTTTCGAGGCGGATGGCGGCCAGCCCGAGCTGCTGCTGCATCCAAGCGACACGCGCACTGGACTCCAATATTCGCTCCTGCCAATGACCAGGAGCATGATCGGCGGACTATTTACCCCTCAACAGACTCAACATCATCTCCGGCTCATCCGCGAACATTTGCTTTTTCCCGATGGCGTCCGGCTGATCGACCGGCCGGTCGCTTATCACGGCGGTCCGCAAAGCGTGTTCCGGCGGGCCGAATCCGCCTCATTCTTTGGACGCGAAATCGGCCTCATGTATGTTCACGCGCATCTGCGCTACGCGGAGGCCATGGCGATTCTTGGCGACGCCGAAGCGCTTTGGGAAGCCCTGCAACTTGCGAGCCCCATTACTGTCACGGAGCGCCTCGGGCATGCGGGCCTGCGCCAGCGCAACGCCTATTTCAGCAGCAGCGACGCCGCCTTTGCCGACCGCTATGCCGCCAGCGCCGAGTGGCGGCGGGTCAAATCCATTGAAATTGGCGTCGAAGGAGGCTGGCGGATCTATTCAAGCGGTCCCGGCATCTTCATAAGCCTCTTGGTCTGTCATCTCCTTGGGCGCCGGAGGCTTTGGGGCGAAGCGATCGTTGAGCCCTTGCTGCCAGCCGCCCTTCAAGAAATGGCAATGAACTTGAATTCCAGCGTGTGAGTCGCCAGTTTCACTTTGTTATCCAGAAACCCTGCAATTTTATCGGCGAGCTCCGGCCGCGTTGATTGGAATCAATTCCCAAAAACGCCGCCAGGATAAATTGCTAAGATAATAGCGCCGCGGAATAAGCCGGGTTCGATCGATCTTTCGAAGGAGACTGGCCGCGTTTCCGCAACCACCAAGAGGGTGGCGTCCGGCAGAACAAAGTAACCCGCATGGGAGAAAGCGCCAAGAGGATCGCGTGAAACATTTGGACCATCCCACAAAGCTTGACTGGGCCAAGCTCCCGCCGGCCTTCCGGCGCGTTCGCTTGGAGCTGGCGCGCGAGAAAGGCCATCCTGAGGGGAGCGCTTCGATCGGCTACACCTTTGTCGCGCCGCTCGACGGCAATGGCCGGATCGATCCGAATCTATGGCACCAGCATCATGACTTTTGCCGGGTCGTTCGATTCCGTCCAAACGAAGCGGACGATATCGGCCATCTGGTGCGCAAGCCCGGAGGAACTTGGGCATTTCGCTACGACGTCGGCGGCGATCAGGCCGATGAAACCGGCTATCATTTCAGCTCGGACCGGTTCATTATTGGTGATTATGTATCCGTCCGCGAGGATGATGGCCTGCACACCTTCCA
>DATJLX010000053.1:0-8405 GCA_035509135.1 Methylocella sp.
GATGCATGCAAATCAATCATCATTTCCACGCAAGCCAGTTTCCTTCCCTCGAGGCCATGTTCGATCCCCATGAGAATGTCGATTATGCGGCCCGCTTCCTCAAGGAGCTGCGAGCCCGGGAAGGAAGTTGGACATTAGCGGCGGCGCGTTATCATGCGGGCCCAGACAATGATCCAGCCCAAAAGCGCTATGTCTGCCAGGTGATTTCAAACATGGTAGCGAGCGGTTTTGGAGCTTGGACAGCGAATGCCAAAATCTTCTGCGATGGTGACCAGCGGTAGCGAGGCCGTATTAGCCGGCGTGAGGTTTTTTCGATTACAATCATAGCGCGAAAAAGACAACTTATACGCTAATTATTGTTTGACATTTAACTTAAAGTTGTTAATATTTGATGAAAGAGGATAGATTCGCCGGAGATTTCAATGTTGGTGATTATTGACGAACGTGAAATTGTGACATCTGGTTATACCTGCCGTTTTGGCAGCGAGGGAGTCTCCTCCGCGGGGTTCTGTCCACTGGAATTTCAGGAATGGGTGACGACGGTGGCTGATGCCGACCTCTTCGCCGTCGAAGCCTTTCTCCTCGGGGACTGCCGCGACCGGCAGCTTTATCCCAAAATGATTAAGGACCGCACACGCGCTCCGGTGATCGCAATGAATGAAACGCCGTCGCTTGAGCAGACGCTGGATTTGTTCGCCGCGGGCGTCGACGATGTGGTGCGCAAACCGATTCACGTTCGCGAAATTCTGGCGCGGGTAGGGGCCATCCGGCGCCGGCACGAGAGTGAGCGGGACTCCGCCGTGGTTGGTGAGTTGCGGGTCTTTTTTGATGGCCGGGACCCGCAACTCAAGGGAGTTCCACTGCCTTTGCCGCGGCGGGAGCGCCGAATCCTCGAATATTTGGTGAATAACCGGGGCCGGCGCGTCAGCAAGGCGCAAATCTTCAATTCCATCTATGGAATTTTCGATGAAAATGTCGAAGAGAATGTGGTGGAAAGCCATATCAGCAAGCTGCGAAAAAAATTGCGCCGGCATCTGGGTTACGACCCCATCAATTCGGTTCGCTATCTTGGTTATCGTCTGGATGAGACGATCGGCGGGGATTGAGCCCTAGGCAGCCAGAGCCGCGCCAGTTTCCCAGTCCTTCACGGCACTTCGGTGGGCGCCAATCGGGCGGAAAGAGCAAAATCGCGGCTTGATGGGCTATGCCGCCCTCCTTGGCCACCCAAGCATCAAAGCATTGCAGAGTTTTTCGATAAACCAGACGAGAATCAACTGAAGAAAGCCATGAGCGAGTGAACGTATATCGATCATTGTCGGGGTGGCGCTCAACCATCAAGCGATCGAAAGGGCCTCCCCCATTACATGCCAAGTTTTAGAGTAGGCTGGAATTAAAAAACGCAATCAGCTCTTAGCTGTGCCCTCCGTCGCTGGTGATTCCAAGCGGTTTCATTTTGCATCGGTCCATGGAACCGTTTCGACCCTCCACTCATCTTAAAAACGGAGAGCATTTCCAAAGACGAGCCAGTGTCCGCTTCGCTTGGCCTGTTGCGGTGGGCCGGCAGAGTGCGAGATCAGTGGGCTCTCGCCAAGCAGACCATCGGTATTTTTCGCGGCTCATTGCCATCGTGGCACTTCCTTTTTGAGTGGTTTGCCCGGACCATGCCGCCACTTGCCTTGGCGTTGCCAGAGAGGCTTCTTTTGACAGGCTCTGAACACGGCGCTTCTAGGGTCAGGACCTATTAACTGATGCGTGATTCAAAGTCTCCGTTGAAGGAGGCTTAGGATGATTCGCCCGTTTTTACTGAGCGAGCGCCAGATGGCGCGGATTTCTCCTTGTTTTCCGTTGTCACACGGTGTGCCGTGTTGATGACCGGCGAGTAGTCAGTGGCATCGTCTATGTGATCCGCAACGGCCTGCAGTGGAAGGATGCGCCGCCCGGCTATGGCCCGCACAAGACGATCTACAACCGCTTCATCCGCTGGAGTAGGCTCGGTGTGTTTGACCGGATCTTCGCGGTGCTGGCTGGCGACGGCCCAAAACCAGAGCGGATCATGATCGACGCCACCCATCTGAAGGCCCATCGGACCGCGGCAAGCCTTCTCAAAAAAGGGCTTTTCCCCGCCGTATCGGGCGCACGAAAGGCGGCTTGAACTCGAAGCTCCACGCCGTCTGTGACGCCGACGGCAAACCTCTCGTCTTGCTGCTCAGTGAGGGCCAGATGAGCGATCATAAGGGGGCGCGGCTGATCCTTGACGCCCTGCCACCAGCCTCTACCTTGATCGCCGACCGAGGCTATGACAGCAATTGGTTCCGGGCCGCCCTCGGGGAGCGGGGTTGCGAGCCCTGCATTCCTTCCACCAAAAGCCGAAAAGTCGCGCTGCCTTATGACAAGACCCTCTACAGGCAGCGCCACAGGATCGAGAACATGTTCGCCAAGCTTAAAGATTGGCGGCGCATCGCCACCCGTTACGACCGATGCGCTCACACCTTCTTCTCGGCCATCTGCATTGCAGCCGCCGTCACCTTCTATCTCAATCAATGAGTCCTGACCCTAGACTAATGCACGAAGATTTTACAGCAAAAGCCATTGTCACAATTTTGCAATAATCCAAGAAACGGCCATATTGAAAGGAGAGAACCCGAATCAAATTGTGGAGGAAGTTCAGATGCAGGGCGAAGTGAATGCGTCGGGCGCGACGTTGAAGCTGTTCCATCTGCAACGAAGCGGTGCGGCCGTGATTGCCTCTATGGCCTGGTTTGCCGTTGCCGTGCAGGTCTACTTCAATGTTGAAGATGCACTCATCAGGGATGAGTCGATCGCCAGTCATCTGATCAACTTCTTCAGTTACTTCACGGTCGAAACCAATATCTTCATCGCATATGTTCTCACGCTTTTTTGGTTGCAGCCGCGAGCGGAACGGTTTCTGACGGGGCCGAGCGTCACCTCTGCGCTTGTTGTCTATATTATCGTCGTTGGCGTGGTCTATGAGCTGCTGCTGCGGCATTTATGGCACCCGCACGGCATGCGGCGGGTGGCCGACATGATGCTGCACGATGCCATCCCGCTTCTTTACTCTTTGTATTGGCTAATATTTTTCCCCAAGGGGAGCTTGCGATGGTCAGACCCGGCCAATTGGCTCATCTACCCAATTCTATTCTTCTTCTATACCATGGCTCGCGGTGCAGCCTATGGCGTGTATCCCTATCCCTTCATCAATGCCGACCAACTCGGGCTAGCGCGCGTTTCGGTCAATGCAACGGTTTTCCTTGCCGTGTTTTTCAGTCTCGGTCTCGGTTTGACGGCTCTCGACCATGCGCTTGGCTCCGGTGAGCGTGGACGAAGCGGGCTTGGCAGGGCAGCAGAACTCTGACAAATAGGGCGCCTGTCGAATCAAATCAGGCCCTCAAGGAGACGCAATGGTCCTCGCCCAGACCAGGACAACGCCGCCCGCCGGAACCAAGGGTTTTTTGCCAGCCGGCGGGGAGGCTCTTTCCTCCACGACATCATCATGACAAAGAAGCTTTTGTTCCTGCTGGACACCGATCCGGCGCCGAGCGTCTTTGACACAGTCGTCGGCTATGACGGCGGCGCCGATCACATCATCGGCTATGGCGGCGTGACGCCGGACAATGTCGCCGCGCTTGTCGACGGAACAATCTACACACGCGGCCCCAAGGAAAAGCAATATACCGCGATCTTCGTCGGCGGCGGCAGCATGATTGCCGGCGAGGCGTTGTTCAAGGCTGTCAAGAAGCGTTTTTTTTCCAATTTCCGGGTCTCCGTGATGTTGGACAGCAATGGCTCCAACACCACGGCGGCGGCCGGCGTCGCGCTGCTCGCCAAAGCGAAATCGCTCGCCGGCAAGAAAGCGATCGTGCTCGCCGGCACGGGGCCAGTCGGCATGCGCGCCGCGGCGATGCTGCATATGGAGGGCGCCGAAGTCGCGATCACCTCGCGCTCGAAACAGCGCGCGGATGCCGCGAGCAAGGCCATCAATGATCGCTTCGGCTTTGCGCCGGCACCCGTCGAGGCCTTCGACAATGCGGCCCGCGCGGCGGCGATCAAAGGCGCGCAGGTCGTGTTCGCCGCGGGCGCCATCGGCATCCCGCTACTCGAAGAAAAGGATTGGCGGAATGATCCGGCGATCGAACTCCTCGCCGACTGCAACGCGCAGCCGCCACTCGGCATCGGCGGGATCGAAGCGGCCGACAAGGCGAAAGAGCGCCACGGAAAAATCGCGATCGGTGCGTTGGGATTAGGGGGCCTGAAACTGAAACTGCATCGCGCTTGCGTCGGTCAGCTTTTCGAAGGCGCCGATCAGGTGCTCGATGCCGAGACCATCTATGCGCAAGCCAAAGGCCTGGCGTGACTTCCAAGGACCGCAACGACCATGACCGCGAATAGTTCTATTCAGACCTTTCTCGACGATCTCGCCAGCGAACGTCCAACGCCGGGTGGCGGTGGCGCGGCGGCGGTCTCTGGCGCCATTGGCGCCGCGCTCGTCTCCATGGTGGCCAATCTCACCATCGGCAAAAAAAACTATGAAGCGGTCTCGGAAGACCTGAAGGCCGTGAATGCCAAGGCGGAGGCATTGCGCGCCGAGTTGGTTCGCGCAATTGAAGAGGATGTCGTGGCGTTCAATTCCGTGATGGGCGCCTATGGGCTACCGCGCGCGACCGACGAGGAGAAAGCCAGGCGCACTGCATCGATTCAGGCTGCCTTGAAGGATGCGACACTCGCGCCCTTGCGCGCCGTCAAAGCCTGTTTTGAGGTCATCCGCCTCTCCGCCGCCGTGGCTGAAAAAGGCAATCTTAATGTGATCAGCGACGCCGGGGTCGCCGTGCTTTCGGCGAATGCGGGGTTGCGCAGCGCAGCGCTGAACGTGTTCATCAATGCCAAGGCGATCAAGGATCGCGATTTCGCCGAAAAACAAATTGCTGAAGTCAATGCGCTGCTCGCGCAGGCGGCGGAGACGACGGAAGCCGTCTATCAAACAGTCAGAACCAAGATAGGCTCATAGGTTCCAGATTAGATTTTCCGAGTTTCCCCATCGGCGAAGTGAAAAGCTGATTATCAAGGTGTCGGTCGATCATGCCCGAAGCACCTTCATGCGAAGGGTCCAAACTTATCGATGGGAAGCGCGCATCGGAGCAGCTGCTTGCGCTTGTGACGGAAAAGACCCGCGCGCTTACGGCACAGGGCCTCAAGCCGGGTCTGGCGGTTGTCCTTGTCGGCGAGGATCCGGCCAGTCAGGTCTATGTCAAATCCAAGAGCAGGGCGGCGCAAGCGTGCGGGTTTCACTCGATTCAGCATGACCTTGCGGCGGCGACCAGCGAAGCGGCGCTGCTGGCCCTCGTCGAGGAGCTCAATGCGGATCCGGCGGTCGACGGAATCCTTTTGCAATTGCCCTTGCCCAACCGGCTCGATCCAAGCCGCGTCATCGAAGCCATTTCGCCCGGCAAGGATGTCGATGGTCTGCATCCGTTCAATGCCGGGCTTCTTGCGAGCGGGGATTTGAAACGCGCTCTCGTGCCTTGCACGCCGGCCGGCAGCATGGTCCTGATCGATGCGGCCGCCGCGGCGCTGAACATTGACCTTTCGGGTGCCCATGCCGTCGTCGTCGGCCGTTCCACTCTGGTTGGCAAGCCCATTGCCCAATTGCTGCTCGGCCGCAATGCGACCGTGACAATCGCCCATTCGCGCACCCGTGATCTCCCGCGAACGGTCGCGAATGCCGATATTGTCGTCGCCGCTGTTGGCCGTCCCGAGATGATTCGCGGCGCCTGGATCAAACCCGGCGCGATCGTCATCGATGTCGGCATCAACCGGGTGGCGGGTGAAGGGCTCAACGCCGCGGGAAAGCCCATGACGAAGCTTGTCGGGGATGTCGCTTTCGCCGAGGCGATCAGCCATGCCGGCGCGATCACCCCGGTGCCGGGCGGCGTCGGACCTATGACCATCGCGATGCTGATGGACAATACGCTCCGCGCGGCGCTCATGAAGGCGGGGCTCGATCCCTCTTTCTGATGGTCTTCTCCGGCTTTAAACCGTGGATCGTTGTGAGCCATTCCAAAAGTTAACTTCGCGGAAACCTTAACAGCGTCTTATGGGCCTGTTTGGATCGTGGAGTCGGCTATGGACTGGCGCGACTGGGACGCGCTTCACAGTGCGCATTCCCGCGAAGCAACGCTCAGCTTGGGTTACGGGGTTGGCACCGCCAAGAAAGGGTGGGCGGTCGGCCTGCCTCTTGCCGCTTTGCTTCTCTTTCTGGTACTGTTGGGTTGCCTGCTTTTCCTGCAGCCGCCGCGCTATAGTGCCGAGACGCGGATTCTCATTGGCCCCCGGGCGGCCAGCTTGATCGGCCTGCGGTCCAGCCATGCGTTTTATGGCGGCGCAAACGGAGCGAGCGCCGCAGCGGGGCAGGCGCAGCTCATTGCATCCCGCGATCTTGCCCGCCGGGCGATCAAAGCTCTCCACTTCGAAGAGTTGCCCGAATTCGATGCGGCGGCGCAAGATCAAGGTCCCGTGACCCGTGTGCTGATCTTTCTTGGGATAGAGCGCGATCCCGCTCGAAAGAGCCGGGAGGACCGCGTGCTCGAAGCCTATCAGGACCGCTTGCAGGTCAGCGCACCCGGCCGGGGAAGCCTTGTCACGATTGCCTTCCAGTCCGAAGATCCCGAGCTTGCCGCGAGAGCCGCCAATCGCATCGCGGAACTCTATCTTGAAATGCGCGCCGATGCGAATGTTTTGCCAGCGAATGATGGCGCGCGGATCGTTTCGCGCGCGATCACGCCGACGCGGCCGCTTGATCCCAAGCAGCCTTTGCTGCTCCTGTCGGGCGCCGCCATGCTCGTCATCGCTTTTGGAAGCGCAGTGTTGATGGTTTCCATGGGCAGAGGTTTGACAGCCCGCGTGGAAGAACCTGTCGCGCAGCCCCGCACTCTCGGGCAGGAACGCATTTTCGCCCATCTCAGGGTTCCGGCAAAGGTCTGGTCGCGGCCTGGCCGGGAATGGGCGCCGCTGCCCCTTGGGCGGGCCGAGCTGGATGAGAGCGGCGATGAGTCAGCAACGGCAGAAATCGTCGCGCATATACTGTCGGCTCCCCTTCCCGGGTCGCGCGCAGGTGGCGCAAAGCGAGGTAAAAGGGTTGTCGCGACGAGCCTCGGCCCAGCAGCCGCGGCGTCCGGGATGATGCGTGATCTCGCCCGCGATCTTGCCCGCGAAGGCTGCTCGCTCGTCATCGGTCTTGATGAGTCCAGCCTGTTCGATGTCAGGAGACCTTCCGCCGGTGTGCCACAGGGCTGCGTTGCGGCTGGCGAGCCCCCTGGCCTTTGCGATCTTCTTGACGGAACGGCCTCATTCGACGAAGTCATTCGCCGGGAACCGGCCTCGCGGCTGCACTGTCTCCGCGTGGGGCGCGGCGATGAGCTCAAGCTTCCAGAATTCATGGCTGTGCTCGATGCTTTGACCGAGACCTATGATTTTCTCCTCATGATCGCGCCGCCGCTCGGCCACGATGGCATCGCTGAAACACTCGCCGCGAAAGCCGATTTCGCGGTGCTGGCTGTGCCCGCGCGGCCGCAGGGCGGTAGCGTTTTCGAAGCCGAGTCGCGTTTGCTCGAGGCTGGAGCGCGGGAGGTCTTGCTCATTGGCCTGCCCGCCGAACCGCCACACGCCCTCGGCCGGGACGCGGCGTGACCCATTGCCGGCAGACGAAGCGAGAGCATTTTAGGCAAAGAAGATAGGGTTCGCTGTTTGGAATCCGCTCATTCTTTGAATGAAAGCGGTTTCGAAACGGTTGCGTGGCTCCACGCATACCGCAACGGCTCTAAGTCCTTCGGTCAGGCTTTTCCATCCATTTGATCAAGGGCATCATGGGCAGGATCCAGGCAAGACCGAGGACCGCGAAGCAAAGAATTTGCACGATCGCGGGCGCTTCCCGCAGCGGGCGCACTTGCGCCAGCGCCATCGCCACAAGCGCATAGACCGGCACGAAACCGATGATCAACCCCGTGCCAATGAATGTGCGGAAGGTGCGGCGCATGGTCCCCAAATGTCTAATCGGAGGATATGAAATTGCTGGGCCGCTCCGCAACGAGGAAAATGGGGCCGCCCGTAACCGCGCGGCCCCGATGCCTTCTATCGCCCGGATTGGGTGCCGGGGGAACCCTCCACTCCCGGCGCTCCAGCCCCGACGGGGGAGCCTTTGATCGTGGACGGCGGCCGCGACGCAACACCAGGTTCTAAACGAAAGCCTGAGTATGAACGGCCTTCGGTCGCTTTTTGAATAGCGGTGCTGGGCTCGACATTGGTTCCGTCCGCCGGGCCGGAAACGGATGCGTTGGATGCCTGGGCGACAGCAGCCGTCGCCGGCAAGGATAACCATGAGGCGAGCGCAGCTG
>DATJLX010000054.1:0-11632 GCA_035509135.1 Methylocella sp.
CAGTTTCGCCAGCACCATTGGCCAGAGAGTGATGTCGAGCACCGCAGCGTAAACAATATCGATGAGGGCGATAAGCTTATCCTCGTTGCTCATGCCGAAGCTTTCCCATCATCGATTGAACAATGATAATGGCTGTCTGAGTTTTCTGTTGTTTCCCCTTCATTTGAAATAGGCGTAATCGGGCGGATTCTTGGCCGATGTTTGAGGCCTGTGTAAAAACCCAATTGGGTTGGAAACCTGCGCTCGACGCGTCGATTCCTCACGCTCCCGTCGGCGAAAAGACTTGGCTTTGCCCCAACCAACCACCTCATAGGCCTTCGCAGACCCTAAACGGCCGCGATGTCTGGCAATCCGTCGATTTAGGACGAATGTCCGATGCGGAGCGATAACCTTGCTGCGATACGGACGGATGCTATCGGATGGGTTCATGGTCCTTCCAGGCCCAGTCCACACTATTTAATAACCGAGCGATTTTAATTGCCATCGCCGCCGTTCCGCCCAATCTCTCCGTCTGTCTCTGGCGGGGAAGGGTGGGATGGCGGCATTGGCTATTCCAAATTTCGGGATTTCCCTTTGCCGATGCACAGTCGCTCTCCCTCTTGATCCGGATTATTGATCCGCTGCGGCCGCCCCTCTATTTGCGGTTTCCTCTGCCCCCTCGGGGAAGCCGGCCGGCGCTTCGCCATTGAGCCAGCGGCGCAGAAAAGCGCTGGACCAGCGTTCCACGGCGCGGTCGTGCCGGAACCACCCTTCGAGATGGCGGTGCCGGGGCCGGGCGCCGGGTTCGATCAACCGCTCCCTGGTCAGAAGGGACCAGCGGCACATGATCGCGAACGTCACCTCCGGATGGAATTGGAAGCCGTACGCCTTCTCGCGATAGCGGAAAGCCTGCGCCTCGAAATCCTGGCCCCTGGCGAGGAGGGTTGCCCCGCAGGGCAGGTCGAAACCTTCCCGGTGCCATTGATAGACATGGTTGGGGAAGGGGCACTCGCAGATGCGATGCCCCTGTTCGGTTGGATGGATCCGGTAATAGCCGACTTCCACTCGCCCCTGCGGGTGCGGCCGGACGCGGTGACCGAGATGCCGGGCGAGCATCTGCGCACCGAGACAGATGCCCAGGAAGGGCGTGTCTTCCTTAAGCGGCACCCCGAGCCAGTCAATTTCCCGGCGCAACCAGGAATCTTCGTCGTTAACGCTCATGGGTCCGCCAAAAACGATCACACCGGCGTAGTCCTTGAGCGTTTTTGGCAGCGGATCGCCATAGCGGGGACACAGGCAATCCAATTCGCATCCTTGCGCGCGCAAGAGCCGTCCGACCCGCCCGGGAGAGGAATGTTTTTGATGCAGGATAAGGAGAACCCTGCGGCGACAGTTGGAGCCTGCTGGCATCATTCGCAATTTAAAATGATCAAACGGGGCTTCAGCGGAGAGCAGACCAATTTTGCTGCAACCGCGAAATAATCGCTAAAACTACGGACTTTGGCAAAAATGGCAAGAGCAAAACACTGAGTTTGTTTAAGAATCCCGGCACGATCTCGCGGCGTCCCGCGATCAGCCCGGCATAACCCGCTTCGGCGACCTCGATTGCGGTGGTCCCCGGCAGGCGCGTGAGGCCGATGTTGGGTCCGATGCCGGCGCGGGCTTGGAACCCTGTCTTGGTATAGCCGGGACTGAGCGCCGAGACGGTGACGCCGTCCGCCCGCAGTTCCTGCGAAAGTGCCTGCGAAAACGAGAGGATAAAGGATTTCGAGGCGTAATAGGCCGCCATGCCGGGGCCGCCCGGAAAAGAGGCAGCGATCGACGCGACATTCAGGATTTTGCCGCGCGCGGCGCGAATCGCGGGCAGGAAACAAAGCGTCATTTCAACGACGGCCCGGACATTGAGATCAACAATCGCCAGCTGCTCGGCCGGATCGAGGCTGGCGGCCGGGCCGATCAGGCCGAAGCCGGCATTATTGACCAAAATTTCCGGCGACATCCCAGCGGCTTCGAGCACGGCGGCGAGTTTGGGTATGGCGCCGCGTTCAAGCAAATCGCTTATCAGCACCAAAGGCCGTGGCCTGCCGGGCTCAGCGATTTCATCGGCGAGTGCTTCGAGCGCCGCTCCGCTCCTTGCGATCAAAACGAGATCATGACCATGACGGGCGAAGACGCGGGCAAGATCGGCGCCGATTCCGCTGGAGGCGCCAGTAATGACGGTGACACGGCGCGGTTGCGCATCCACCACCGTGGTCCCGGCGTCTCTGAGAACTGCTTCACTCATGCTTTGCCCTTCGCGGCGGCGGTCTTGGACCAGGGCCCCTCGTAAGAACTGGCTTGCGCGGCCCGCCCCGCAACATGCTGACGCAGGAGAACTCGGTCACGCGTCGAAACGCCGAGAAGCTCGGCGATGCGCCAAATCGTATTCTCCTCGAATTCATCGGCGGCACCATCGGCATAAGCGATGTCCCACAGCATCTCCACAATCTTTTGGCGGCCATCGTCGTCGAGAGCACGTTTTAGGACACTGGTAAAATGGTAGAAATCCACCGCCTCGCGGTCGCTTTGTTCTGCCGTTGCGATCAATTCGGCGGCTGCTTTGGGGTCAAGGCCAAACCGCTCCCCGATGATTGTCTTCAGCCGGCGCTGTTCGGCGAGGTCCGTGTTGCCGTCGACATTCGCGACATGCACGAGCAAGGCAACCGCCGCGAGACGATAATCCTCCTCGCCGAAGCGCCGGGCAGTGGATTCTGCGCCGCTGACCTCGGCGATAAAGTTCTTCAAAGCGTCAAACATTGCTACCTACCAATCCAGTTCGCGGTCATAAATATAGGATTAGCCGCGCGAAACGCAGCCCTGCTGTTAGCGCAGGAGCAGACACGTCCAATAGCCTTCCGGCCGGTGATAGGCCTGGCGCAAATCGCGGATCCAGGCTTGGCATTCGCGCCGCGATGGAAAACAGACCTTTTCATCCCGCCAATCGACAAGCGTCTGGCCAAACCCATCAGAATAGGGGCGGCCACCGGAAAAATGCCCAAGCCAAACGGAAGGCCAGGGAAGGACCGCCGCCGTCGCCGCCGGTGGTGCCCAAAACGGCGCGCCTACGGAGCAGGGGACCCCAGTGGGCTCTGAATATTCCACGGCAGGCGGCGGCCCGGCAGCCCAATCCGCTGCCCGGCTGCTCGAGGGACTCAATGCAAAAGTGAATATCAAAAGCCAAGCCAGCATATGCGGCCTCTCTCTGGATATCATGCCGCTTTTCCCTTCGCAGCACAGATTTACAAAACTTGACAAGGCTCGGATCGTGCCGTCTCCGCTCGAAAGAGCCGCGTCTCTCAAGACGCGGCCTGGCCAAACGCAAACATAGTGTCTAACCAATTTTGACGTTGGGCGGCGCTCAACTCATCGACCATCCCAACAAGGCTTTCCCGAATAGGAGCAACGCCACAAAATCCAAGTATATTACGTTTCAAGCTCTTTAGACCGTGAGCGCCGAAATACCAGCGATAAATGAAAGCGGGCATCCCCATGGTGACCACGATGCGGGCGCTCTTGCCTTTGAGCAGCTTCCTCCACTTTCCACGGCGAGGATCGAGATATTCGAACGCGAAGCCCGGGCGAAATGTTTGTTCGAGAAACGCTTTCAGCACAGCGGGCATTGCGCCAAGCCACAGAGGATAGATGATCACGAGATGATTGACGTTCGCTATGGTGTCTTGGGCGGGTTGCAGAACCGGTGGCGGCGAGCCGCTATTGAAATCTTCCTTGGTGCGTAACAGCGGAAAGTCGAGTTGAGCGATCTCAATGCGCAGGACTTGGTGCCCTGCCGCTTCGGCGCCTTTCGCATAAGCATCGGCGAGGGCCTGGCAGAGATGGTGTCCTGCGGGATCCGGATGGCCTTGGATGATCGCGATCCGTCGTGCCATTGGACTATCCTCCTCTTTGTCTCCATGGCATATGGCCAAGTCTGCTACAAGAGATGAGAGCGATCGTCATCCTTGTATATGGGAAGCTCCACCTGTACGAGCTAAGCCTGAGTTCGCTTGCACTGGGGCAATGGCGCCCTGCCGTGCGGCATTACCCTGACCGGACGTTTGCCGCAACGGGACATTGTCTCTCGGCAAGAAAACGCTTTAGAGAGATAGCAAACAAGATTCGCGGACGGTCGCAGACGCGTTACGCTCCGCGCCGGCCTAATGCCTTTTGGGACTGCAATGAAATTCACACTTTCCTGGCTCAAGGATCATCTTGAGACTGATGCCACGCTTCATGAAATCGTCGATGCGCTGACCAAGATTGGCCTTGAGGTCGAGAAGATCGAGGACCGGGCCGCAGCCCTCAAGGGGTTCGTCATCGCTCGCGTCATCGAGGCGAAGCCCCACCCCAATGCCGACCGGTTGCGGGTGTGTCAGGTCGATGCCGGAGGTGCCGCTCCGGTGCAGGTCGTCTGTGGCGCGCCAAATGCCCGGACCGGCATGAAATCGGTGTTTTCTCCGCCCGGAACTTATATTCCAGGCAAGAAGATCACCCTTGGCAAGGGCGTGATCCGCGGCGTCGATTCGAACGGCATGCTGTGCTCGGGCGCCGAACTCGAAGTGTCAGATGACCATGACGGCATTCTCGATTTGCCCGAGGAAGCGCCAGTTGGCGCGGCCTATGCGGAATGGGCGTCTCTCGATGATCCGGTCGTGGAGATCAATCTTTTGCCCAACCGGCCCGATGCCGCGGGCATCGAGGGAATTGCCCGCGACCTCGCAGCGGCGGGGCTTGGCAAGCTGAAGAGCCGGGCCATAACGCCGGTCGAGGGCCGTTTTCCATGTCCTGTCGGCGTCCGGCTCGATTTCATGGCCGAGGACACGCATCTTGCGCCAGCCTTCGCTTTGCGCCTCGTCACAGGTGTTCGCAATGGGCCAAGTCCCCCTTGGATGCAGAGGCGGCTTAAGGCCCTCGGGCTGCGGCCGATCAATGCGCTCGTCGATATCACCAATTACCTGACCTTCGATCGGGCCCGCCCGCTCCACGTTTTCGACGCGAAGAAAATCAAGGGCGATCTCACCGTGCGCCGCGCGGCGCCTGGCGAGGCGCTGATCGCGCTCGATGGCCGGAGCTACCGGCTCGATGGGGACATTGTTGTCATCGCCGATGAGGCGGGCGTTGAATCGCTCGCCGGCATCATGGGCGGGCAAGCCTCGGGCTGCGAAGAGACGACGACCGAGGTTTTGATTGAATCAGCCCTCTGGGATCCCGTGAATATCGCTCGCAGCGGGCGACGTCTTGGCATCAACTCGGACGCGCGGTACCGCTTCGAACGCGGTGTTGATCCAGCATTCTGCTTGCCCGGACTTGAGCTTGCGACGCGGCTAGTGACCGAGATTTGCGGCGGCTCTGCCTCGCAAATCACCCTTGCCGGGCGGATTCCACACCCCGATAAGCGCATCCGGTTCCCATGGAGTGAGGTAAAGCGGCTGACCGGGCTTGAACTCGAAATCTCCGAGATGGCCGGCATTCTTGAGCACCTTAGCTTCGAGCTTGCCGGTTTGGCGAGCAACGCCGACGAGATCGTCGTGAAGGTTCCCTCATTCCGGCCCGATATCGAGGGCAAGGCCGATCTCGTCGAGGAAATCCTTCGCATCGCGGGTCTCGACCGTGTCGGCCCGGCCCCGCTGCCGCGTGGATCCGGGCAGCCGATCGCTGGACCCGTGCTGACTTTGCTGCAAAAGCGGGTCAAGACCGCCAAACGGGCGCTCGCCGCCAATGGCCTCGTCGAAGCCGTGACATGGTCCTTCATCTCTCACCAGCGCGCCCAAATATTCGGCGGTGGCGGGGCGTCGCTTGCCCTTGCCAATCCGATCGCCCCGGAGCTTTCCGACATGCGGCCAAGCCTGCTGCCTGGGTTGATCGCGGCGGCGCAACGCAATGCCGACCGGGGCTTTGGCAATGTCGCGCTTTTCGAGGTAGGGCAGATCTTCTTGGGGGACCGGGAAGAGGACCAAAAGATCGCGGCCAGCGCGATCAGGTTTGGCATGGCGAAGGAGGCGGGATCCGGGAGGCATTGGTCGATGCCACCCGCCGCGGTCGATTCATTTGATGCCAAGGCCGATGCTTTCGCTCTTCTTTCGGTGCTTGGCGTGCCGGCCGGCGGTCTCCAGATCGTTTCCGGCGGACCCGCCTGGTATCATCCAGGGCGCTGCGCCACGATCCAATTAGGGCCAAAAAATGTCATTGGCGCGTTCGGCGAGATCCATCCGAGGGCGCTGGAGGCTCTTGGTTCCGAGGGCCCAATCGCTGGATTCGAACTGCTTCTTGATGACATACCGGCGCCGAAATTGAAGCTCACAAGAACCAAATCGATTCTCGAACTTCCGGAGTTCATGCCCGTGCAACGCGACTTCGCTTTCCTGGTCGATCGATCAGTGAAAGCGGCCGACATCGTGAAAGCCGCCGCCGCAGGCGAACGTGCGCTTGTCGCGGATGTCGGTGTTTTCGACGTCTATGAGGGCAAGGGCATTCCAGAAGGCAAGAAATCGGTCGCCATATCCGTCACCTTGCAACCGCGCGGGAAAACCTTGACCGAGGCCGAGATCGATGCCGCTGCCGGCAAGATCGTCGCCGAGGTCGCCAAGAAAACCGGCGCGAGCCTCAGAGGATGAAGCCTTGCGATATCTCTTGCATAGTGTTTTCGCCGCCGCCTTAATCGCGGCTCCCACATGTTCAAAAGCCGCGCCCCGCAGCATCGATGAGTGTGAAAAAATTCAGGCGGCGGATGCTTATAATCAATGCCTCGCCCTATTCGGCCCGGTGCCGCGCGTCCATATTGGTGCGCGGGAGACGGCTGACACCAGCAGCCAGGATGATGGGGTGGCGGCTGATAACTCCGAGACCAAGGCCGTGACTGCCCACGACGAAGGCAGGAATCACCGCCACCTTGGCCGCCACGCGAGCCGGCACGGTTGGGCGCGGCATCGTTGGGCCAGTCACGGCGGATCACGACACGGTCATTGGCACCATTCGACGGCGTCGGCGTACCGGCACAGCAAAAGAACCACCGTGGCATTCAGCACGGTTTCCACTCACGTTCACCTTCGCTAAAGCGTGATTTTAAAAAAGAATTTGCCTGGGTTCTTGATAAACCAGACGGAAAGGCAAATTTTACTGTAACGGATCGCTGAGAAGCGATGCGGAGCGGGTGTGCATGGCTTCACCCTGCATTAGAGCATCAACGAGAATTCTTGGAATTCCGGCGAGGGCTGCAGGTATCTATTCGCCCGGTGCCTTGGCCTCGATCGCCAAGGCATGCATACCACCTTCGAACTCGGTCTTCAAAAGATGATTGATGTCCCGGTGGCGGTCAACCCGGCTCTTCCCTCGAAAGAATTCTGAAACCACCTTCACGCGAAAGTGAGTCCCACCGGTGGCCGCGGCGGTGCCGCGCCGCGTCACCGCGTGGGCGTGGCCCGCGTGTTTATGAGATTCGTCGATGACTTCGATGGAGGATGGGGTTAAGGCCGCCTCCAAGATCGCCTTGATGCGATCGCCGACGGCCATATCGCTTTGTTCATGCATAATTGGTCTGCCCGACAAAAATTTACCGGCTCCGCCGAGGGAGCGAAGGAAGATTAATTATTTTACCGCATCGAAACGCTTGCGGCTATCCCAAAGACATTCATAATGGAGCCGCCATGAATTTAAGATCACGTCTTTTCGACCGCATCAGGGTTAAATCCGGGTTCAAGGAAGAACGTCGCCCGGATCAGGCGCTTTGCCAGCATCCGGGCTGTCGCGAAGTGGGAGAGTTCCGCGCGCCGATGGGCCGGCTGCGGGAGGGTCAATATTTTTGCTTCTGCCTTGAACATGTCAGGCAATACAACGCCTCTTACAATTATTTCAATGGCATGAGCGTCGAGGCGATGGCGCTTTATCAGCGCGAAGCCTTGGTTGGGCATCGCCCGACCTGGTCGATGGGTGTCAAACGCGGGGGCAAGAATTTTCGCGAGGAGGGCGACGATCCGTCGCGCCCGCTCGAGACGCCGGGGATGTTCCGGGCGGACATCCGGCGTTATTCTTGCGAGACTCCGCAAAAGCCGCGTTATGGGCTGGCGGCCCTGAAAGCCCTCGATCAATTGGGGCTCGACGACAGTGTCGACATGGCGGCGGTCAAGGCCCGCTACAAGGATTTGGTCAAACGCCTCCATCCGGATGCCAACGCCGGAGACAGGTCGAACGAAGACAAATTGCGCGAGATCATCCGCGCCTATAATTATCTGAGGTCGGTGAAGCTGGCTTGAGGCTTTCCCCGCACTGGACTTACTGGCGCTTGCCGGGCAGCTTTGAAGACAGGCCCCTTCAAAGCCGGTCGACGACCACCGCGGACCTCTTCGCGTTTGCCGGTTCGCGGGTGCCAAGCGCATGACCGGTATAAAGGACATTTGCAAGCATGATCATGGACGAAAGCGCCGCGGCTGGCGGCTTGCCCGACATGAAGATTTCGGTGCGCCAAGTCTTCGGCATTGACAGCGATATGGAAGCGCCCGCCTATTCGAGCGGCGATCCGCATGTTCCAGACCTCGATCCCGATTATCTCTTCGATCGCGATACCACGCTTGCCATTCTGGCGGGTTTTGCCAAAAACCGGCGGGTGATGATCACCGGTTATCACGGCACCGGCAAGTCGACGCATATCGAGCAGGTCGCGGCGCGGTTGAACTGGCCATGCGTCAGGATCAACCTCGACAGTCACGTCTCCCGTATCGACCTCATCGGCAAGGATGCGATTGTCCTCAAGGACGGCTTGCAGGTGACCGAGTTCCGGGACGGCATCCTGCCCTGGGCGTTGCAAAACAACGTCGCGCTGTGTTTCGATGAATATGACGCAGGCCGCCCCGACGTGATGTTTGTCATTCAGCGCGTCCTCGAAATGTCCGGGCGCCTCACCCTCCTCGACCAGAGCCGGGTGATCAGGCCACATCCCGCCTTTCGCCTCTTTTCCACGACAAATACAATCGGCCTTGGCGATACCTCGGGACTTTATCATGGAACCCAGCAAATCAATCAGGGACAAATGGATCGCTGGTCCATCGTCGCCACGCTGAACTATCTGCCGCATGACAAGGAGGTCGAGATCGTGCTGGCGAAGGTCAAACGGTTCCAGGCGAGCAAGGAGGGTCGCGATACCATCAACAAGATGGTGCGCGTCGCCGACCTGACCCGCAACGCCTTCATCGGTGGCGATCTTTCGACCGTGATGAGCCCGCGCACGGTGATCACTTGGGCCGAGAACACGGAAATCTTCGGAGATACCGGCTTTGCCTTCCGGCTCACCTTTCTCAACAAATGCGATGAATTGGAGCGCGCCCTTGTCGCGGAATTCTACCAGCGCTGTTTCGGCAAGGATCTTCCAGAGAGCGCGGTTAATGTCGTGATGAGCTGAACCGCGTTTGTTGCGATGAAATTTTTCGAAGGGTTTTGCCAGAAGCCAAAGGAATGAGTTCCAACCAAAAGCCGCAGGCAAAATCGGAGACGCTCCGGGAGCCGTTTAAACGGGCAATCGCCTCGTGCCTGCGCGCCATGGCAAAAATGCCGCAGGCCGAGGTTGTTTTCGCGGCCGAGCGGCCGAGCCTGGTTTGCACGGGCAACACCGCCAAGGCACGCTTGCCCGACCCTCCGCGGAAACTCGATGCACGGGAAGCGGCGATCCTGCGCGGGCATGCCGATTCCATGGCCTTGCGCCTCACCTGCCACAATATGGATGTGCATCGGCGGTTGACCCCACAGGCGCCCGCCGCGCGGGCGGTTTTCGATGCCGTCGAACAGGCGCGCGTCGAGGCGATCGGGTCGCGCCGGATGCTGGGGGTTGCGGGCAATCTCGATGCGATGCTCGACGACCGGTTTCACCGCGCCCGCTATGCCGATATCGCGGTCCGCGCCGACGCGCCGCTCGAAGATGCGCTGGCGATGATCGTGCGCGAGCGTCTCACCGGGCTTCGACCGCCGCAAAACGCGCAACGGATTGTTGACCTCTGGCGACCTTGGGTCGAGGAGCGCGCGAGCGCCGAGCTTGATCGGCTTGGGTCGCGGATCGAGGATCAGCGAGCCTTCGCGGTTGCCGTCCATAAACTGTTGACCGCGCTCGAAATGCTTGATGAAGGCAGCCTCGACAACAATTTGGAAGAGGAAAACGACGGTGCGGGGGAGCCCGAGGGCGCCGAGGACAACAGTCCCCAGGAAGGGGCCGAGGATCACACAGGCGATGCCAGCCGGAGCGAAACGGCCGAGGCTTCCTCCGATCTCATGGAAGAGAGCGAGATGGATACCGCGGACGCGCCGACCGGCGAATTCGAGGAAGAAGCCGAGTTCAGCCCTTCCGAGGACGCCGGTGATCCCCGCCGGCCGCCCCCGCCGGAGCGCGCCGAACTCCGTGGCCCGGACTACAAGGCCTTCACCCGGAAATATGACGAGGTGGTCGCGGCGCAGGACCTTTGCGATGCCGAGGAGCTCGACCGGCTGCGCTCCTATCTCGACAAGCAATTGAATAACCTCTCCTCGATCGTTTCGCGGCTTGCCAATCGATTGCAGCGGCGTCTCTTGGCGCAGCAGAGCCGGTCTTGGGAATTCGATCTCGAGGAAGGCATTCTGGATCCGGCAAGGCTGCCCCGCGTCATTGCGGATCCGCGGCAGCCGCTGTCCTTCAAACGTGAGAAGGACATGGAGTTCCGGGACACGGTCGTGACCTTGCTCATTGATAATTCCGGCTCGATGCGCGGGCGTCCGATCACGGTCGCCGCCACCTGCGCCGATATTCTGGCCCGCACCCTGGAGCGTTGCGGCGTCAAGGTCGAAATCCTTGGATTCACGACCCGTGCCTGGAAGGGTGGCCAATCGCGCGAAGCCTGGCTGCAGGCAAACAAGCCCGCGTCACCTGGAAGGCTCAACGATCTTCGCCACATCATTTACAAAGCGGCGGATGCGCCGTGGCGGCGATCGCGCAAACATCTCGGGCTGATGATGCGCGAAGGGCTGCTCAAGGAAAACATCGATGGCGAGGCGCTCGATTGGGCACACAAACGCCTTCTCGCGCGGCCAGAGCAGCGCCGCATTCTGATGATGATTTCCGATGGCGCGCCGGTCGATGATTCGACGCTCTCTGTGAACGCTGGCAATTATCTCGAAAAACATCTGCGCTTCATGATCGAGGAGATCGAGACGCGCTCGCCCGTCGAACTCATCGCGATCGGGATTGGCCATGACGTGACTCGCTATTACCGCCGCGCCGTGACGATTGTCGACGCTGAGGAGCTTGGCGGCGCGATGACCGAAAAACTCGCGGAGCTTTTCGATGAAACGGCAGCATCGGAGCCGCCCGCGCCATCGAGGCGCAAGCTTGATCCCGCGATGGGAATCGGCCGAGGGGATCGCCTTCTTCATTAGAGAGTTCAGAAACTCTATGAAAAATCAATATTATAATAATAATTTAATCAGTTATCTGAGCTCGTCGATTTGCCGTGTCCCGATTTTGAAACACACCATCTGAGGGTTGCCTCGCGCCCTGACCGGCCTTGGGATCCGCCGATCGCGACCGCGCCGGCCCGGTATAAAAGCCGGCCAAATGCCTATAGCGCTAGCTATGGAATGACTATTGTAACGGCGAAACGGTCAA
>DATJLX010000055.1:0-15923 GCA_035509135.1 Methylocella sp.
GCAGCTTCCCCTCCCTGGAGCAGCTTCCCTTCTGGGGTTTTGACGGCAGCTCAACGAAGCAGGCGGAGGGAAGAAGTTCCGACTGTGTTCTAAAGCCCGTCTCCGTCTTCCCTGACAGCACGCGTAAGAATGGCGTTCTCGTCATGTGCGAAGTCATGATGCCGGACGGTGAGACTCCGCACCCCTCGAACGCGCGGGCCACCATTCTCGACGATCCCGGCGCCTGGTTTGGATTTGAGCAGGAATATTTTTTCTATAAGAATGGCCGGCCGTTAGGCTTCCCCGAGAGTGGCTTTCCGGCGCCGCAAGGTCCTTATTACACGGGTGTCGGCTATAAGAATGTGGGTGATATAGCGCGCCAGATGGTCGAAGAGCACCTCGATCTCTGTCTCGATGCGGGCATCAATCATGAAGGCATCAACGCCGAAGTGGCCAAGGGCCAATGGGAGTTCCAGATTTTTGGGAAGGGCTCCCGGAAAGCGGCTGACGAAATGTGGGTCGCCCGCTACATCCTGCAACGCCTGGCGGAAAAATATGGGGTCGATATTGAGTTTCATTGCAAACCGCTCGGAAACACGGATTGGAATGGCTCCGGCATGCACGCCAATTTTTCCACCGCCTATCTGCGCGAGGTGGGCGGCAAGGAGTATTTCGAGAAATTGATGACCGCCTTTGATAACACTAAGCTCGATCACATTGCGGTTTATGGCCCAGACAATCACATGCGCCTCACCGGCCTGCATGAAACGCAGGCGATCGACAAGTTCAGCTATGGGATAGCCGACCGTGGCGCATCGATCCGAGTGCCGCATAGCTTCATCAAAAACGGCTATAAAGGCTACCTCGAAGACCGCCGCCCAAACTCGCAGGGCGACCCCTACCAGATCGCCTCCCGGATTCTGAAGACGATCGCCACGGTGCCGACGGCCTAATTTTTTTTAGTCTGGCGAAGAGCGCGGGCGGATGGCGCGGGAGCGCCGCCGCGTCGATGAGAACGCCCGCGCTCTCAGAAAGTTTGGATGGCGGCCACGCTGGCATGGCTGCAGTGGAACATTTGGCTGCCCTCATGAAATCCATGAGCGCCTAAAAATTAGGCAACTTCTCTCATCGCTGCCGGCACGGCGAATGCCCTGGCTGTGAGGGAAAAATTGCGCAATCGGTGCTGGCGCCATTCGCTGCGCAATGCCAGCGGCCGAGCGGGGAGGCGCGTTTCAAGGCGCCGCCGCAAGCCCGGCCTCCACCGTTTTCGTGCACGCAGGCTCTATTTAAGAGGGAGATCCTTGCAATCTTCCACCACAGTATACTTCGTGTCGGGCGGATTTGTTTTATCGAAGAGAATGCCCTCGGAAACGCTTTCTATGTTGCCGCGCTCGTTGGTCCCCGTATCATAATCAAATTTGAAGTTGAGCGCATCGGCTTCCGGGCCGCCCGTGGGGTTGTTCGTGGCGAGAGGCACAAGGGCGAAACCGGCATCATCCACTCTCTCCCCCTTTTTGATCGTGGCAGAGGTAATATATTTGACGCCCATGGCCTTCCCAAATCGTGGATCCGGATTTACAAAGCGGCGATTCCAGGCATAAACGTTCCCTTTTCTTTGCTCAGCATTGGACTGGTTTATATAAAAACGCTCTGGATCGAAGTTAAACAGATCGCCATTTTTTGTATTGTCGACAAATTCAATTTTAAATATAGCAAAGCCTTCGTCCGTCTTTGCTTTCTCTTCTGCGCCGCTGGGTGTGGTATAAGATTTACAGATACCTACTTGGTGATAGGCAATCGTTGTTGGAGTGGAACTATGCTGACCGCATCCAGACAGCGCAACCGACCCCGCGATGAGCAGCGGGACGGACAAAATACCAATGTTTGACGTTTTCATGGTGCCTCTTTCTCTTGGTGAATGGTTGACTGGGCAGGGACTGCCGCAACGTCTCCTCCGCGCCCTCCGGCGGGCGCTGCTGGGGAATGACCGTCTAGAACTGAACGGTCAACTCAGCGAGGGTAAAACAAAAGTGATCGTGGATTATCTGAGGCCGAGAAGGGCGCGTGTCTCGAGAGTTCCGTTTTCAGGCATCGATTAGCAGGGGCGCATAGTCTTAACCTCGCTCGATTGCGTGATGGGAACAAAAAACAGCGCCCCCAACATGGCACGTCTTGGTGCAAACAGTCGACCGCATGGATTGCCCATCGCCAAGCTATTTGACCATCTGGTCGGAGTGGCGGGATTCGAACCCGCGACCCCTAGTCCCCCAGACTAGTGCGCTAACCGGGCTGCGCTACACTCCGACGCAGGCCCTTATAGAGAAAGCCTCCCGCTGGCGCAACGATAGGCGTGAAGGGAAGCAGGCATAGCCCGCTTGCGTTCCGCTCCGAAACTTCCGCTCTGAAATGAGATTGCAGGCGCAACTCTTCACCGGCGCAAGGTGGTCCCAGCAAAGCCGTGTCTTGCTTGGCCCACCCAAGCCTTCGCGCCGTCCCCAGCTATCTCCGGCGCGCGGCATCGAGAATATTTTCACACTCCGCCAATTCGGCCAAGGCTGTCCGCAACCGCTCGACATCCTCCACACTTAAGGCCAAAGCCCATGCGGCTCTCTCGCTCGTTGTGCCGGCGGCATCCTGCCGATCCGCGTGAGCATGGGTTTCGGTCGGGGACGGGCCGCCGGAATGAACCATCCGGGGGTGATGTCCAATCGCCTCGTTTTCCGAAATCCCTGCGCCTTGGAGAGACGGCCCTTCCGGCTCCATGGAAACCGGAAAACCCGTACCGCCCGCATCAGCCCCATCCGCGGTGGCGGCAACCGCGCCAGCAATGTGCTCCTTGAGGACGCGCTGCACGCCCCGGATCGTGTAGCCTTCATGATACAGAAGATGTTGGATCGCGCGGAGGATCTCGATGTCCCTGGGCCGATAATAGCGCCTGCCGCCAGCCCTTTTTAAGGGTTTGATTTGAGGAAAACGCGTCTCCCAGAAACGCAGAACATGTTGAGGGAGCCCCAGTTCCTCGGCAACCTCGCTGATCGTGCGAAACGCATCGGCGCTTTTGTTCATCCGTGGCAAGCTCCCGGAGCCAGTTCCGAAAAAGGTGCTCTTTTCCGCTTCTCACAGGCTCCAATTCTTTGAATCTTGGCGATGCCCTTTCGATCAGATGCGTCCCGCTGGAAGGCAAGCGTCCTAGCCGCCGCAAGAGCCCAAGATGAAGGCGCGCACGGCGTGACAACAGACGCTGACCCGGCCTTGCATCCGCACGGTTCAACAAAGAACGAACCGGCGCTCTCCACAACGATGCTCAGCTATCGTCCTCGGCGGGGGCTGCGAGGCCGTTGATCCGAGCCTTAAGCACGCTCGACGGTTTAAATGATAGAACGCGCCGCTGCGTTATAGGGACTGCGACCCCTGTCTTGGGATTGCGTCCCAGACGCTCCGGCTTGGCGCGCACGGCAAACCGGCCAAAGGAAGACAATTTGACGGGTTCCCCGCTGATGAGGGCGTCGGCCAACTCATCCAACACCGCTTGGACCAGCAAGGCCGATTCCTTGCGCGAAAGGCCGACGCTCCGGTAAACGGCTTCCGCGAGATCGACACGCGTGACCGTTCGCGGCGCTGTCAGCGGCGGCGCCGGCGCCCCAGATTCCGCGGTCAATAAGCCAGACTCCCCTGCGGCAAATATGATATCGGATTTCATCATCCTCCCGGCACCCTCGTCCGCTTATGAAAGAGAACGGATAAAACTGCCGCTCATCGCGCTTCAATCCATTCGAAGCAACCACCCCATGCCGCGTCGCCGTTTGATAGAGAGAACCGAATAGAAGGAGCCGGCTGGCCCTCATCCGCCGGTCATCCTTGGTACGCCCATTCAAAGACGTTACGTTCTCGACTCTCTAATTATGGATTTGGGACAAGATGGTCCAACTTTTCATTGTCTTCAAGCCAAGCCAAACGGCGTCAGATGCCAGTTCACTGGCTTAATTGCCTTAATCCTGGTCTAGCCTCACCATCAACAATTAAAAGTCTGTAACAAAATTTGCAGCAAATCAAGATACTTCCTGGGGCTAGCCTTTGCCGGCGCAGCTTACCAGCGAATGAGAGCCGATGCCCAAGTAAACCCGCCACCCATCGCTTCAATCATGACGAGGTCGCCTTGCCTGATCCGGCCATCGTCGCGCGCGACCGTGAGTGCAAGCGGAATCGACGCGGCCGATGTGTTGCCGTGCAAATCGACCGTCACAACGACTTTGCTGGGCGCGATTCCCAGTTTTTCGGCCGACGCGTCGATGATACGGCGATTGGCTTGATGCGGCACAAACCAATCGAGATCGGCGGCGCGCGTTCCGGTCGCCTCGAAGGCTGCCGTCACAACATCTGTCACCATGCCAACCGCATGCCGGAAAACCTCCTTGCCCGCCATCCGCAAATGGCCCGTTGTCCGCGTAGTGGAGGGGCCGCCATCGACATAGAGCTTTTCGCGGTGACGCCCATCCGAGCGAAGTTGCGACGTGAGAACCCCCCGATCCCGCGTGGTACCCTCGGCTTGTTGTGCTTCGAGGATCAGGGCGGCGGCGCCATCGCCGAACAGAACGCAGGTCGTTCGATCGGTCCAGTCGAGCAGACGGGAGAAGGTTTCCGCACCGATGACGAGGGCGCGCCGGTGCGATCCGGACGTCAAGAACTTGTCGGCGGTGGCAAGGGCGAAGACGAAGCCAGAACACACCGCTTGAAGGTCGAAAGCCGCGCCATTTGTCATGCCGAGCCCCGCTTGGATCTGAGTCGCAACCGCGGGAAAGGTGTAGTCGGGCGTCGAGGTGGCGACAATCACGAGATCGAGGTCCGAGGCGTTGAGCCTCGCATCGGCTAGCGCGGCTTGTGCCGCGTAAAGACCAAGCCGGGAGGTTGGCTCGTCCTCGGCGGCGATATGGCGTTGCCGGATGCCCGTGCGCTGCACGATCCACTCGTCGGTAGTCTCCAGCGATTTTTCAAGATCGGCATTGCTGACGATCCGCTTGGGAAGATAAGAGCCAAGTCCCAAGACGACCGAACGGAGATTGCCACGGAGATTGCCTGAGGCTGCCTGATTCACGGAATTGTCCATCGGTTACAACGACAGCTCAGGAGCCAGAAGACACAGCTGCCGACACGCCAGCCGCCTCGAGCCTTGTTTTGCTATTGCCGGGAAATTGTTCCCATTCAAGTGGAAGGGAGTCACGAATTTTGCTCAACAGTTGATGCCGCGCCATGGCATAACCGATTTCTATGGCGTGCGCCGTGCCGACTATATCGGAACCGCCATGACTTTTGATGACCACGCCATTCAAGCCAAGGAACACCCCGCCATTGACATTGCGTGGATCCATTTTGGCCTTCAACGCCGCGAAGGCATGGCGCGCCAAGAAATAGCCTATCTTCGACAGAACATCACGGGCCATCGCCTCGCGCAGATATTGCGCCATCTGCTTGGCCGTTCCTTCGGCGGTCTTGAGGGCGATGTTGCCGGTGAAACCCTCGGTGACCACGACATCGACCGTCCCCTTGCCGATGTCGTCGCCTTCGACGAAGCCACTATAGGCGAGGTTCGGCAAGCCCGTCTCGCGCAGCAGACGCGAAGCCGTCTTGACTTCGTCGATGCCCTTGATTTCCTCGACGCCAATATTGAGCAATCCCACGGTTGGCCGCTCGATGGAAAAGACGATCCGTGCCATCGCGGAGCCCATGACGGCAAGATCGACAAGATGCCGCGCATCGCCGCCGATCGTGGCGCCGAGATCGAGGACGATCGATCGGCCCCGTATCGTCGGCCATATCGCGGCGATCGCCGGCCGGCCAATAGCTGGCATCATCTGCAGACAAACCTTCGCCATGGCCATCAAGGCGCCGGTATTGCCGGCGGAAACCGCGACATCGGCTTCATTCTTTTTCACCGCCTCGATGGCAAGCCACATCGACGATGTCCGGCGGCCCGTTCGCAAGGCCTGGCTCGGCTTGGCGTCCATCCGCACTGAAACATCCGTATGACGCAAAGATGACACCGCGGAAAGCCGTGGATCGGCATCAAGAAGCGGCCGGATCCGGGCGGCATCGCCAAAAAACAAAAATTCCATATCAGGCCGCTGGTGCAGCGCCAAGGCGGCACCCGGAACGATCACTTCGGGCCCATGGTCGCCCCCCATGGCGTCAAGAGCAATGCGCACTGGCTTGATCATAAACTCCGCAACTCCCGGCCGGCGCTGTAAGCTGTCACAATGAGCATCGGGGAAATCCGTCATGGACGATTGGTTTTAAAAAATCATCTCAAATCGGCACCAACAAGCATGGGTTTTATTGGCGCCGATGTGTCAGCTTCATGTCTTGGCCATGTGTCCCAAGCTGAAGCGCAAGCCGAATATGGCCGATAGGCCCCTCACGTTTTGCCGAAGGCAACCGAACACCGGAAGATCCCTTTCGTTCAAGCTTTTTTTGGGGCGGGACGCGCCTTTGCAGCGCCATCTCGGGCCAAGGCGCTGCCAGCGGGGCAGGTTTTCACTGGATGACTTTAAACCATGCTCGCTTCGAGATGAAGCACGCAGGGTCTCGCTCGCATTGTTTTCTTGCATGATCTTGTCCAAGAAACTCGCCTTTTCCGTGGATTATGACCAGGGGCCCCCGCCTGCTCGGCTTCGCAATGCGTTTGCGTGCCCATGAAAAATGCTTTAGCGCCGATCTGGAAACAAACGGAGGGAACGGTTCATTGCGCCCCGCGCTCATTCTGTCCGCTGGCCTTTTGACCCTCGCGGCAGCGCTCATCGCGGCGGTCTATTTTGGGTCACCCCACGCCAATCTCCGTGTGACAATTGGGCCACCCGGCAGCACTGGCTATCGTTTTATCATGGACTTCGCTGCGGCCATCGAGGCCCATTATCCACGTGTCCACATCAAGCTTGTCCCCGTCGCGAATTTGGCGGCGAGCGTCAAGGCCATCGAGGATCGTGCGACGGACCTCGGCATCGTGCGCAGCGACGCCGTGCTCCCGTCAAACGGCGCTACTATTGTTATTTTGCGCCGCGATGTCGTCGCTTTCGTGGTGCCGGCCAAATCCCCGGTGGATACGGTCACGGCCCTCACCGGTAAGACCATCGGTCTTCCACAAGGCCCCTTGCAAACTTACAATGAGCAGACCCTCAACTCGATTTTGAGCTATTACAATATCCCCACGACTGCGGTGAAACGGGTTTTTTTGTCGCTCACCGAAATCGGTGCGGCGGTTCATGACAAGAAGGTAGCAGCGGTGCTCGCCGTCGGCCCAATGGGTCCGGGCGAGGTGGTCGATGTTGTGGGCGCCGTTAAGCTCGCGACCAAGGGCACCCCAAGCATACTCGCCATCGACGAGGCGGAAGCGATCAATAAGCGGTTTCCCGGCCTTGAGTCGATCGACGTGCCCGCCGGAGTCTTCCGGGGGCGGCCGCCCGTCCCTGATGATACGGTAACAACTCTCGCCATCACCTATCGCTTCGCCGCGCCGAATACAATGTTCGACGCCGTGGCTGGCGCCATCGTGCGATCCATTTTCAAGACCAAAGCCGCGCTGATGGCCAAGACACCGCTCGCCAGTCAGATTGAAGCGCCCGACCCGGACGACAAGAACCCAGTCTTGCCGGTTCATCCAGGCGTCGCGGCCTATCTCAACAGTGGCGAGCAAAGCTTCTTCGATGAGTTCCAGCAATATATCTATCTGGGGGGCATGGCCTTGAGCTTGGCAGGCTCCGCGATCGCGCTCTTCATCGGACGCTTCAATCGCAAGAGATCCGAAAGCGATTTGCGGCAGATCGATCGCCTGATCGAGCTCGCCGACAAGGCCCTCGCGGCACAAACCGCTCCCGAGCTCAAAACCTTGGAGGAGGAGCTCAATAAGATCATCGCCTGGTTCGTCAAGGGACAAGCCAGCGGGACGGCCGACTCCACTGCCTTTTCCGTCGCCATTTCCCACGCCCAGCACGCTATCGAGAAACAACGCGCGGCGCTCCTTCGAGGACAGGCCGCGTCCATGCGGGAGCAAGACCCATAAGCCCGCGCACTTTGTGGACCGCTCCGCCGCAAAAGCGCGTATCTCTCAAAACAGCGAGCCTTGCTCGCGTTTCCGGCGGCCATTGCCGGAGGGGCGCTTGAGGGGCGCCACGCCAATGCGGGGTCCGGCGATGGCCGGCTTATGGCCATCGGCGAATTCGATGTCGAGACGAGCCCCATCTGCGATCGCTGCCGCGCTCCGCAAAGGTTGCCCATCGCCATCGCGAACCAGCGCAAAGCCGCGTGCCAGGACTTGCCGGTAGCCGAGGCTTCCGAGCAATTGATCGAGGGCCTTGATGTGTTGCCGGCGGACGGCGATGCCGGAACTCAGACCGTGCCGCATCCGGGACGCCATGGCCTGCAGCTTTTGATGCGCTGCGGCCATGCGCTCGCTTTCGAGCTTGGACCGTGCGGCACCAGCGACCATGAGCCTGGCATTGAAGTGATCCAGGATTTGCTGGCGCCGCTCCCGATGTCTCGCAAAGCCGTGCTGAAAGCGCCTTTGAAGGGCTTCAAGGTCTTCTGCGAACCGGCTCAGCTTGGGCTCAGGCGATTGCTGCTTCAACCGGTGCTCCAAGCCGCGTGCCTGTTCGACCGACGCGTCCATGCGCGACGAAATCGCATGGTCCCGTCTGGCCAAGGTGTATGAAAGGGTTTGCATCCGCGCAGCGTTTTGTGTCGACCGCCACCGCAACAGCCTTCGTTCCAAAGCCGTGAGCCGTTCGGCTGCCCGGCCCATTCTTGCGTGCGGCGATTGCCGGTCGAGGCGGTGCGACAGGCGCGCCACATCGAGGTGCCTCTGGCTGTAGGCTTTCGCGCGGGCGCCGTCGAGGCGGCCTTCGAGCGTGTCGAGCTGTTGACGGCGCAGGGCGAAGATGCTGTCGGCTTGCGGAAGCGCGCGCAAGAGGGCGCGGAATTCGCCGCGGCGGCGATCGAGGAGGCGAATGGCGGCGCCCATCTGCCTGCGGGCCAGATCAGCGAGGGCCGCGGCGAGTTCGCTCCGCACCGGCACAGTCTTTTCCGCCGCCGCTGTGGGGGTTGGCGCGCGCAAATCGGCGGCATGGTCGATCAAGGTCCAATCCGTCTCGTGGCCAACTGCCGCAATGAGGGGTACGCGGCTTCGCGCCGCCGCCCGCACGACGATTTCCTCGTTGAAACCCCACAAATCCTCGAGCGAACCCCCTCCCCGCGCGACGATAAGCACGTCCGGCCGCCGCAAAGGACCATCGTCCGGCAAAGCATTGAAGCCGTCGATCGCCGCGGCAATCTCGGCGGCGGCGGTTTCGCCCTGGACCCGCACTGGCCAAAGCAGGACATGGCGCGGGAACCGCTCCGCGATGCGGTGCAGGATATCGCGGATGACGGCACCCGTCGGCGATGTGATGACGCCGATGCAAGCCGGCAGAAACGGCAATGGCCGTTTGCGCGCCTCATCGAAAAGCCCTTCCGCCGCCAGTTTCCGGCGGCGCTCCTCGACGACCGCCATGAGCGCGCCAATGCCGGCCGGCTCCAAAGCCTCGATGATGATTTGATAGGTGGATTTGCCGGGATAGGTCGTGACCTTGCCAGTCGCGATGACCTCTAGGCCCTCCTGCGGCTTGGTCTTCAGCCGCGCGAAGGTGCCCTTCCAGATCACCGCATCGATGCGGGCGGACGGGTCCTTCAGGCAGAAATAGGCGTGACCGGAGGAATGCTGTCCGCGATAGTTGGAAATTTCGCCGCGCACCCGCACGAAGCCAAAACGGTCCTCGACCGTTCGCTTCAAGGCGGCGGACAATTCGCTGACGCTAACTTCGAGCGCGTTGGTCTTTTGCGAATCGGGCATGACGCGACCATGCCGGATTCTGGCGCCCCAGGAAAGAGGCCGGCATGGAGAAGGAAGGACGCACAAAGTTTGCCCCTGCGAGCGAAATTTCGGATATGCAGGACGATGACCACCTTTCCCCCGGAGCAATATAAGGAAACCTTGATTTTTCTCGCGACGGCGGGGGTCGTCGTGCCGCTGTTCCGGCGCCTGAAGGTCAGCCCGATCCTGGGTTTCCTTGGGGCTGGGATCCTGCTTGGCCCCTATGGCCTCGGGGCGCTCGCGCAAAGTGCCAGCTGGCTCACTCCTTTCACCTTCGGCAATGTCGAGCAAATCGCGCCGATCGCGGAATTTGGCGTGGTCTTCCTGCTGTTCATGATTGGCCTCGAATTATCGTGGCAACGTCTGGCGATCATCGGCCGCCTTGTCTTCGGGCTCGGCGCTCTGCAGCTTTTCGGTTCGGCCGCCGCGCTCGGCGCCCTCGCCATAACCCTCAAGGAGACTCCGACCGCGGCGGCCGTGCTTGGATTTGCTCTCGCGCTGTCTTCCACCGCCATCGTTATCCCCGTTCTAGCCGAGGCGAAGCGTCTCGGAACGACGGCCGGGCGGACGACCTTTGCCGTTCTTCTTTTTCAAGACCTCATGGTGGCGCCGCTCCTCTTTATGGTGACCATGCTTGGCAGTCATGCCGGCAGTCCTGGCGTGGCCATCCTCACCACCCTGGTTCCGGCTCTCACTGGTTTGAGTCTCATCGTGCTCGGCGGCCGGCTCGTCATGCCACCTTTGTTCCGGCACGTCGCGGCGGCTGAATCAACCGAGTTCTTCATGGCCGCCTGTCTCCTTGTGGTCATCGGAACGGGCGTCGTCACCGCCATCAGCGGCTTGTCAATGGGGCTTGGCGCCTTCATCGCGGGCATTCTCCTCGCCGAAACCGAGTACCGCCGTGAAATCGAAGTGACGATTGAGCCATTCAGAGGTTTGCTGCTCGGGCTTTTCTTCGTTTCGATCGGCGCCAGCCTCGATCTTTCGCTGGTGTTTTCCGCGCCGCTCAAGGCATTCGGTCTCGCGCTTGGCATTACCCTTGTGAAGTTTTGCATCAATTGGCTCGCTGGCTGGATTTTGCGCTTGCCAGCGCGCGTCTCAACCGAAACCGCACTCATGCTTGCTCCCGGAGGGGAATTTGCTTTTGTCATCCTCACGGCCGCTCTCGCCGCCAAGGTCCTGCCCGCCGCGGCTGGCGCGGATGTCATGGTCGCTGTGACTCTCTCGATGTTCGCCGTGCCGCCTCTCGGTTTGCTCGTCAAGCGCCTGAATAGCCACCCTTCTTCCGTGGAAGCAGGGGAACTGGCGCTTCCAGACACCGATCATCTGGCGCCTGATGCTATTATCATCGGCTTTGGGAGGGTCGGTCAGCTCGTTGGTGACATGCTCACCATGCATGGGCTGCGGTATTTGGCCGTCGATACCGATCCCGGCCTGGTTAAACGGTGCCGCGCCGCGGGACGGGAGATCTATTGGGGCAACGCAACACGGCCCGATTTTCTTAACCGTTGCAGCTTGGAAAAGGTCAAGGCTCTCATCATAACAATGGACAAGCCCGCCGACACGGAAGCTATCGTCCGCGAAGCGCGCACCACCCACCCCGACCTGACCATTGTCGCGCGCGCCCGCGACGCCCATCATGCAACAACGCTCTACAGTCTTGGCGTCAGCGATGCCGTGCCCGAAACCATCGAGGCAAGCCTGCAATTGTCGGAAGCGGTGCTCGTGGACATGGGCATCCCCATGGGCAAGGTGATCGCCTCGATCCATGAGAAACGCGACGAATTCCGGAAATTTCTTCAGCCTGTCGCAGGGCGTGCCGAAGCAAGGCGGATGATCAAAATGTCTCTTCGGATGAAGAAAATGAACAGTCGTGCGTCGAAACAAAGAACCAAAGAGTGAGCGGCCGGCTTGGCCACTCTCCCTCATCGTCCTCGCCGGCCATTTTCCGCCACCCCGGCCACAGGATCCCGCGGGCAAGCGCTCAATTACGCCGTTTCAGATGATCTTCAAGATAGTGGAGTGCATCCCGCCGGTCTTCGGCATTGGCCGAGGCCACCGCCTTGTCGTAGAGATCGATGATCCATTTGTCATTTTTTGAATCGTTTGCCGCCTCGCGCGCCAAGGTCAGCCACATGAGGCCGCGGGCGCGCTGGGGCTGCACACCATTCTCGCCCGAGAACAGCGCCTGACCCAACTTAGCCTCCGCTTGAAGATGTCCCTTATCGGCGGCAAGGGACAGCCATTTAAGCCCTTCCCGGCCGTCCTTGTCGACACCCGCACCGTCGAGGTGCATCAACGCCAGTTGATATTGGGCGTTGGCATCCCCGAATGTCGTCGCGGCAAATTGGAACATTTGGATGGCGCGATGGGGATCGGGACGCATTTTGCTGTTTGCAATCCCGTTCAGATCATACATTCCAAGTTCGACATAAGCGCTCGACACGATTGCGCGGTCGCGCCGGTCTGGGTTGTCTTCGTCGTAATTGGCGACGATTTGAGAAAGATAATCATAGGCCTTGAGATCGTCGCGCGGAACGCCGTCGCCATTGGCATAGACATTAGCGAGCTTCCACAGCGCCAGCGAGTCGCCCGCTTTGGCCGCATAGTTCAAGGCCTCGATGGCAGACGCGGTGCGACCTAAACCAAAGTCATCAAGACCCACCTTCAAGGCTGCCCGTGGCGTGACGAATGACTGGAGGTGTTCCTTATCCATCCGTGCGCTGTCGGTGCCCTCGAAGGCGCCAATCCGGGTAACCGGCAGACACGCTGCCAGGCTAAAAAGCACGACCCCCGTCACACGGCTAGACGTCAACATAGACATTGGTCTCACAAAAAGAGCCTCGGCAGAGCACCCCGACCGTAGCGGCAGGGGGAACGCGCACACTTTTGCTTAACGCATCAGACCCGAAAATAGTTTTACGGGGTTTCCAATCTTTTTTTCTTTTGGCGAATTTTCTTGTGTCTGACGCGCAGGGGCCGCCCTCTTGCATGAAATGGCACCGGTTCAAATGGCACCGGTTCACGGCCATGCAACGCCCTTCTTCACGATCGCATTCGCTCGTGCAGCAAAGCGCCGGCCCGCCCAAGGTCAATTTCGCTTCTGGCATGCCGGCGACCTTTGCCAATGCCCCTTCGGGCGCAAGACTCCCCTGGAAACCGGCGGCTCCGCTTGTCGCGGTCGGCTCACCCGCTCGCCAGATTCGATCCTGATCAGGGTTCGACACCACTTTCCTTAAGTTTTCGTTAACCGTACAGCCGGTGACGGCGAGGTGCGGCGGGGCTCCCGCCGAAGCGGCACCCCTCTTCAACGCCAGGCAAAGCTTGGCCGCCGGGGTTTTGCGCATCCGAACCCGGAAAGCGGCAGCGTTCCGGCAGGATATTACGGCGTCGATGAGCGGCAGATGAATGTGTTCGCTGGTCAGTTGCATGGCACGGACATAGGCATGGTGCGGCGCGCGCGATGTGCCTTCCGTCACATGCCGGTGGGGACTTCTGGTTTTGACGAAAATGCGTGCGTCCATGGAACACAGTTCCGAAATCTGCTGGCTAAAATGTCTGGTGCTTGATTGCAGGCGCCGTAAAAAATCAATTGCCACGCGCGGAAGCGGGCGAAAATTCCTATCATGCAATGGGCGGCCAATCCGAAGCCACACCGATGAGTTTTATTGCAATACCTACACTATCAAGTTGTGAAAGCCTAAAAAAGCGACTTCTTCTTGCAATGCCAAGTCATAGCGAACTCGTTAGGCTCTGTGACATCAAAACCACAAATTCCACTCCATGACCCGACATTTTCCGCATTGCACCCCCGGATTTAGTACTGAGGGTATTGCCCAACCGGTCACAAAACACACCGCTTAAGGCGCTAAAAGAGAATCAGCTCAGGCAGCCCTAAGCAAGTCCCATTTGCGTTATCAGCACGATCCGCCGACCATCCCCTCTAGGAACCCTGCCGTTTTAGAAAGCGCGCGAAAGCGGCGAGCGCGACATCGGAAACATGATGCTCGATACCCTCGGCATCGAGTTCCGCGCATTGCTCGGGGACGCCGACGGCACGCAGGAGATCGACGACGAGCCGATGCCGGGCGCGGACACGATCCGCGAGACCGTGCCCCTCCTGCGTCAGGAATACGCCGCGATAAAGCTTCGAGGTGGCGAGTCCCTCGCGCTTGAGCCTTGTGATCGTCTTGATCGCTGTCGCATGCGTCACCCCAAGCCGGCGGGCGATATCGGTTGGCCGGGCCTCGCCACCACTCGCTAGGAGATCGTCGATCAATTCGACGTAATCCTCAAGCACCGCTGTCGCCTGCGCCGAACGGGCTTTTTCGAAGCGCTGGGCCTGCGCCGCTTCTCCTGGCAACTCGGCGGGCGGCGCCGCCAGAATCACTTTCTTCGTGGTCATCCGGCTCATGTCCCTTCGACCAGGCGCACTTCAACAAGATTCGCCCTGGTTCTCTATGTATTTGTTTTCTCGCTTGATCTTCGTCAATTCGTCAGCATCTCTCGTGCGGATCATGCTTTAACATCGCAGAAAAATAGGGCCCCAAGTCAAGATTAAAATCAATTGACTTCTTGTAGCCAATGCTACATTTTGCGGTACGGACATCCATAATGGGAAGGATGCTCAACCGCCGCCAAGTTCCGTTTCCACTGGGCGGTGGGACGTTAGCCTTGGGCCAGGCAAGGACCATCCTCAACCCCTGGCCGAGTCCCTATTAGTGAATATTCTCACAAGGAAAGCCGGATGACGGATGTCGTCGTACATGATCGCCCTCTAAATCGGACGCAGCGCGCCATTCGCGACGTGCTCGAAGGCCGCCGGCGTGGATTTCGAACCATCCTGCCGATGATCGGACCGGCCGTCATCGTGTCGATCGCCTATATGGACCCTGGCAATTTCGCGACGAATATCCAGGCCGGGGCGAAATATGGCTACGAATTGCTTTGGGTCGTTCTTGTCGCCAATCTGATCGCGATGCTGTTTCAGGCCTTGTCGGCAAAACTTGGCATCGTAACCGGCAGCAACCTTGCCGAACTCTGCCGCGAGCAGCTACCCCGGCCCCTCGTCATCGCCATGTGGATCGTCAGTGAGATCGCGGCAATGGCGACCGATCTCGCGGAATTTCTTGGCGGCGCGATCGGTCTCTCCCTCCTGTTCAAGCTGCCGCTCTTCTGGGGCATGATCGTTACCGCGATCGTGACCTACGGAATTCTGACCTTCGAGAGGCGAGGCTTCCGGCCGATCGAACTCATCATCGGCGCCTTGGTCGGCATTATCTGTCTCTGCTATCTGATCGAATTGTTCATCGTGCCGGTGGACTGGGCCGCGGCGGCCTTTCACACGGTCGTCCCGCAACTCGGCGCTGCGGCGGCCGTCACAAGTGCCGTGGGCATCATTGGCGCCACCGTGATGCCGCACGCCGTTTATCTCCATTCCGGCCTCACCCAGGACCGCCTGAAGGTCTATGACGATGCCGACCGGCGCAAGCTCCTTCGCTACTCCAACCTTGAAGTCATCGCTGCCCTCACGGTCGCCGGCGCCGTGAATATGGCGATGGTGATGATGGCGTCGGCGGCGTTTCACGCAGGTCACAGTGACGTCGCCGAGATCGAGACGGCCTACCAGACATTGGGGCCGCTGCTTGGCGCCGGCGCGGCAACCGTCTTTTTGGTTTCGCTCCTGGCGTCCGGCGTGTCGAGCTCCGTAGTCGGGACCATGGCCGGGCAGATGATCATGCAAGGCTTCGTCGGATTCAGAATTCCGGTCTGGGTCCGGCGGCTTGTGACGATGATCCCAGCCTTCATCGTTGTGGGCTATGGGGTCGATGCGACCAACGCGCTCGTCATTAGTCAGGTCATTCTGAGCCTCGCCCTGCCCATCCCCATGATCGCACTCCTGCTCTTCACGCAACGGGCGGACATCATGGGCCCGTTTGTCAATGGCCGCACAACCCGTTTGGCGGCGAAGTTCGGAACCATGGTGGTGGTGGTGCTCAACACCATCTTGCTGCTGCAGACGATTGGCGTGCCCGTGCCCTTCTTGGGG